>NZ_JBSFUR010000001.1:0-342449 GCF_053591895.1 Streptomyces sp. NPDC002867 | reverse complement strand
ACCCCGTGAATGTCTCCACCCACATCGTCTCAGCCCTCAACACCCCACCCATACAGGGAAAATGCCCATCCTGCCGCCTTCTGCAACGCGCTTTAGGTCCAGTAGCTTGGCGAGGCGCTCGGCTGGGGTTTCCAGCCGAGCGTTTTGCGTGGGCGGCTGTTGAGTTCGGCGGCCACGGCCGCGAGGTGCTCGGGCGTGTGGCTCGTCAGGTCGGTTCCCCTGGGGAAGTACTGCCGCAGCAGGCCGTTGATGTTCTCGTTTGATCCGCGTTGCCAAGGGCTGGCCGGGTTGCAGAAGTAGACCGGGATGTCGGTGGCCACGGTGAAGCTCCTGTGGGCGGCCATCTCCGAGCCCTGGTCCCAGGTCAGGGAACGCCACAGATACGGTGGGAGAGTCTGGACGGTTGGGGCGAGCGCGTTGCGGGTCGCGATGGCGCTGTGGCCGTGGGGGTAGGTGCACGAGCATCACGTAGCCGGTGGACCTCTCGACCAGCGTCCCGATGGCGGATCGTCCGTCCTTGCCGATGATGAGGTCGCCTTCCCAGTGTCCGGGAACCGCCCGGTCCTCGGCCTCGGCAGGCCGGTCGCTGATCATGATCATGTCCTTGATCGGGCGGGAGACACGCTTGTGGGCATGGCGCCGCGGGCGTCGGCGGGCCCGGCCGGTGCGAAGGGTGCGGGTCAGTTCCCGCCGTAGTTCACCGCGGCTCTGGACGTAGAGGGCCTGGTAGATCGTCTCGTGGGTCACGTGCATCTCCGGCCGATCAGGGAAGCGTGCCCGCAGGGCCTGGCAGATCTGCTCGGGGGATGAAGTCCCGCAGCTCGGGACTCTGGCCGATCTTGCCGAGTTTCGGACGTGGCCGGCGCGATTCGGCACGACGCTGGGCGGTGTGCGGCCGGTAGGACCGGCCTCCGTTGGGCATGGTGCGTCGGTTGCGTCGTATCTCGCGGCTGATCGTGGAGGGGCTGCGGCCCATCCCAGCGGATGCTCATGGCCGGTTCCGAAGGCGGGCAGAGCCGGGTGAGGGCAGTGAGGTCGGTCATGGGATTCCTACGCGGCGTCGGTGTTGCTGTGCTGCGTGGTCGGGGTTGGCGGAGTCAGTGTCGTTGGACCCGTCTGCCTGCATGAACGAGAGGTGTTCGGTGCAGCGCTCACTCGTCCTGCGGCGGCAGCATTCGAAGGTGGCGGGCGAGCGCGACCTCGAGGAACGTACCGCGCAGTTCGTGACGGGTTCGTCCTCGCGTCTTGACCGCGTGGCAGTTCGGGCAGAGGGCGATCATCTGGCTCGGGTGGTCGCGTCCTTCGTCGGCTATCTCCTCGATGTGGTCGACTTCGAGGATGGGAGCTCCGCTGTCCGTGACATCCGCCGGCTGCCCGTGGCAGGAGGATTCTCACAGCGCCCCTGGCTTCGGAAGAGCACCGCGTTCCGGGCCGTGCTGGAGCGAATCGGATCGCGGGAGACGTGCTCCTGTCTGCGGCCCTGGGTCGACTCCTCGCGTCGCTCGACGAGACGGCACCACCTCTCGTACCGAGCCGCCATGGCCACCGGGTCTGCGGGTATGGACGTGCCGGGGTCGGCGTCATCGGCCACCGTGTCGTCGTACAGGCCCACATCGTTGAGGAGCGGAGTCTCGTCGAGTCCCTCGAAGAACCGGTCGACGAGCGTCTCGATCAGCGCAATACGGGTCTGCCCCGAACGATGCACGGCGTCGTGAAGAGGTGCGGCAAGACCTCCGGACGGTCGCTGATCGGCAAACCAGCGCTTGAGCGTCGAGTCGCCATGAGCAGGAGGTACAGCCCCGGAGTGGTCCTGAAGGGTCCACAGACCGGCGTGGTGGAGGGCAGCGATCGGATAGTCGGGGCGTGGCCGCTCGCCGCGCATGCCGTGCCGTGTGAGCAAATCTGTCAGCGCCTCGTTGGTCTCGGCCCACGAGAGAATGCGTGGCTCACCACGAGTTGCCCGGCCGATGGCCCACAGGAGGGTGATCGGTTGGTAGAGGCGAGGCCCGGAGGAAGTCCTGCCGATCCTCAACTTCTCGACGCGGGTTATCAGTTCGACCGGTGTCGTATCGGTGCCAGGCACCCGAAAGACTACAGGGAACCCAAGGTTACGCAGCAGTTCGGCGGCATGCTCGTGGCCGCCGGACAAGCGCGCGTCACGTGCTCGCAGCGGTTCCTGTCCAGGGAGGTAGCCATGCGCGGCCCCGACAACGGCCTTTGAGTCGTACTCCTTCCCGTCGATCAGGAGCAGGTAACTGCGCGCACGCCCGAAGCCGTACCTCTGCAGGAACGGATCCCTGCCAAGCCGGTCGCACTCTGCCGCGGCCTGCAGAATCTCGGACCGCGTGATGTCAGTCAGCGCCATGACTCGAACGGTAGACGACGCCTCCGACAGCCCGGGCAGGTCTGCAGGACGCGGTCTATCCGTCCTCGACGCTTCCCGTGATCTCAGCGGCCAGGGCCACAGCGTCCTCGTCGGGCAATCGGTCGCGTCGCCCTGGTGCGTGCTTGCCGTACAGTACGCGATCTGCCAATCGTTCCCTGGCCACGGCGGGTCTCTTCAGGCCCCATGTGTACGAGTCGCTGTTGCAGAACCGGTGGGCGAGGGCGACGTTGTCGAGGGTGTCGGTGCCACCGGCGACGATCTCGACGAGGTGATGGACGCTCGGGGAGCAGGGGTGCGGCTGCACGAACGCTCGGTCTACGGCGCTGCGGCAGATCACGCAGCGCCACCCGTCGCGGTCCCCGATCAGTTCAAGCGTGTAGACGTCGCGAGGGCCGCTCTCGCGGATGCGCTGTCGGCGCCGACGATTCTGGCGCCGCTTGATCGCCCGGTGTCGTTCCGACTTCCGCTCGTGCTCGGTGAGGCGCAACCAACGGTCCTGATCGAGCACCTCGAATGTCCACTGCCTGGGGCGTCCCCCACTCACCTCGACGACGTGGCGGCGCCCCTTGCCGCTCCGCTGGTCCTGTTCCGTGGTGCCGGGGCGCTCCTCGTTCATGAGGCCCATTCTGCGCATGGCACCGCGATCGCACACCGTACTGCGCCGGTCCCGCTCGAGCCGGATCCCCCCACCGGCTACTTCCGGTGGCGGTCCGGATCGTAGATCGCGGGAAGGAACGGCCTGATGTCCAAGGCGTAGAAGCCGTACTCGAGCTGCTGGTACCAGACGCGGTTGTCCTCCAGCTCCTTCGCCACCTGAACGGGCACGCCGCCCTTGTGGTCTCCGGTGGACACCATGACCACGAAGGAGGTGCCCGTGTCACTGGTATCGGACGGATTGTCGATCACGGTGAATTCCCAGGTGGCGGCACCAGGCACCTCCGACACGGCCGCGAGTCGCTGCAGCACGAATGCCGGCTGCTTCAACAGCACTCCGGACTGCGCCCGGATCGCCAGCGCCCCTGCATCCACAATGCGCCATGGAGGCTCAGGGCGTGTGTGATGGACGTCGGAGAACAACTCGCTCCGCAGCTGGGAGTATTCGGAAGCTGTTCTTGCCAGGCGTCGGGTGTCCTCAGCCAGCTCGTGTCTGGTGTCGCAGCTCTGCAGCAGCGCCCCCAGCGAGTCGAGCCGCCCCCGGACCCACGGCTTGAGGAACCGGTCAAGAGCGCCGAGGCGATACGCCTCCTCGGCTGACTCGGCGACGAGTAGGGCACCACAGCAGAGGGCCTTGTACCTGTCGACGAGACTGTCCATGGGTTGTCCCTCCCCCGAAGGCGTCTGATCACGATATCCGTCGCCGCAGCCCCGGCAGTGCGGCTTGGCTCGATCCGCAGGAGGAAGGAGCTCTGCAACCTGAGCCCGAACGTGGGCAGCGGCTCCGCCCGGCCCCGGGCCGGCCGCCCGGGGGCACCCGGCCCGGGGCGACCGGCCGTCAGGGCATGTGCGCCGCCGTGTCCCACAGGCGGGCGGGGCGGCCGCAGCGCAGGGCCTCCCAGGCGGCGCGGCGGTAGCAGCCGGCGACCAGGCCGTCCCGTACCAGGCCCGACGCGCCGTGCAGGTGGACCGCGTCGCGGGTCACGTCCAGGGCCGTCTCGGCCGTCAGGGCGATGAGGCCCGCGGCCTCGCCGGGCGTGAGACGGTCCTCGTCGAGGTCCTTGGCCGCGTCCCCGACCGCCCAGCGGACCGCGTCGAGACGGGCCAGCAGCCCGGCCACCCGCAGTCGCGGCCCCTGGTGCTTGACCAGCGCCTGGCCGAACTGACGGCGGCTCCTGATCCGGGCCACCACGGCGGTCAGCGCCGCGGCGGTGATGCCGGCGAGAAGCGACGCCTGGTGCACGGCCGCCCGCAGCCCCACCCGGGCCAGGGCCTGTTCGGCGGCGATCCCGCGCAGCAGGACGGCCTCGGCGGGAATGCGGGCGTCGTCGAAGACCGCACTGGAGACCGCTCCCCCGCCGTGGTCGCGCAGCGGTCGCAACTCGACCCCCGCCGCCGGCAGTTCCACGAGGACCACGCAGGACCCGTCGGGCCCGTCGGCGAGGACGAGCAGCGAGCCGGGAGCGACACCGGCGGCGAAGGGCCCTCCCGTGCCGGTCAGGACGACACCGCCGCTGTCGCCGTCCGGCTTCCATGTGATGCCGGGCGGAACCGCTCCGCACGGGTCCGGCAGCCGGCCCGGGAGGGCCACGGGGTGCTCACCGGCCCGGACCCGGTCCAGCAGGCCCTCGATCCCTTCCGGCGCGAGCGGGCCGAGCCCGGCCAGCAGGTCGAGGGCGAGCAGGGTGTCGGTCAGCGGCAGCGGCTGCATCGCGTTCCCCGCCTCCTCGCAGACCATCGCGATGACGGCCTGCCCGAGGTCGAGCCCGTCCCGGTCGATGGGCAGAGCGAACTCCCAGGCGCCGACCTGCGTCAGGGCCACCCAGGCGCACTCGGCGGTGCCGCCGGAGTCGAGCTCCAGGCCCTGGCGGACGGTGAGGCGGAGCTGGCGGAAGAGGGAGTCCTCCTCCTCGCGCTCCCGCCACCGTTCGGCGGGAATCCTGCCGCCGGCGTCCTGTTCCGTCGTCGCGCTCTGTGTCACGGCCGTACCTCCGCCCCTGAGTCGAGACGCAGCCGGGCCAGCGTCTCCAGCATCATTTCGGCGGTGCCGCCGGATATCCGCATCCCGGGGGCGTCGCGCATCGCCGAGTCCAGTGGGTGTGCCACCCCGTCGACCTCCGGGTCGTCGAGGGTCATGCTGCGGTCGCCGTCGAGTTCGGCCGCCCACCAGGCGACCTCGGCGGCGAGTTCGGTGGTGTACCACTTGGCCGCCGCGGCCTCGTCCTCGTTGAGTTCGCCCCGGTCGAGCCGGGTCAGGACGCGCCGTACGAGCGTGCCGGCGGCGAGCAGCCGGGCGTTGAGCTTGGCCAGGCCGATCTGGTCGTGCTGGCCGGCCTCCAGCCGGTCGGTGTGCGCCTCCAGCCGTTCGACGGCGGCGCGGTACCAGCGCAGGGCCTTGACGTAGTAGTCGAGTCCGGTGCGCTCGAAGGCGAGGGTCTTGACGACGATGGCCCAGCCCTGGCCGATCGAGCCGACCACGTCGTCGGCGGTGACGGCCACGCCGTCGAGGGTGACCTCGTGGAAGGCGTCGTCCCCGATGCCGGGGACGGCTCTGATCGTGACGCCCTTCTGGGCGAGGGGGACGAGGAACAGGCTGAAGGCGTCGTCCTCGCCGCGGGCCAGGCACAGTCCGTAGTCGGCGAGTCCCGCGAACAGCGAGTGGACCTTGGTCCCGTACAGCTTGTAGCCGCCGTTCCCGTCGGAAACGGCGCGTGTGGACAGGATGTTGAGGTCGGATCCGGCCTGCGGCTCGCTGAAGAGCACGCAGCCGAAGGCGGTGCCGGCCGCGAACCCCGGCAGGTGCCGGGCCTTCATCGCGGGGCTCGCGACATTGAGCAGGGTGGAGCCGACGATCTGCACGGTCAGCGTGTGCAGCAGGTCGGGCACGTCGTGCATCGCCAGTTCCTCGACGAGCACGGCGGCGGCGACCTGGCTGACCCCCCGGCCGCCGTACTCCTCGGGCCACTGCGGGGCGAGCAGACCGGCCTCGCCGAGTGCCCGGTGGACGGGACGGGGGTCGCGGGTGCGCCGGGCTGCGGCGACGGGTGCGGACACCAGGACGTCGTGGATCTCCTCGCGGAGGGCGCGCATGGGCGTACGGGGCACGCCGTCGCCGGAACGGACGAGGCCGCAGTCGGCGGGCGCCCGGTAGAACTCGGTGGTGAGCAACGGATACTCCCAGGGCTAGCGGTTGATGATCCCGGGGGCGGCGGGCGATACGGCGGCGTGCCTGAGGACGTCCTCGATGCCGGTGAGCAGCGCGGTCACGTCCTCGGGTGCGGCGGCCCGGCGGTTGAACTCGGCTGTTCCGCCGATCTCGCCGTCGCGTTCGACCAGGCCGATGCAGGCCAGGGTGGCGGCGGGGTCGGGGCTGTAGAGCTCCAGGTGGCGTGCGGGGGGACCGGGCAGCTGGCTCACCTCGATTCCGGAGAGGCCGAAGGACACGGCCGGGTAGTTGTGGAGGGCGAACAGGACGCTGTAGGGCTGGGTCCCGTCGGTGAAGAGCTCGTCGACGGGAAGTCGCTGGTGCCCGAGGGCGTCGGCCACCGAGGCGCGGGTGCGGTGCAGCAGCCGGGCGAAGGACGGATCCCCCGACAGGTCGATCCTGATCGGGACCACGGTGGTGAACTGCCCCACCGCGCCTTCGAGCTGGGTCGCGAAGCGGCCCGCGGACGGGGTGCCGACGACGACGTCGGTGCTCCCGTCGCGGCGGGCGAGGACCACCGCGAGGGCCGCGAGCAGCGTCATGAAGGGGGTGGCCCCCTCGGCGGCGCCGAGGGCCAGTCCGGCGTCGAGCGCGCTGCCGGGTCCGCGGTCCAGGTGCACCGGCAGGTGGCCGCGCTCGAAGCCGCCCTCGGCGCGGGGCGCCGCCGGGACGCCGGCGAACGCGGCCCGCCGGCGCTCCAGTTCGGCGGCGCCGTCCGGCGACGCGAGCCAGCGCCGCTGCCAGTCCGCGTAGTCGGGGAACTGCAGTTCCGGTGGGGCGAGGCCGGCCGCACCGTCCCGGTAGCCGGCCGCGAGGTCGGTGAGGAACACCCCGGACGACCAGCCGTCGAAGACCGCGAGGTGCGAGGCGAGGATCAGCACGTGCTCCTCGGGGCCGACGGTCAGCAGCCGGAAAGCGCTGGTCTCGCCGGTCTCCAGGGACAGGGCGGTCCCGGCGCTCTCGGTGACCGCCCGCCGTACGGCGTCCTCCCGTTCGGCGGGTGTGCGGTCCGTGAGGTCGGTCCGCGTCAGCCGCAGGGTGGGCCCGTCGTCCACCGTCAGCTGGGGGCGGCCGCCGTCCGGGGCGTCCGTGATGCGGCAGCGCAGCGCCTCGTGACGGGCGAGCACGCCGGTGAGCGCGTCCCGCAGCCGTCCGGGATCGAGGCGCCCGGTGAGCCGCACGGCGTGCGATCCGGTGCCGGCGCCCGGCCGGACGTGCTCGCGTCGCCGCAGCCGGGCCTGGAGGGCGGTGGCCGGGACCGGCCCCGCGCCGGAGCGCGGGGCCGGCCGGGCGGGGACGGGGCGCCGGGCGGCCAGCAGCATGCGGGCCAGTTCGCGTCTGGACTCCGGGAGGGCGGCGAGCGCCTGGTCGACCCCCGCGTCCGATGGGGCGGTCATCAGGCGCCGTCCGGGGTCTGCAGGGACCTGAGCAGGGCGGCGGCCTCCTCGTCGGACATGTTCTCGATCTGGTCGAAGACCGCCAGCAGCCGGTCCTGTTCGCCGGCCGCCTCGGCTTGCGCGGCGCGGACGAGGTCGGCCAGTCCGGCGACGGTCGGGCGGCCGAAGAAGTCGGCGAGCGCGATGTCGATGCCGAAGACGGCGCGGACCCGCGAGACGACGATGGTCGCCTGGAGCGAGCTGCCGCCGAGCGCGAAGAAGTCGCCTTCGACGTCGGGGCTGGACCACTCCAGCAGCGGGGTGAGGATGTCGCGGCAGATCTGCTCCTCGATCTCGTCGCGGGGCGGGGTGCCGCCGGTGGTGGCGTGGTCGACGGGCAGCGGCAGCGCGGTGATGTCGACCTTGCCGTGCCGGGTGAGCGGCAGCTCGTCCAGCACGACGACCACGGGGACCATGTAGCCGGGGAGCCGGGAGGCGGCGTAGGCGCGCAGCACTTCGGCGTCGACGACTTCGGAGGCGTACGCGCCGACCTGTTCGACGGTGACGTACGCGGCGAGCATCTTGTCGCCGCCCGCGGCGGGCTGGGCGAGGGCGATGGCCTGCTGGACGCGCGGGTGGCTCATGAGCACGGCCTCGACCTCGCCCGGTTCGATGCGGTGTCCGCGCAGCTTCACCTGGCGGTCGGTGCGGCCGAGGAACTCCAGGTTGCCGCCCGGCAGCCAGCGCACCAGGTCGCCGGTGCGGTAGAGGCGCTCGGTCTCCGGGCCGTCGGCGTAGGGGTTGGTGACGAAGCGCTCGGCGGTCAGCTCGGGCAGGCCCAGGTAGCCGCGGGCGACGCCGGGGCCGGCGACGCACAGTTCGGCGGGCACCCCGGGCGGCACCGGGCGCAGCCGGTCGTCGAGGACGAACGCCTGGTGGCCCGTCATGGGCCGGCCGATGGGCGGGTTGCGGTCGTAGCTGCCGGTGCAGTCCATGAGGGTGACGGCGACGGTGGCCTCGGTGGGTCCGTACCCGTTGACGAACCGGCGGTCCCCCGTGGTCCATTCGGCGACCAGCCTGCCGGGGAACGCCTCGCCGCCGACGGACACCAGGCGCAGGGCGGGCAGCCCGGCCTGGTCGAGGAGGGGCAGCAGCGCGGGCGGCAGCTCCGCGACGGTCACCCCGTCCTCGCGCATACGGGTCTGGAGCAGGGCCGGGTCGCGGCGCTCGTCGTCGGTGGCGATGACGAGCTCCCCGCCGGCGAGCAGGGTCGTGAAGACCTCGAAGACGGAGACGTCGAAGGTGAGCGGGGCGAAGTGGAGCACGCGGTCGGTGGTGCCGATCTCGTACGCCCTGGCGATGGTGCGGGAGAAGTGGGTGACCGAACGGTGCTCGATCATCACGCCCTTGGGTGTGCCGCTGCTGCCCGAGGTGTAGAGGACGTAGGCGAGGTCGGCGGGGGCCGACGTCGGCGGCAGGGACGGCACGTCGCGCACGGGAGCGTTGTCGCCCGCGGTGACGCGCTCCAGCGGCACGGGCAGTTCGGTGGCGTCGTCGACGAGGGCGTGCCGCACGCCGGCGTCGGAGAGCACGGCCCTGGTGCGGTCGGCGGGCGCGGTGGGGTCGACGGGCACGTAGTGCGCGCCGGCCTTGAGGATGCCGAGCAGTCCGGCGACGGCTGCGGGGCCCCGGCCGAGGCAGACGGCGACTGGGTCGCCGTGCCGCACGCCGCGGTCGCGCAGGCGGTGGGCGATCGCCTCCGACCAGCGGTCCAGGGCCGCGTAGTCCAGCGTCGTGGCCCCGTGGCGGACGGCGACGGCGTCGGGCCGGACCGTGGCGCGCTCGCGGAAGGCGCGGTCGAGGGTGGTGGTCCAGGCCGCCTCGTCGAGCGGACCGCCGCGGGACAGCTCGCGGGCGTGCCGGGAGGCGGCCGGCTCCTCGACGAGGCTGAGCTCGCCGATCTGCATGTCGGGGTTCTCGGCCACCTGCTCGATGACTCGCCGGAAGGCGGTCAGCAGCGCGGAGGCGGTGCCGTGCCGGTAGAGGGAGGTGTTGTACTCCAGGGACAGTTCCAGGCCGTCGTTCTCGCCGACGAGGAAGCTCATGTCGAACTTGGCGGCTCCGTCGTGCAGTTGCTCGACGGCGAGCTCGACTCCGCCGGCCTCGGCCGTCTGGGTGCCCCAGCGGCCGAGCGAGGTGAACTCGATCTGGAACAGCGGGTGTCGCAGCGGGTCGCGGGCGGGTCGGACGGCGTCGACGACCTGCTCGAACGGCAGCTCGCTGTTGGTGAAGGCGTCCATCACGGTGCCTGCCGTGCGGGCGACCAGCTCGCGGAAGGTGAGGGTGTCACCGACCTCCGTGCGCAGGGTGATCATCTGGACGAAGCAGCCGATGACCCGCTCCAGGTCAGGGTGCGGGCGGGAGGCGCTCGCCGTGCCGACGACGACGTCCTCGGTGTGCGTCCAGTGCCGCAGCAGCGCGTTGAATGCGGCGAGGAGCGTGGTGAAGACGGTGGTGTCGGAGCTCTCGGCCACCGCGTTCAGCCGGTCGAGCAGTTTCTGTTCCAGGGTGAGCGACAGGCCGCGTCCGTCGCCGCGCGTCTCGGGCGTGCGCGGGTGGTCGGGCATGACCTCGGTGGCCTCGGCGCCCGCGAGCAGCTGCCGCCATTTGTCGGCCAGTGCCCGCCGGTGCTCGGGGTGTTCCAGCTTGGCGCGCTGCCAGGCGGCGAAGTCGGCGTACTGGACGGCGAGTTCGCCTGCCTCGGGGCGCTTGCCCTGGGCGGCGTCGGCGTAGCCGGCCGTGAGTTCCTCGGTGAAGATGCGGGTGGAGCCCGGGTCCCAGACGACGTGGTGGACGACCCACAGCAGGATGTGCCGGTCGTCGGCGAGGCGTACGAGGTGGGCGCGGACGGGCGGCGCCTCGGCGAGGTCGAAGGGGGCGGCCGCGCAGGAGGCGGTGAGTTCGGCGAGGTCGTGGTCGGGGTCGTCGCTGTCGCCGAAGTCGCTGGTCTGCACACCGAGGACGAAGCCGGGCACGGGCTCCTGCCAGGGCACGCCGTCGACCTCGACGAGCTTGCTGTGCAGCACCTGGTGGCGGGCGACGACCGCGTTGAGCGCCTCGTGCAGGGCGGCGCGGTCGAGCGGGCCGTCGAGGCGTATCGCGAGTGCGATGTTGTTGCGCGCCTTGCCCGCGCCCAGCCGGTCGACGAACCACATCTGTTCCTGCTGGAAGGAGGCACGGGAACGGGGTCCGTGGTCGCTGCGCTTGAGTTCGTTGCGGTGACCGACGGGCGCGGTCATCTGGTTGCGCATCCGGCCCAGCAGCCGGGAGCGCTGTCCCTGGGGCAGCCGGCCGAGCCGTTCGGCGAGGTCAGACATGGGTTCCTCCGTTGCGGTGCAGGTCGGCCAGCAGCGCGGCGAGCCGGTCGGGCAGGTGCTTGGCGAAGTAGTGACGGCCGCCGGGGATGACGGCGAGCCGCAGGTCGCGTGCGTAGCGGCCCCAGGCGCGGTGGCCCTGCTCGTAGCCCTCGGTCGCGTCGTCCGCGTCGCCGACGATGCAGGTGAGCGGGGTGACGAGAGGAGGTGCGTAGCCGTCGGGCGTGCGGGCGAAGAAGCGGGCGGCCTCGGTCATGTCGTGCCGGACCATCCTGAGCACGGCCGTCAGATCGCTGTCGTCGAGGACGCCGTCGAAGCCGTCCATGGCGGTGAGGTAGCCGACGAGGTCGTCGTCGCTGGAGACGCGTTCCATCTCCAGCGCGTACTCGGGGTCCTCCTCCGGGAGTGCGGCGGCGAGGTGGAGGGCGACCGGCCGCAGGCCGTCACGCTCCAGGACGCGGGTGGTCTCCAGGGCCGAGACGACGCCTGCGCAGTGGCCGTAGACGGCGAAGGGTCCGGTGACGGTCCGGGCGATCTCGCGGGCGGCGAGTTCGGCGAACTCGCCGACGGGCAGCATCGGGCCGGGGTTGAGCGGGTCGTGTCCCGGCGGGGAGACGGCCAGCAGCTCGATGTGGGGCGGGAGGTGGGCGGCCAGCGGCTGGTAGGCGATGGCGTCGCCGCCGCCGTGCGGGAAGCAGACGAGGGTGAGCGCGGCGGGGCCTTCGGCGGGCCGCGGGGACAGCCGGTGCAGGAGCCGGTGCGGGGCCGGGCCGTCGGCGGCGCCCTTGCCGAGTTCCGCGGCGCGGGCCGCGAGGCCGGCCGGGGTGGGATTGCTGAACAGGTCGACGACGCGCAGGGCGTGTGCCTGCGGTATCGCCTCGGCGACGGCCCGCACCGCGCGGACGGCGGCGAACGAGTCACCGCCGAGGGCGAAGAAGTCGTCGTCGGGCCCGACGGACTCAAGTCCCAGGACCTCGGCCCAGACCGCGGCCACGCGCCGTGCCGCGGGGTCGCCGTCGGTGGGTGCCGCGGGCGCCGCGGACTCGGTGGGCGACTCGGCCGCGGCGGGCGCGGTGGTGGCGGTGGGCGCCGCGGCCGCGCGCCGGCCGCTCGGCGGCTCGGGCAGGGCCTTGCGGTCGACCTTGCCGTTGGGGCTGAGCGGCAGCCGGTCCAGGACGACGAGTTCGGCGGGCACGCAGTGCGGCGGGAGCACGGTTCCCAGCGCTCCGCGCAGGGCGGCCGGGTCCGGGGCGGCCCCGTCCTCGGGGACGACGTAGCCGATCAGGCGGGCCGAGCCGGCGCCCTGGCGGGCGACGACGACGGCCTCGCGGACCCCGGGCTGCTCGCGCAGGGCGCTCTCCACCTCGCCGGGCTCGATGCGCAGTCCGTTGAGCTTGATGCGGAAGTCGGTGCGGCCGAGAAGTTCGATGGTGCCGTCGGGCCGGTAGCGGGCGAGGTCGCCGGTGCGGTAGAGCCGTTCGGTGCGGCCGGGTTCGAGTTCGACGTGGACGAACTTCTCCGCGGTCAGTTCCGGTCGGTTCAGGTAGCCGCGGGCCAGCCCCACTCCCCCGAGGTGCAGTTCGCCGGGTACGCCCACGGGCACCAGCCGGTCGGCGGGGTCGAGGATGTAGGTGCGCTGGTTGGCCATGGGCCGGCCGTAGGGGAGTTTCGTCCAGCCGGGGTCCACCCGCCCGACCCGGTACTCCACGGAGTGGATCGACGCCTCGGTCGCGCCGCCGAGCGCGGCGAACGCCAGCCCTGGGGCGAAGGCGCGGAGCCGGTCGGGCTGGGTGACGGGGATCCAGTCACCGCCGAGGAATGCGGTGCGCAGCCTCGGCAGGGCGGGGCCGCCCGCGTGCTCGAGCTGGTCGAGGAGAAGGCCCAGCAGGGCGGGCGCGGAGTTCCACACGGTGACGCCGTGACGCTCGATCAGATCGACCCAGTGGGCGGGGTCCTTGGCCGCGGCGGGGTCGGGCAGGACGAGGGTGCCGCCCGCGGCGAGCATGCCGAGCGTCTCGTACACGCTCATGTCGAAGCTCGGCGAGGACAGTGCGAGGACCGCGTCCGCGGGACCGATGCCGTAGGAGCGGTTGAGGTCGAGCAGGTTGTTGACCACGCCGCGGTGCTCCAGCGCGATGCCCTTGGGGGTGCCGGTGGACCCCGAGGTGAAGATGACGTACGCGAGATCACGGGAGGTGACGGGGACCGCCGGCCGGGTCGCGGGCAGCGTCTCGAGCACCGCCCGGTCGGTGTCGAGCAGGACGCGGACGGTGTCGGGGCCCAGCGGGAGCCGGCCGATCAGTTCCGAGTCGGAGACGACGATCGGAGGTGCGGCGTCGCGGAGCAGGAGGCCCAGGCGCTCGGCGGGGTACTCGGGGTCGAGGGGGACGTAGGCGGCGCCGGCCTTGAGGACGGCGAGGATCGCGGTGACGAGCCCCGGACCGCGGCGCAGGCACAGGGCGACGGTCCGGTCCGGTCCGGCGCCCGCCTCGGCCAGGTGGTGGGCGAGACGGTTGGCCCGCTCCTCCAGCTCCCGGTAGGTGACGGTCCAGCCGCCGAGTCCGCCGCAGACGATGGCCGCCGAGTCGGGGCGCCGGTCCGCGTGCTCCTCGAACAGGTGGTGGAGGCAGGCGTCCTGCGGGAACGGCGCGCGGGTGGCGTTCCAGTCGTCGAGGGCCGTGCGGCGCTCGGCGCGGGTGAGCAGCGGCAGGGTGGAGATCGGCACGTCGGGCACGGCGACCGCCGCTTCCAGGGTGGTCAGGAAGTGGCCGAGCAGCCGGTCGACGGTCGCGGCGTCGAAGAGTGCGGTGGGGTACTCCACGAGGGCGCGGACGGCGCTGCCCGTGTCGTGGACGCTGATCATCAGGTCGTACTTGGTGGCGCGGGAGGAGAAGTCGATGGGCTCGGTGTCGAGTCCGGCGAGGCCGGGCGCGGTGTCCGGGGTCTCGTCCAGCAGGAACATCACGGAGGTGAGCGGCGGGCGGCTGGGGTCGCGCGGCAGGCCGAGCGCGTCGACGATCAGGTCGAAGGGCAGCTCCTGGTGCGCGTACGCCTGGAGCGTGGTGTGCCGGGTGGAGCGGACGAGTTCCGCGAAGCCCGTGTCGCCGCCCGTTCTGATGCGCAGCGGCAGCGTGTTGACGAAGAACCCGACGAGGTCGCTGAAGGCGGGGTGGTCGCGGCCGGAGACGGAGGTGCCGACCACGATGTCCTCCTGGCCGGTCCAGCGGCGCAGGGTGGCGGCGAAGCCGGCGAGCATCGTCATGTAGAGGGTGGCGCCCTCCGACTTGCCGAACTCGCGCAGCCGGGCGATGAGGCGTGGCGGCAGGTCGATGTAGCGGGACGCTCCGGCATGGCCGAAGACGGGCGGCCGGGGCCGGTCGGTGGGCAGGTCCACGGGGGTGGCGCCGCTCAGCTCCTCGCGCCAGAAGCCGGTGAGCTTCTCCAGGCGTTCGCCGCTGATGCGGCGGCGCTGCCAGGCGGCGAAGTCGGCGTACTGCAGGGCCAGGTGGGTGAGCGGCTCGGCGGCAGCTCCGACGCGTGCCGCGTACGCGCGCTCGAGCTCGGTGTAGAGCAGCCGCATCGACCAGCCGTCGGTGACGATGTGGTGCAGGTTGAGGACGAGGACGTGGTCGTCGGCGCTGATGCGGGCCAGCGAGGCGCGCAGCGGCACGGCGCCGGCGAGGTCGAACGGCGCCGCGGCGTCCGCGTCGTAGAACGCCCGGACGGCGGCCTCGTCCGGCAGGTCGCTCACCGGCAGCGGCAGCCGGAAGCCGTGCAGCACGTGGGGCTCGGCCTCGGCGGCGCCGGGCACGTCCCGGTAGACGGTGCGCAGGACCTCGTGACGGTCCACGACGTCCTGGAGCGCGCCGTGCAGGGCGGGCACGTCGAGGGGGCCGCGGATGCGGGTGGCGACCGGGACGTTGTAGGCGGGGCTGCCGGGCTGGAGCTGGTCGATGAACCACAGGCGGCGCTGGGCGAAGGAGAGCACCGGCGCCTCGGAGGGATCCCGTGGCGCCGGTTCGGGGTCCTCCCGTACGGCGCCGCGCCCTCCGCCCCGGCCCGCGAGGGCCTGGAACAGTGCCCTGCGGTTCTTCGGCAGTGCGGCTATGCGTTCGGCGAGGGACTCGCTCACCTTGTGCCTCCGTGCGGTCTGAAGGAAGAGGGATACGGCGAGTGGGGGCGCGGAGCGCCCCGGTGGTCGGGGTGACGCCCCTGTCTCGGGCGGCGCCCGCCGGCGCCGCCGCACCCGCGGGTGGGGCCGCTTCGGTGCCGAGGTTGCCCCCGTGGTGCGGTCGTTCACGAAAGGTCGTGCGGGGCGGTACCCCGCATGCGGACCGCGCCCGCGGTGTGCGGCGCGTCCCCGGCGGGGGCCGCATCCGCAGGGTGCGGTTCGTTCCGGTACGGGCGGCTGGCCGCTGTATGCGGTGCGCCCGGCCGAGCCGCACCCCGCGGATGCGGGCCGCTCGGTGCGGGCGGCTGCCCGGTCGTACGGACGAGTCCACGGCAGGGGCCGGTCGTGCCGGCGGCGCCCGACGTGGGCGGAGAGCCGCCTCGGTGCGGGCGCCGGACCCGGTCGGGCCGCGGCACCCGCTCCGACGCGTCCGGGTCGGCCTAGGCGCCGACCTTGGTGTCGTTCGCCACGGACTCGGTGCCTTCGGCGCCCTCGGCGGGTGCGTCGGCTCCCGGCATCTCCTTGATCGCGGCGACCGGGCCGCCCAGCAGCGTCAGGCCGCCGACGATGGTGATCGCTCCGGCGACGGCCAGCGCCGCGGTGAGGCCGAACGCCTCGCCCAGCGCGCCGCCGACGAAGTAGCCGAGGGACAGGGCGCCGTAGACGGCCGACAGAGCGGCACCGCTGACGCGGCCCATCTGCTCGTTCGGCGTGATGCCCTGGACCAGGCTGAGGACGTGGATGTCGAACATCGGGGACACGAAGCCGATGACGGCCTGGACCACGATCAGCCCGACGAACCCGGCGACCGCGCCGCCCGTCGGCACCAGGATGTACCCGGCGCCCAGCACGACCGCGGTCAGGATCAGCGTGCGGCCGACCGTGAGCACCTTGGTGACCTGCTCGGACAGCACCGCGCCGACGATGACGAAGACCGACATCACGGCGAAGGCCGCACCGACCTGGCCGGGGCTCAGGTCGAGCACCTTGTACGCGTACACGATCAGCAGGGCGTCGCCCATGGCGGCGCCGAGGTTGACCACGACGTTGGCGGTGAACAGTCCGCGCAGGACGGGGTTGCCGAAGAGGGTCTTCAGGCCCTCCTTCATCTCGGCCTTGGCGGACGCCTTCGTCTCCTCCAGCCGCGCCCGGCTGTCCCGGTGGCGAATGAGCAGCAGGGCTCCGAGGGACACGAGGAAGGTGAACGCGTCCGCGGTGATGGCGCGGGCCGCGCCGAGCAGCTGGATCAGCGCGCCACCGGCGCCGGCGCCGACGGCCTCGGCGACGCTGCGGCTGATCTGGAGCTTGGTGTTGCCCTCGACCAGGTTCTCCGTGCCGATGAGCTGCGGCAGCCACGACTGGTAGGAGACCTCGAAGAAGGTGGTCAGGACACCGGTGACGCCGGCCGCGATGTAGACGTGCGTCATGGTGACCGAGTCGAACGCGAAGGCCAGCGGGATCGAGCCCAGCGCCGCGAAGCGGCCCAGGTCGGCCACGATCATGACCGTACGGCGCGAGACCCTGTCCGCGACCAGTCCGGCGACCGGGGCCAGCAGCAGGAACGGGAGGAAGCGCAGTGCGCCGAGGACGCCGACCTCGAACGCTCCTCCGTCGAGAAAGACGACCGCGAGGGTCGGTAGTGCGAGCAGTGAGATCTTGTCGCCGAAGTTGCTGACGGTCTGCCCGAACCACAGACGATTGAAATCGGAATGCCGACCGAGTGCCATGTCGACGCCCTTTTCTGGTTGGGGACGGAATTGTCGGACGGCACTGACGCTAGGGAGGGGCGGTTAGTGTCCGGTTACGGATCCGGGCGGATGAAGACCGGTGATGGACTACATATGAGAAGCGTTGTAGAAGCGTGCGATGTCGGCGCTCTCCCGGGCGATCTCCGCCGAGACCGCTGTGTCGAGCGGCTCGTTCCCTGCGAAGGGCTCCACCACCGGCTCGGCGCCGCGCCGGCCTCCCGACCAGGTGCCGACCGCCCAGCCGTCGACCACGACGGTGGCGCGGATGACGCCGCCGCCCGGCCACACGCGGCGCTCGTGCTCGGCGGGCACCGACAGATCCCTGCGCCGGTATCCGACGAGGTAGTTGTCGTACGCCGGAAGCAACCGCACGTCTCCTTGGGAAATTTCCGCGGCGTCCTCCCACGCGGGTTCGCCGGCGGCGGCCCAGGCACTTTTGCAGACGGTCGTCCGCAGCCCCGACCAATGGGCGAAATCCTCCGCGTCACTGGGCCCGTGGGCGGCGCGGTAGCGCCGGACGAGTTCGGTCACCGCGGCGGACCCGGTGAAAGGCGGCGGGCCGGAGGCCGGCAGCCAGTCGTCGAGCAGGACGAAGGTGGCCTCGCCCTCGCGCTGGGGCCCGTGGCAGATCAGTCCGGACAGCGCGGTCCGGCGGATCAGGTGGAAGGCGGACTGGCCCTTGGACTCGACGCCCAGGGTGCCCAGGCGTTCGGTGAGTTCGGCCCGGGTGAGCGGCCCCTCGCCGTCGACGGCGCTCACGATCAGCTTCGCCGCCCGTTCGCACAGGGCCTCGTCCAGGCCGAGTTCGCGCAGGCGGCGGGCGGCGAGTGCCAGGTAGACGGGGCCGAAGAGGCCGAGCAGCCAGCGGGCGTCGGCCGCCGGGACGAGTTGCAGCGTGCCGCGCATGAACCAGCCGCGAACGGCGCTGAGTTCGGTGTCGGTGGCGTGCCGGACGTCGTCGGCGGTCAGGCCCTGGACGCGGGCGCGCAGGCCGAGGCCCGCCGCCGCGAGGTCCTGCGCCTGGACGGCGAGGACCCGGTCCAGGACGGCGGAGACCGTCGTCTCGCGGACCCGTCCCGCGATCGCCTGTGCGTGTGCTCTGAGCAGCCGGTCGGCAGTTCGTCGTTCCACAGTCCCTCAGTCTTTCAGTCTTTCACCGAGATCGTTCGTCGGACACCGGCCCGTGGGACGCGGCGGCCGCGACCCGGCCCCGGGTGTGCGCGAGGCTCAACGCCGACTCCGGGCGCCCGGGCCAGGCGCGGCCCGCCCCGGGGCCTGCCGCGGCTCCGCACGAGAGCCAGGCTCCGCGCCGGCCGCCGGAGCAGGCGGGCGGCGCGGAGCCTGACGAGTGCGGGGGCGGCGACGAAGTCGCCCTGGTCCGCGGCGGAGCGCAGGGCGCCGGCCCGGTCCGGCTCCCTACGGGTCGGCA
The DNA here is from genome assembly GCF_053591895.1 of Streptomyces sp. NPDC002867. Taxonomy (NCBI): domain Bacteria; kingdom Bacillati; phylum Actinomycetota; class Actinomycetes; order Kitasatosporales; family Streptomycetaceae; genus Streptomyces; species Streptomyces sp. NPDC002867. Next base: position 324,106 of record NZ_JBSFUR010000001.1, on the reverse strand, counting down.
GCCCCCGGGCGTCACCGGTGGCGGCCAGGACGTCCCTGGTCCGCCCGGCCGCCGCGACCGCCGTCTTCAGCGCCTGCGGCGCAGCACCGCGTAGTACCCCGGCAGCAGGAGCGCGTCCGCGTCCGACTGCGGGTCGATGGCGTGCAGCTGGATCGCCTCGTCGTCCAGGATCTCCCAGTCGTCCGCGGGGAAGGCGGCGGTGAGTTCGGGACGGGTGAAGCGGTTCGAGTGGCGCACGCCGGCCGCCTCCAGCGGCCCGACCAGGCCCTCGGCCCGGCCGCGCTTGCCGCCGACGAAGCCGAGGTATCCGAAGGAGTTGCTGGAGTAGTCGGGCTCGTGGATGATCAGCACCCCGTCGGGGCCCAGCAGCCGGCCGGCGACCGTCGCGAGCCGTGCCCTGGCGGCGCTGTCGAGGACGTGGAAAACACCGCGGACGAAGATGTTGTACGGGCCCTCGCCCAGGGCGGCTGCCTGCTCGGTGTCGGTCATGTCGACGGCGAGGTACTCGACGTTCGTCACACCCTCCGCCCGCGCCTCGCGGACGGCGTGCTCGATGGCGCTGGCGGAGACGTCCACGCCGACCACGCGGGGATAGTGCGGCGCGAGTTCGCGGCTGTAGCGGCCGTTGCCGCAGCCGAGGTCGATGACCGGCAGGTCGCTGCCGAAGTGCTTGCGGGCCTGGCCGAGCAGCCACTGGAACTCCTCGCCGCTGTCGGCGTCCCAGATGACGTCGCCGCCGCGGCCGGTGCGTTCGATGCCGGCCCAGTACCGCTCCCACGCGTCGCCGGTGTCGCGCTCCTCGACGGGCTCGGCGGCCGCGCTCTCGTCGCCGGGCGGCGGCGAGAAGCGCTCCCAGACCTCGTCCTCGCCGAGTGCCTCCAGCAGCTCGGTGAACTCCTGGAACATCGACTCGATCAGCCCGTCGGGGTAGACCGCGGGCAGGTGGTCCCAGTTGAAGGTGAGGCCGCCGGCCTTCTCGAAGACCTGGAAGTCCAGCGAGACCTGCGGGGTCTGGGAGATCCCGTACACCGGCACGCCCAGTTCGGTCTCCTCGTACTGCGGCGGGTGGCCGGCGAGGCTCGTCATGACCACGGGCATGGCGGGCGCGAGGGAGCCGCGCAGCTTGGTCAGCTCGCGCAGCACCTGGACGCCGCTGAAGTAGCGGTGCTCCAGGTCGGCCCACAGGCGGCGCTGCACGGCCTGGGCGCGTCCCGTGAAAGTGGTGTCCTGCTGTTCGACGGCGAGCAGCAGGGTGGTCGTGGTGTCCGCGAGCAGCGAGTTGACCTGCGGGTGCAGCGGAAGCCGGTTGAAGAGGGGGAAGTTGATCGTGAAGCGGGCCTGTCCGCTGGCGTTGCCCAGGACCTCGGCGTAGGCGGCGGCGAGCACGCCGGACGCGGTGACCTTGCGGTCGCCGGCCCGCTCCTGGATACGGTTCCACAGCTCGGCGGGCACGACGTGGCTGAGGCGTGCGAAGCGGACGGGCAGCTCGGGGGCGTCCGCCGGACGCTCGGGCAGCTGCGGGGCCGGCGGCAGGGTGGCGAGGCGGTCGCGCCAGTACCACTCGGAGCGGCGGTAGAGCTCGCTGTCGCGCAGCGAGTTGCCGACGGCCAGCACGTAGTCGCGGAAGGTCAGCTCCAGCGGCGGCAGTTCGGCGCCCGACCGGGGGACGGCTGCTGTCCGGTGGGTGGTGTCCACGGAGTCGGTGCCGGGCTCGGTGTAGTACGTGACCAGGTCCGGGATCAGGACCTGGAAGTAGCTCCAGGCGTCGGCCACGAGGAAGTCGAGGCAGAGGTGGATGCGGGCGCGCCCGCCGCCGAGCAGGCTGATCCGCACGTCGAACAGGGGCCAGCCGTCGGCGTCGAGCACCTGGTGCGACAACTTCTCCCGCAGGGCCAGCAGTTCCCGCTCGCGCGAGGTCTCGTCCAGTGCGCCGAGGTCGGTGACCGGGATGTCGTAGTCGGGGATCTCCGCGTACACCTGCTGGGTGCCGTTCGGCAGGATGCGGGTGCGCAGCGCGTCGTGACGCTCGACGAGCCGGCGCCAGGCGCGCTCGAAGCGGGCGATGTCGAGGTTTTCGCTCTCCCACTCGAAGTAGCCGTGGCAGCCGACGTTGCCGAGTTCGACCAGTCCGCCCCGGCCGATCCACAGGGCCTGCTGGCTCTCGGTGAGCGGGAAGGGCTCGAAGCGGGCGTCCGGGTCGGGGACGATCGCGGGCAGGCCGCCGAACTCGCCGCGCCCGGCGGTCCGTTCGGTGACGATGAGGGCGCCCAGCTCGGCGACGGTCGGGCAGGACGACAGGTCGGAGAGGCTGAGTTCGACGCCGTAACGGCGGCGGATCTCGTCGATCAGCTGGAACGCCAGCAGCGAGTGGCCGCCGAGCTCGAAGAAGTTGTCGTGGATGCCGACGCCGTCGGTGCGGAAGGCCTCGGCCCACAGGCGCACCAGGCCGTCCTCGATCTCGTTGCGCGGGGGCTCGTACCCGGCGCTGACGGTCTCGCGGGTGTCGGGCGGTTCGGGCAGGCTGCGCCGGTCGACCTTGCCGTTGGGCAGGCGGGGCAGCGCGGGCAGGACGACGACGGTGGCGGGGACCATGTAGTAGGGCAGGGTGCGGGCCACGGCGGCCCGGATCCCGGCCGGGTCCGGGGCCGCGTCGCCGTCGGCGGAGACGTACGCGACGAGCCGCTTGTCGTTCGCTGCGCGCTCGTGGGTGACGACGACGGCCTCGGCGACGCCGTCGAGGCGGGCGACGTGGGTCTCGACCTCTCCGAGTTCGACACGGAAGCCGCGGATCTTGACCTGGGCGTCGGAGCGGCCGAGCAGCTCGACGGCCCCGTCCTCGCGGCGCCGGGCGAGGTCGCCGGTGTCGTAGAGCACCGGGTGGGGGTCACCGGGGACGACGCCGGTACGGAACTTGGCCCCGGTCAGCTCGGGGCGGCCGTGGTACCCGGCGGCGACTCCGGCACCGGAGACGTGGAGCCGTCCGACCGCGCCGTCGGCGACCGGGCGGTCCTGCTCGTCCAGCAGGTGCACGCGCATGTTGGCTATGGGCACACCGACGGGGACCTGGCGGGTGGCGCGGATCTCCTCCGGGGTGGCCTGGCTGGTGAAGTCGACACCGGCGCCGAGGTCGAGGCAGGTCAGGACGTTGGTGGTCTCGGTGGTGCCGTAGGTCATGACGACCCGGAAGGGTGTGTCGACGGGCGGCCAGCTGTGCACCCGCTCCGCCGTGGTCACCAGGATGCGCAGCGCGGTGTCCGCCGGCCAGTCGAGGCCCCAGACGGGTTCGGCGAGTGCGGCGACGAGCATGGTGTGCGTGATCCGCTCGGCGGCGAGCCAGTCGCGGATCTGCTCCGGGGTCTGGGCCTGACCGGCCTCGGGGATGTGGATCGCCGCGCCCATCGGCAGGTACGGCAGCCACTCCATGATCTGTACGGCGAAGCCGGGCGTGGACATCCAGGACGCGCGGTCGCCGGGGCGCACCCCGTAGGCGCGGGCGGTCCAGTGGACGAGGTTGGTCAGGGCGCCGTGCCGCTCCAGGACGGCCTTCGGGGTGCCGGTGGACCCGGAGGTGTAGATGAGGTGGCTGACCGTGTCCGGGCCGGTGGCCACGCCGGTCGGCGTCTCCGGCCGGCCCTGGCCCTCGGTGGCCACCTCGGCCAGGGCCACGCCCTCGGGCATCCGCGCGGCGACGTCCGCCGGGGTGAGGACGAGCAGCGGCCCGGCGTCGGCGATCATCGCGGCGAGCCGGTCGTCGGGGTTGACCGGGTCGAGGGCGACGATCGCGGCGCCCGACTTGAGGATGGCGAGTGAGCCGATGACGTAGTCGGCGCTGCGCGGGTAGCACAGCCCGATCCGCTCGCCGGGTTCGGCGCCGTGCGCGATCAGCGCGTGGGCCAGCCGGTTGGTCTCGGCCTCCAGCTCCGCGTACGTCCAGGAGCGGTCGCCCTGGACCAGGGCGGGAGCGCCCGGGGTGCGGGCGGCCTGCTCGGCCAGCAGCTCGGGGTAGCCGGTGGCGGGGAAGTCGGTGTCGGTCCGGTTGAAGTCGATCAGTGCGGTGGTCACAGCGCGGCCCTTTCTGCCTGTGCGAAGGCTCGGCTGCGCAGCAGCCGTACCGGGAGACTTCTGATCCCCCAGGTGAAGTTGGACGAGTTGAACAGGGCGGGACCGGTCAGTTCGAAGCCGTCGAACCGGTCCAGCATCTCGGTGAGCAGGGCGCCGAGTTCGAAGCGGGCCAGCCGGGCTCCGAGGCAGAGGTGGCGGCCGTGACCGAAGGCGACATGCCGGTTGGGGCGCCGGTCGACCCGGAAGCTGTGCGGGTCGGTGAAGACGTCCTCGTCGCGGTTGGCGGAGACGTTCCACAGCGTGACCCGGTCGCCGGCGGCGATGGGCGTCCCGTCGATCTCGGTGTCGCGGACGGCGGTGCGCAGGGCGTGCACCCCGGGCGTGGTCCAGCGGAGGATCTCTTCGACGGCCGGGGCGATGCCGGCGGGGCCGAGGCCGCGCAGCAGGTCCCACTGTTCGGGGAGCTGCGCGAACATGTGCACCGCGCCGGCGGCGGAGTAGCGGGTGGTCTCGTTGGCGCCGGACAGCACGCCGTTGCAGTTGAAGACGATCTCCTCGTCGCTGAGCGGCCGTTCGGTGCCGTCGCCCTCGTCGACGAGGGTGTCGTGGGCGATCTGGCTCACCAGATCGTCGCCGGGGCGGGCCCGGCGCTCGCCGAGGAGTTCGATGAAGTAGAGGAAGATCTCGGAGTGCGCGCTGCTGCGCACACTCTCGTCCGGGGAGTCGAAGGCGTCGGTGGTGAGCGCCCCGATCCAGGACCAGTCGGCCCGCGGGATGCCCATCATGGCGCAGACCACCCGGTTGGGGAGCTGCTTGGCGAGGTCGATGAAGTCCAGTTCGTCCTGCTCCGCGGCCTCGGCCACCAGCTCCCCGACGACCGTCTCGACGAGGGCCTCCATCTTCGGCATCTGCTGGGGCCCGAACGCCTGGTACAGGGCCCGCTTGAGACGCGTGTGGTGGGGGGCGTCGGAGACGATCAGCATCCGCTGGGTGACGGCGGCGACGGCGGCGGGATCGCTGCCGAGCCGCATGCCCTGCGCGGAGCTGAAGGTGTCGCTGTCGGCGTAGACGCTCATGATGTCGCGGTGCTTGCTGAGCACCCAGAAGCCGTCGTCGCCGCCGGGCTCGGGGTGCCAGTGGACGGGCGAGTTGGCGCGCAGCCAGGTGAACGCGGACCAGAAGTCGTTGCGGCCGAAGGGGGCCGGGTCGAGCAGGTCGATGTGCATCTCAGACTCCTTCGCCCGTCGTCGCGGGGGCGGTTGCCGCCGTGCGCACGCTGCGGGGACGCATGTCGGTCCAGTGCGCGTCCACATGGGCGGCGCACTCGTCCTCGGTGCCGCTGAACCCGGTCGGCGTCCAGCCGTCGGGGAGCTCGCGCGCCGCGGGGTACAGCGCGTACTGGTCCTCGTGGTTGACGAGGACTTGGTAGGTGGTGGGCACGACGTCCTCCGGAATCGGGTGGCGGGCGTTGCGGCTGTCCGGCGTGTCACCGCCGGACAGCCGCGAGGCCCTGAGGTCAGGCAGTGCGGGCCGGTGCGGCCACGTCCTCCCGCAGCAGTCCGGCCAGGTGCTCGAGTACGGTCTCGGGGCGGCGCAGCACGGCGTGGTGGCCGCCCGGGACGCGGTGGACGTGGAAGCCGGCCGTGGTGATCGCGGCCCAGCCGGCCAGCTCCTGCGCGGTGACGGTCTCGTCGCCGTCGGCGCCCCAGGCGTGCACGGGGACGTGGAGCAGGTCGCCCGGGGAGTGGGTGTAACTCAGCGACAGCTGCGCGTCCTTGCGCAGCATGGCGACCATGAGCGAGCGGGTGTCCTCGTCCAGGAAGGCGGGGTCCAGTCCGGCGGTGTCGAAGAGCTTGTCCAGTTCCTCGTCGTCGTCGACGATGCCGCGGCCGGCGCCGTCCCAGTGGCCGGGCGCCCGGCAGGCGCTGACCACGAGGGCGGCGGGCGTGACGCGGCGGGCGACCTCGTAGCCGAGCAGCCCGCCGAAGCTGTGGCCGAAGACGACCAGCCGGCGACCGGCGGCGACGATCGGCCGCAGCTCGGCGGCGATCGCCTCGACGGCCTCGTCGAACGTCTCCGGCATGGGCTCGCGCCAGCGGTTCTCGCGGCCCGGCAGCTGGACGCCGTAGACCTGCGCGACGTTGGCCAGCGCCGGTGTCCAGGCGCGGAACTGCTGGCAGCCCGCGCCGGCCGGCGGCAGGCAGAGCAGGGCCGGAAGGTCCGCCTCGCCCGGCCCGGACGGCCAGGTGGAGATCCAGCTGCCCATGGCCTCAGGCCCCCTCGGCGGTCAGGACGTGTGCTTCGGCCGCGTCCGCCTCGGCGGCGAGCCGGTCGAGTTCGGCGGCGACGTCCGCGACGGTGGGCCGGGTGAGCAGCTTCCCGAGCGTGATGCGCAGTCCGGTGTTCCGGCGCAGGTCGGCGACGACGCGGGCGGCGGCGAGCGAGTGGCCGCCCAGTTCGAAGAAGTCCGCGTCCGGTCCCGGGACCTCGCGTTCGAGGACGTCCGCCCAGACGGCCATCACCGCGCGCTCGCGGGCCGTGGCGGCCGCCTGCTCGGCCTCCCCCGCCGGTGCGGCGAGCCTGCGGGCGAGCGCGTCGCGGTCGGCCTTGCCGGTGGTGAGGGTGGGGATGCGGTCGACGACGCGGACGGTGGCGGGGACGGCGGCCTGCGGGAGGAGCTTGCCGCAGTGTTCGGCGACCGCGGCCGCGAGGTCCTCGGGCGCGCCGGTGCCGGGGGCGGCGACGACCGCGAGTCCGAGGGACTGGCCGGAGGCGAGGGTGCAGCAGGCGGCGGCGACGACCTCGGGGAGTTCGGCGGCGATCCGCTCCACCTCGCCCAGTTCGATGCGGTGGCCGCGGATCTTCACCTGGTCGTCGCGGCGGCCGCGGTACTCCAGTTCGCCGCCGGCCCGGCGGACCACCAGGTCGCCGGTGCGGTACATCCGGGCGCCGCCGCCCTGGAAGGGGTCGGGGAGGAACCGGGCCGCGGTCAGACCGGGCCGGTTGCGGTAGCCGCGGGCCACGGCGGGGCCGCCGAGGTAGAGCTCGCCCTCCGTGCCGGCGGCGACCGGGATCAGGTTGTCGTCCAGGACGTACGCCCGGTAGCCGGGCAGCGGTCGTCCGATGGTGGTCACGTCGTCACCCCGCTCACTGTCGGCCCAGGTCGCCGCGATGGTCGTCTCCGTCGGCCCGTACACGTTCAGCAACCGCCGTCCCCGGGCGAAGCGTTCGGCGAGCGCCGCCGGGCACGCCTCGCCGGCGACGACGACGACCTCGGCCTCGTCCAGGCCGCCGCCGTGGGCGGCCAGCAGGGAGGGGGTCAGCGACGCGGTGCGCAGCCCGGCGGGCAGCGGTTCGCGGCCGTCGGCCTCGGCGCGGCGCAGCCCGTCCAGGGACAGGTCCACCAGGGACACGCCCTGGCCGTGCACGAGGTAGAGCAGCGTGCACCAGAGCCAGCCGTCGAAGGCGGGCGAGACGGCGTTGAGGCCGAGGCCGCCGGGCGGCAGGCCCAGGGTCGCGAGGGCGTCGACGAAGGTGTCGAGGCCGCGGTAGGTGACCTCGACTCCCTTGGGCCGCCCGGTGGTTCCCGAGGTGTAGATGACGTAGGCGCAGGCGCCGGGCTCCGGACGGACCACGTCGAGCGGGCCGGGCGCGGTGCCGTGCAGCTCCGCCGGGGCGATCGTGCGGACACCGGCGACGTCGAGTCCTTCGGGGGTGTCCGCGGCGACCAGGACGGAGACCTCGGCGTCCCGCAGGACGGTCCCGAGCCGTTCGACCGGGTGTCCGGCGTCGAGCGGTACGGCGGTCGCGCCGAGGCTCCAGACGGCGAGGAGTGCGGGCACGCTCTCCCGGGAACGGCCGAGGAGCAGCCCGACGGCGGTGCCGGGTCCCACGCCGGCGGAGGCGAGCGCGGACGCGGTGGCGGCGGTACGGGAGGTCAGCGCCGCATAGGTGAGGGTGCCGTCCTCGGCGCTGACGGCGCGTTCGCCGGGCCGCTCGCGGGTCCAGCGCTCCAGGGCGGCGAACAGCGGCGGGGTCTCTCTGGGCGGTCGGCCGGCGTGCTGGGCGGTCATCCGTCGTTCCTCTCCGGGGTCTGGGCGGTCACCGGCGCGGTGGCGCGCAGGCGCGGGCCGACGAGCCGGCCCTCGGGCCCCTGGGGCAGCTGCATCGACTTCGTCTCCAGGAACGCCTCGACTCCGGCGGTGCCGCACTCCCGGCCGATCCCGGACTGCTTGAAGCCGCCGAAGGGTGCGGCGGGGTTGAAGGCGCCGCCGTTGACGTCGACGAGGCCGGTGCGGAACCGCCGCGCGACGCGCTCGGCCCGGGCGTCGTCGCCGGACCAGACCGCGCCGTGCAGCCCGTAGCGGGTGCCGTTGACTATCCGTACCGCCTGCTCCTCGTCGTCGTACGGGATGACGCACAGCACCGGCCCGAAGATCTCCTCCTGGCCGAGGGTGGACATCGGGTCGACGTCGGCGAAGATCGTGGGCCGGACGTAGTAGCCGGTGTCCAGGCCCTCGGGGCGGCCGGGTCCGCCGCGTACCAGGCGGGCGCCCTCCGACGTGCCGCGCCGGATGTAGTCGTTCACCCGGGCGTGCGCGGCGGCGGTCACCAGCGGGCCGAGGTCGGTCGCGGGGTCGCGGGGGTCACCGGTGACATAGCCGTCCATGGCCTGTCCGGCGAGTTCCAGGGCCTCGTCCTGGCGGTCGCGGGGCACCAGCAGCCGGCTCCACTGCAGGCATGTCTGGCCGGTGTTGAAGAGCACCTGGTCGACGGTGGCTCCGACGGCCGCGCCGAGGTCGGCGTCGTCCAGGACGAGGCTGGCGTTCTTGCCGCCGAGCTCCAGGTGGATCCGCTTGACGCCGTCGGCACCGAGGGCCGACACCTGGCGGCCGGCACGGGTGGACCCGGTGAGGGACACCACGTCGACGAGCGGGTGGGTGACGAGGGCGGTGCCCAGGGTGTTGCCGGTGCCGACGGCCATGTTGGCGACGCCGGGGGGCAGGTCGGCCTCGGCGAACACCTCGGCGAGGAGCCGGGCGTGAAGGGGCGTCAGCTCACTGGGCTTGTGGACGACGGTGCAGCCGGCCGCGAGTGCGGGCAGCAGCTTCTGCACCGTGAGGAGCAACGGGGTGTTCCAGGGGGTGATGCACGCGGCGACGCCGGCGGCCTCCCGTACGACCAGGGAGTGGCCCACGCGCTCCTCGAACGCGTAGGAGGCGGCGGTCTCCACGCAGTGCGCCGCCATGCCGACGGACAGCCCGACGTGGGTGTGCAGCGACACCCGGGAGGGGGCGCCCACCTCGGCGGTGATGACGTCGGCGAACCGCTCGGCGTTGCGCTCCAGTCCCTCGACCACGCGGCGCAGCATGGCGGCCCGCTCCCGTACGGGTGTGGCGGACCAGGCGGGGAAGGCCGCGGCGGCGGCGCGCACGGCGAGGTCGGCGTCCCGGGCGGTGCCCGCGGGCACGGTGGCCAGCGGCGCCTCGGTGCTCGGATCGGTGACGACCAGCCGGCTGTCGGCGTCGGACGGCGTCCAGCGGCCGCCGATCCACTGGTCGTCGTAGCGGGTCGGCAGGAGGGCCGCGGACGGTTCGCCCGTCGGCGCGGCGGAGCCCTGCGGCACGGTCAGCACGGTCACGGTGGATTCCTCACTGAGTCGCTCGGTCACTGAATTCGCGCGCCGGGTACGGCCCCGGCCGGGCCTCGGCCCGCCCGCGGCCAGGGGTCGGCCCCAGCCGCGGGCCCGGCAGCCGGCCGGCAGCCGGCCGGGGTCCCGGCCGGACGACCAGGGCCGCCGTCGGCCGACGGCACGGCCCGGACGCCGGGCCGGACTTGGGGCCGCGAAGCGGGCAGAACACCATCCCGGGAGGCGGCCTGCCCGCCAGGCCAGGCGTCGGCCCCGGCCGCGGGCCGGGAGAACGCCTGATCGGGCCCGGCACGACGCCCGGCGTCGGCCCGGCCTCCGGCTCCGGTACCGCCTTCGGCAGCGGGCGCGGCTTCGGCCTCTGAACCGGCCCGAATCCCGGCCTGGCCTCCCGGCTGGGCGACAGCCCGTGACACGGGCCGGAAGGCGGCCCCGGGACCTGCCCCAGCAGCCGCCCGGCCGCCGGCCGACGACACGGACCGGACAGCAGGCCGCACTTGGGGCCGGGAGGCGGGTAAAGCGTCGGCCCGAGACGCGGCCGGTGCGGCGGCCTGGGTGGCAGCCCGCGACGCGGGCCGGCCGACGGGCCGGAGCGGGGACCAGGACGCGGGCCAGGTGGCGGGTGCGGGCCGCGTCGCGGGGCCGGCCGGGAACGGGGCGCGCGTATCGGCCCGCGTGTCGGGGCGGGCGCGGCGGGCCGGGCGGGAGCGGAGGCCGGGGCGGGGCCCGGCCGGAGGCACCAGCGCGGCGAGCAGCCGCTCGGTCTCCGCGGAAGGGACGACGTCGAGGTCGTCGCGCAGCCGGCGCGCGCACAGCTCGTACCAGTTGCGCACGCAGGCGAGTTCGCCGCGGCGCCCGTGCGCCGCCATCAGCGCCCGGTAGGTCTCCTCGTGGTGCCGGTCGATGCCGAGCGTGCGCCGGCAGATCTCGATGAGTTCCGGGAAGTCGTCGCGCTCGACGGCGTCCGCACGCAGCACGTCCAGGGCCCGGAGCGCCAGCGACCGCAGGTACTCGCGCTGTTCGACGACCCAGTCCGCGTTCTCCCCGCGCAGGAACTCGCCCGTGTACAGCCCCACCGCCGACCGCAGCCGTTCCCGCGCGGCGCCGCGGTCGCCGGCGCCGGCCGCCCGCAGCCCGCTGTGCACCAGCTCCTGGAAACGGTCCACGTCGGACCAGAGCTCGGCGATGTCGAGGACGTAGCCGAAGTCGCGGTAGTGCAGCCGGATTCCCGACTCTTCGGGGCTGTCGGGGTGCGCGTCGAGGACGCGGCGCAGCGCGTGCGCCGCGACCTTCAGCGAACTGCCGCCCGCGGACCGGTCGCAGCCGGGCCACAACACCTCGTACAGCCGGTCGCGGGTGAGCGTCTGGCCGCGGTGGATCACGAGGTACTGGAAGAGCCCGCGCGCCTTGCCGGCCCGCCAGCGCCGCACCGGGGCACCGTTCACGGTCAGTTCGAAGTCGCCCAGGAAGCGTATGCGTACCGCCTGCCGCGCAATTCCGGTCACCGCGGTGGTCATCGCTTCCTCCCGGGGTACGTCGTATTGCCGCTCTGCCTGCGGCCGAGTGTGTTCCGGGGCTCTACGAACGGCCTATACCGGCCGGATCTCGCCTCTGTAGGTCCGTCATAGGGCGGCGGACCACGATGAGGCTCGACGGTCCCGGGACCGACGTCGCAGGACGCGTCCGGCCCCGACCGCCGGATGCGGCCGGCCCGGCCCGGCCCCGTAGCGGCATCCGCCTCTCCTCCAGCTCCTCGGCTTCCGGCCGCGAATCCCGACTCCGAAATGAGGGCTGCTCCATGACCAGCACCGACACCCGACTGAAGAAGGTCGTCATCCTGGGCGGCGGTACGGCCGGCTGGATGACCGCCGCGTATCTCGGCAAGGCTCTCCAGGGCACGGTCGACATCACGGTCCTGGAAGCGCCGGCGATCCCGCGGATCGGGGTCGGCGAGGCGACCGTGCCCAACCTGCAGCGCGCGTTCTTCGACTACCTCGGCATCGCCGAGGACGAGTGGATGCGTGAGTGCAACGCCAGCTTCAAGATGGCGGTGCGGTTCGTGAACTGGCGCACCGAGGGCCAGGGCGAGGCAGCGGCCCGGGAGCTGCCCGACGGCTCGCCCGACCACTTCTACCACCCGTTCGGGCTGCTGCCCGACTACGACCAGACGCCGCTGTCCCACTACTGGTTCAAGCGCAAGTACGAGGGCCGCACCACGGAGCCGTTCGACTACGCCTGCTTCCGCGAGCCCCCGGTGATGGACGCGATGAAGTCGCCCCGCTGGCTCGACGGCCGGTCCGCCACCCGCTACGCCTGGCACTTCGACGCCCAGCTCGTGGCGGACTTCCTGCGCCGGTTCGCCGTCGAGAAGCAGGGCGTCAACCACGTCCGGGACGAGATGACGGAGGTGCGGCAGGACGAGCGCGGCTACGTCACGGAGCTGCACACCAAGGGCGGCAGGGTCCTGGACGCCGACCTCTTCGTGGACTGCTCCGGCTTCCGCGGGCTGCTGATCAACCAGGCGATGGCGGAGCCGTTCGTCGACATGAGCGACCACCTGCTGTGCGACAGCGCGGTCGCCACCGCCGTCCCGCACGACGACGAGGAGGGCGGCGTGGAGCCGTACACCTCCGCGATCGCGATGTCGTCCGGCTGGGCGTGGAAGATCCCGATGCTGGGCCGCTTCGGCACCGGATACGTCTACTCCAGCAAGTTCACCGAACAGGACGAGGCCACCGCCGAGTTCGCCGCGATGTGGGGTCTGGACCCGGAGAAGACGAAGTTCAACCACATCCGCTTCCGGGTCGGGCGCAACCGCCGGGCGTGGGTGAAGAACGTGGTCAGCATCGGCCTGTCGTCCTGCTTCCTGGAGCCGCTGGAGTCCACCGGGATCTACTTCATCACCGCGGCGATCTACCAGCTGGCCAAGCACTTCCCCGACAAGACCTTCAACCCGGGCCTGATCGACAGCTTCAACCACGAGATCGAGGTGATGTTCGACGACACCCGCGACTTCATCCAGGCGCACTTCTTCTACGCGCCGCGCAACGACACGCCGTTCTGGCGGGCCAACAAAGAGCTGACGCTCCCCGACAACATCCAGAAGAAGATCTCCGCCTACCGGGCGGGGCTGCCGATCAACTCGCCGATCACGGACGAGTCGACGTACTACGGCAACTTCGAGGCCGAGTTCCGCAACTTCTGGACCAACGGCAGCTACTACTGCATCTTCGCCGGCATGGGCCTGGAGCCGGACGCCCCGCTGCCGGCGCTGGCGCACAAGCCGGAGTCCGTGGCGGGTGCGGAGCCGCTGTTCGAGACGGTCAAGCGCCAGCAGCAGAACCTGCTGGAGACCCTGCCCAGCGCCTACGAGTACCTGAAGCGACTGCACGCGTAGGACGCGGCCGGGACCGGACCGCGTGTCGCCTCCCCCGGTCCCGGCGCCTCCCCGCCCCGGCGCAGATCCGGTGCCGTCCTCCGGGCCCCGGCACTGCCGCCGCACCCACGGCCCGGTACCCGGCGCAACCCGCCGGGTGCCGGGCCGCACTGCTCGTCACCCACAGGGAGTCAGACATGCCCAACTCCGCGCCGCACCGGGACGTACCGGCAAGCGACGACAACGAAGGGACGCCCGGGGCCGAAGACTCCGCCGTCCTCCGGCAGACCGACCTCCGCCCCTTCATGGCCGCCTTCCCCTCCGGGGTCTCGGTGGTCACCACCCTCGACGCCGACGACCGGCCCCGCGGCCTGACATGCAGTTCGCTGGCGAGCGTCGCGCTCGCCCCGCCCACCCTGGTGGTCTGCATCCGGACCGCGAGCCCTACTCTCCAAGCCCTGCTCGACCAGGGGCAGTTCGCGCTCAACCTGCTGCACGAGCAGGCCCGCGCGACCTCGGACCTGTTCGCCTCCGGGGCGCCCGACCGCTTCGAGCGCACGGAGTGGCGGCTGCCACTGGGCGCGAGCGGTCCGCACCTGATCGCGGCCGCCCACGCCATCGCCGACTGCACGGTCGTGAAGGCGGTCGCGTTCGGGGACCACACGGCCGTCTTCGCGGAGGCGAGCCGGGTGACGGTCCGCCCCGCCGCGCAGCCGCTGCTGTACGGCCTGCGCCGCTACGCGGGATGGTCCGACGCCGCCTCCGCGCCGCAGCCGGCGGCGATCACACCGGCACCGCCCGTACCTCCCGTGCTGCCGTCCGAAGGAGCCGCCGGTGTCCGCCGCTGACCCCCTTCCCGCGCTCCTGGTCGCCGTGCCCGTGGTGATACTCGCCTGCCAGACGGGCGCGGTCCTCCTCAGACGCCTCGGCCAGCCTCCCGTGATCGGCGAGATCGCCATGGGCATCCTGCTCGGCCCGTCACTGGTCGGCTGGCTGTGGCCCGAGGCGCATCACTGGCTGTTCCCGGAGTCGGTGCTGCCGTACACCTCGGTCCTGGGACAGCTCGGCCTGCTGGCCTTCATGTTCCTCGTCGGCCTCGAACTGGACCTGGGCACGCTGCGCGGCCACTCCCGGATCGCGGTGGCCGTCAGCAGCGCGGGCATGCTGCTGCCGCTGGGACTCGGCGCGCTGCTGGCCATCGGCATGTACGGTCAACTGGCCCCCGATGGAGTCGGTTTGACGCCGTTCACGCTGTTCGTGGCAGTCGCCATGAGTGTCACGGCCTTCCCGGTGCTGGCCCGGATCCTGGTGGACCGCGGCCTGTACGGAACCCCGCTGGGCGCGCTCGCGATGGCCTGCGCGGCGGCCGACGACGTGGCCGCCTGGTCCCTGCTGGCTCTGGTGGTGGCCCTGGCCTCGGCCGGCTCCCCGCTCGACGCGGTGACGACGGCCGGCCTCGCGGTGGCCTTCGCCGCCGCCATGGTCCTGGTGGTCCGCCCGCTGCTCGCACGGTGGGCGGCGGCACGGGCGGACCGTACGAGCGACGGCGTGCTCCTGGTGCTGTTGTTCAGCGGGCTGAGCCTGTCCGCGCTCGTGACGGACCTCGTCGGGGTGCACACGCTGTTCGGGGCCTTCCTGTTCGGCGTGGTCACTCCGCGCGGGCATCACCGCATCGAGGCGTCGGCCGCCCGGCTGCGCGCCGTGGCGGTGCCCGTGCTGCTGCCGCTGTTCTTCGTGCACACCGGGCTGCGTACGGAGATCGGGGCCCTGGCCGCCGACCCGGTGCAGTGGCTGTGGGCGGGTGCGGTGCTCGCGGTCGCGGTGCTCGGCAAGTGGGGCGGTGCGGCGGGGGCGGCCCGCGCCTGCGGCCGCTCCTGGCGAGAGGCCCTGTCGGTCGGCGCCCTGATGAACTGCCGGGGCCTGACGGAGCTCGTGGTGCTGAACATCGGCCTGGAACTCGGGGTCATCGGGCCGGAACTGTTCACGATGCTGGTCCTGATGGCGCTGATCACCACGACGGTCACGTCACCGGCCGTGAGCCGCTTCCAGTCCCGGAAGCTGCCGCTTCCGCCTCCCCCTGCGGCTCCGGCCCCCGCACCGGCGGCCGTGTCTCATACCTGACGGGTCCTGGGCGTCGCCCGGCCAGCGAGCACGGGCTCGTCGGCCGGGCGACAGCGCGCCCGAGTACGCGGGCCGGTCGTCGGTACGCCTGCTCGGGTGCCAGGAGTCGCTGATCTTGTGTGACAGGACTTTCACGGGCGGCGGGGGCGGAAGCCTGACCACGCCCGGCGGCGGCCACAGGGCCGACGTTCGATGCGCGGCTCGGTGACGAGCGGGGCACGGCGGCCGACAGGTCATCGGCGGTGACGCCGCCGTGCCAGGGCAGGGTCTCCGCTCCGGCGGCGTACGGGACCCGCTCTGGCCGGACTCGCGCCGACGGCGCTCGACGAGGATCAGCGCCCCTCCGGGCGGATGCCACACGCTTACGGCGTGGGGCGCGGGTCCGCGGCCGGCGAGGTGAGGGCGCTGATTCGGCGGCGGCGGGCCAGCCACAGCACGGCCGCCGCGTAGAGGACGAGCATCACCACGTCCACCGCGAACGCCAACGGACCCATGTCGGCGGCCGTCTCGTCGGACGCGAGCGCCCCGGCGATCGCCGCCGCGATGCCCATGGCGAGCAGGTTGTTGAGGACGTGCAGCGCGATCGCGGCCTCGAGTCCCCCCGTACGTACGGTCAGCAGTCCCGTGACCAGCCCGAAGACGAGCAGGTCGGCGAAGCCCCAGGGAGTCCCCCACCCGTGGGCCGCGGCGAAGAGCACCGACTGCGGCGCGATCGCGATCCAGGGAGAGCGGCACCATGCGCCGACCGCCTGCACCAGCCAGCCCCGGCACACGTACTCCTCTGCCGCGGCCTGGAACGGCACCAGGACGCACACCATCCCGAGGCCGAGGAGGAAGGACGACAGCCCCGCCCACGCCACGTCCTCGCTGTGCCCCGCGGGATCGGGCAGCAGCAGGGAGACCCCCAACGCCGCGACGACCAGGGGCAGTCCGGCCACCAGACACGTCCCCAGCCAGCGCCACCGCAGGTGACCGGCGACGGACGACACGGTCCCGGCCGGCCGGCGCTGTGTCCAGCGCGCGGCCAGCAGCACGGGCGGAATCGCGACGGCGATGCCCAGCAGGAGTATCGCCGCGTCGCCGATGTCGCCCCAGGAACGCCAGCCCTCCGCGTCGGCCGGGCGGCCCGTCGCCATCCCCGCGAACTCGACGAGGACAAGCAGCACCAGCATCGAGATCATGATGCCGCCGACCACCACGAGCGTCCCCAGCAACGGCCGCCACCAGCGGTGCCGATGGGTCACCCGGGCGAGCCGGTGGTACGGCAGCGGTACGGCGGGCGGGTGGCCGGGAGGCGGCGGGCCGACGACGTACGTCGTCCTGTCGGTCGTCATGGGCATCAGCATTCCGGTGGTCGACGGCCGCGGCGTCGGCCATGAGCACGAACATCGTCTCCGACCCAGGGCTGACGGATCCGAGCGGGGGGCGGATAGGCGTCAACAGGCACGTGCGCTTCGGCACATGGAGCAGAGGGGGGATCGGCAGGCAGGGTTGTCGAGGTCGAACTCAGACATGACGGATTTCCTCAATTGTCATGGTTGTCGATGGAGTACGGAGCAGCCGCTACCGGACACGGCCGCCTTCTTGCGGGCGGTGGTCAGACGGCGTAGAGCGCCTTGCGCAGCGCGTCCACGGCCAGGGTGATGGCGGCGTCGGCGCCCCTGGTGCCGCGCAGCGCGTCGAGCATCACGAAGTCGTGGATGACGCCCTGGACCCGGATCGCGGTGACCGGAACACCGGCCTCGCGCAGCTTGTCCGCGTACGCCTCGCCCTCGTCGCGCATCACGTCGGCCTCGGCCGTGACGACCAGGGCCGGCGGCAGTCCGGTGAGTTGCTCAGTGGTGGCCCGCAGCGGGGACACGGTGATCGGGGCGCGGTCGGCCTCGTCGGTCGTGTACTGGTCCCAGAACCACGTCATCGCCTCGCGGCGCAGGAAGTAGCCCTCGGCGAACTGGTGGTACGACGGTGTGTCGAACGCCGCGTCGGTCACCGGGTAGAAGAGCACCTGCGCGACGAGTTCGACATCGCCGCGGTCCTTGGCCATCAGGGTCAGCGCCGTCGACATGTTGCCGCCGACCGAGTCACCGGCCACCGCGATGCGGGCCGGGTCGAGGTTGTTCGCGGCCCCCTCGCGCACGACCCACTGGGCCACCAGGTTGTTCTGCTCGATCGTCACCGGGTAGCGGACCTCGGGCGACCGGTCGTACTCGGGGAAGACGACCGCCGCGCGGGCGCCGACGGCCAGCTCGCGCACCAGGCGGTCGTGTGTGTGCGTTGCCGAACACCCAGCCGGCGCCGTGGATGTAGACCGATGACGGGCAGCACGCCCTCATGTCCCGCAGGACGCACGATGCGCGCACGGACGGAGCCCGTCGGGCCGCCCTCGACCGTCACCCACTCCTCGTCCACTTCCGGCTTCGCGATCGCGCCCGGACTGGACGTCGTCCACCGCCTTGCGGCCGTCGTCGACGGGAATCTCGTAGAGGAACGGCGGCTCAGCCGTCGCCGCGGCAAACCCTGCCGCCTCCACCTCCAGAACCGGCCGATTCCTGCTCTGCTCGTCGGACATCACGCACTGCCTTTCCTTGCCGAAGCCCGGTACAACGGGATGGCTTCAACGTAGGAGTCGGCGGAATCGAGAAGTTTGCCCTGTGTGCACAACACATGCCCGCCAGGGCACGGAGGCCGCCGGCGATCCGACCGGGCCACCGCCGAGGAGGTGCGGCGGCCCGGAAGCCGGCGTTCACAGGCCGGGCCCGGCCGTGGTGGCCGGGCCCGGTCGGCAAAGTGCTTCGGCGGAACGGGGGTTACTTCGCCAGGAAGGCGAGGAGCGCGGTGTTGACCTCCTCCGCATGGGTCCACAACAGGCCGTGCGGGGCGCCCTCGACCTCCACGTAGTCCGCGGAGGGGAGCGCCTTGCGGAACGGCCGCGCGGTGCCTTCGGCGGGCAGGATCCGGTCGGCCGTACCGTGCAGGATCAGGGCCGGCACGTCGATGGCGCGGATGTCGGCCCGGAAGTCGGTGTACCAGGTCGACGGTGCGGCGGCGGCGGCGAAGAAGCCGCCGCCCGCCGCCACGTTCCAGCTGTTGCGGACCGCCTCCTCGCTGATCCTGGTGCCCAGGTTCTCGTCGAGGTTGTAGAAGTCCGCGAAGAAGTCGCTGTAGTAGGCGTACCGGTCCGCCTTGACGGCCGCGACCACGCCGTCGAAGAACTCCTTCGGTGCGACGCCGTCCGGGTTGTCGTCGGTCTTGAGGAGACACGGTTCCAGCGAGGCCAGGAAGGCGACCTTGGAGACCCGGGCGGAGCCGTAGGCGGACACGTACCGGGCGACCTCACCGGTGCCCATCGAGAACCCGACCAGGACCGCGTCCCGCAGGTCGAGGGTCTCCATCACGGTGTTCAGATCGGCGGCGAAGGTGTCGTAGTCGTAGCCGGCCGTCGGCTGACTCGACTGCCCGAAGCCCCGGCGGTCGTAGGTGATCACGCGGTAGCCCGCTCGGAGCAGCACGGCGCTCTGCCGCTCCCAGGAGTGGCCGTCGAGCGGGAAGCCGTGGATGAGGACGACGGGCTGCCCGGTTCCGTGGTCCTCGTAGTAGAGGTCGATGGTGGTGGAGTTCTCCTGGCCCACAGTGATGTACGGCAAGTGCTCGTTCCTTCGTCCGGATTGGCTGGCGCGTGCGCAGGGGGCCGCGCTCCCCCGTGGAGGAGCGCGCGGCATACGGACCGCACGGCCCGTCGGGGTCGCCGCAGAACGTTCGCGGCATGCGCGCGCGGGGTTCTCACCCCGCTAGGGCGAACGTCCCACCGGCCATTGTCCTCGAGCGCACCGCTCCTTGTCCGCAAGCGCAGGGCCGTGTCCCCGGTCCCGACCGGGTGGCGCGTGCCCGCGGCGGCACCCCGTCGATGGGAGCGGGCCTTCCGGACGCAGGCGCGGACGGGCCAGTGGTGGTGCACCGACAGGCAAGACGCCTGCTCAGGCCGCCCATAGCGTGCCGTTCACACCCGCGGCTCGTCGCCCGGCCCGGACGCCGCGTGCGCCGGTCCGGCCGGGCGGAGCGCCTCGGCCGGGCAGCCCCGTCCGAACCGCCCCGCCGCGCGTCAGCCGATCACACGACATCTACAGGGAGTTGTGCCTTGTCCCGTTCCGACAGCCCGACCGTGGTCCTGGTCCACGGCGTCTTCGCCGACGCGTCCAGCTCCGCCCGCGTCATCCCCGAACTCATCGACCGCGGACTGGACGTGGTCGCCCCGGCGGTGCCCAACCGCAGCCTGCTCGGCGACTCCGCCTACATCGCTTCGACCGTCCGGGAGATACCCGGCCCGGTCGTCCTGGTCGGTCACTCCTACGGTGGCGCCGTCACCACCGTCGCCGGCGCCGAGGACAACGTCCGCGCGCTCGTCTACCTGGCCGCCTACGCCCTGGAGGAGGGCGAGAGCCTGGGCGAACTGCAGGGCCACTTCCCCGACTCGGACCTCGCCACCGCGCTCGTCCAGACCCCCTTCCCGATCGAGTGCTCCAGCTCTCCCGGCACCGACGTCTCGGTCCGGGTCGACAGGTTCCCGTCCGTTTTCGCCGCCGACGTCGACCCCCGACTCGCCTCCGTGCTCGCCGTCCCCCAGCGTCCGCTGGCCGCGCAGGCCTTCACGGAGAAGGCCCCGAACGCGGCTTGGAAGACCAAGCCCTCCTGGGGCCTGGCGCCGCGGCCGACCGCACCCTCAACTCCGATGTGGAGCGCTTCGGGTACGAGCGGGCCGGCATGACGACCGTCGAGATCGACTCCTCGCACCTGGTGATGCTCGCTCACCCCAAGGCCGTTCGCCGAGCTGATCGAGGAGGCCGTCCTGGCCACCGCCGGCTGCCCCGGCCTTCCGTCGGACGGCCACCGCGCGGCGGAGGGCTGCCGAGACCGGACGGCCCGGCCGTCCGCTCCGAGCGGCCGTCCGGGCCGTCGTACGCCTTCAGTGCCGCGGCGGGTTCCTGCGCGGTGTGATGGGGGTGCGGGGAAGGACGGGGGCGGGAAGGCGGTCGCCGTCGTATCCGTCGACCCTGCCGAAACGGTCGGATGCGTTCTCCCACGCCTCTCTCGCCTCGACCATGTCGTCGTGGCTGCGGCCGATGAAGTTCCACCACATGAGGATCTGCTCCTCGAACGGCGCCCCGCCCAGCAGGACCGCCCGTGCGGCGGTGTCGCCTTCGTTCGTCAGTGACAGCCTGTCGTTGCCCGTGCCGAGGTAGCCCAGGTCCGCCGGCTGCAGAAGTGTGCCGGCCATGCCGACGCTCCCGTGGTCGACGAGGAGGCCGTGCTCGAAGCCGGCGTCCGTCCCGAGCGTGATCGTCGAGCGCGGCTCGAGGACGATCTCGGCGCCGAGCAAGGGTGTGAAGGTCCGCACCGGAGAGGTGTCACCGGCGAGAGCGCCCAGGAACACTCTGACCTCGGCGCCGTCCACCCGGACCGGGTCCGGGACGTAGTGCTGGAAGTCCCGGCCGGTGTGCCGGTGTTCTTCGGGAAGCGCCACCCACAGCTGGACGCCGTGCAGGATCGTGGTGCGGGCGGTGGAGACCTCCGAGTGGCTGATGCCGTACCCGCCCGTCATGAGATTCAGCTCGCCGGGCCGTACGAAGGCGTGGCTGCCGAGGCTGTCCCGGTGCTCGATCTCCCCGCTGAACAGCCAGCTCACCGTCTGGAGACCGGTGTGCGGGTGGGGCGGGACGTCCATGCCGCCGGTGTCGGCGACGTCGTCGGGGCCGTAGTGGTCGATGAAGCACCACGCCCCGATGAGCGTCCGGGCGCGCTGCGGCAGCGTGCGCCGCACCGTCATGGCCCTGGGGCCGCCCAGCGGGACGTCCCGCGCCGCAAGGACCTCGACCTTCGGCACGCTCTCACACCGGACCGCTGACCCGCAGCGCAGTTCGGCGGGATGCGTCTCGACGTTGCTCATGGCATGCCCCTCTCACTCAAGAATGATTCTATATTCAACGAATACCTCTCGCGCCGGTCCGGCCGCGGGCCTGTCCGGCGGCCTCCCTTCACGAGCGAGCTCCCGGCGCGTCGGCAGAACCCCCGGCGGTGATCCGAAGGCGCCGGGCGTCGCCTGCCGCGACCACCGCGACCAGGACCGCCGGCAGGGCACCGGCGGTGAGGGCCGGCGCCGGGGACCACCCCGCCGCCAGCACGCCGACCGCGGCGCCGGGATACGGGGCCCGCTCGGCCGTGGTTCTCTGGCGGGGACCGACGTGTCGGCCCAGACCGTGATCAGGAAGACCGCCGCGGGGACGGTGACCGCCGCACCGGCAACCGCGGGCGAGGTGCCCGTGTGCCCCGTGACGTGATCGGCGTACGGGGCCAGACCCGCTCCCTCCGCGGTCGCCGAGGCGAAGATCAGGTAGTGGCCGTAGGCCCAGGTGAACCTCCTGCGGTGGGCCTGGTGCGTCGTGGCCAGCAGCGTGTGTGCGGGTCTGGCGAAGTACAGCCACCACATCGCGAAGGCCATGAGCAGGCCGCCGGCCGCCAGGGCGTACAGCGAGCCGATGCCGTGGTGCCGGTCGAAGGCGCCCCGCACGGCGACGGTGGCGGCCGCGACGGACTCCCCGAGGACGATGGATGCGCGGCGCGACCTTCTACCAACTGCGCCTGGTCCTGGACAAGCACGCGGGGGAACAGCTCGAACTCGTCGACACGATCGCCGAACGCGTCCAGTCCCTCGGCGGCGTCGCGGTGGGCGACCCCCGGCACGTCGCGGAGATCACGTCGATCCCGCGGCCGCCGACGGGGTCGAGCAGGTGCCCGCGATGCTGTCACGGCCGCTGGAGGCCCACGAGGCCGTTCTCGTCGACGCCCACGACGCAGCCGCCCGGACGGCCGCGCTCGGTGACGACGGCACCAACGACCTCCTGGTCTCTCAGGTGATCAGGACCGGCGAACTGCAGGCATGGTTCCTGGCCGAGCACCTGGTCGACACCCCGCTGGTCCGCGCGTAGGGATCCATCGGATCAGGGTGCGGACCAGCGGCGGCCCGGACCACCGTGCCGCGATCAGGCTCCGGCGACGAGACGGTCGACGACAGTCTTCGCCGGCGCGGCGGTCCCCGCGTGGTCGGCTATGGTCGGGCTACCGAACACGCTCCGTTCGGTATACAGAACGCTGGGAGGGGAAAGCGTCGTGAGCGAGCAGACCGGATCGATCCAGGGCATGCTGGCCGCCAATCTCAAGCGGGCGAGGACCCTGCACGGCCTGTCCATCTCCGAACTCTCCAGGCGCTCCGGTATCGGCAAGGCGACGTTGTCCCAACTGGAGTCGGGCAACGGCAACCCGACGATCGAAACCGTCTTCAGCCTGTCCCGCGCCCTGCAGATGCCGGTGTCCGACCTCCTCGACACCCGGCCGCCCGGCGGCGTGACCGTAGTGCGCTCGAAGGACGTCGAACCCCTCAGCGGCGAAGGCGTCGACCTGCGCGCGCTGCGCCACATCCGGAGCGACAACACCACGTTCGAGGTCTACGACCAGCAGTTCCGCGCCGGCCACCGGCAACGCTCGCACGGCCACGCGGGCACCGAGCACACGGTCGTCCAGTCGGGGAGGCTGGAGGTCACCGTGGACGGGTACGAGGTCGAGCTGGGCCCGGGCGACTACGTGGGCTTCGACGCGGCGCTCCCCCACTCCTACCTGGCGACCGACGGGCCGGTGCGTTCCGTGCTGCTGCTCCAGTACCGGGCCGGGCAGCCGGCCGGGGACGGCACCCCGCATTCGGCGCCCTGACCGGCGGCCCCAGAGCCTGCCACGACCGGACCGTTGACACCTTCTGTTCAGCGCCCATAGTCTCAAGTCGTTCGTTAAAGCGAACGGAGGGGGACGATGAACGGAACGCGTGTGGCCGTGCTCGGCGCGGGAATCGTCGGTGCCGCGTGCGCCCGTGAACTGGCCCTCTGCGGATTCCGCGTCACGGTCGTCGACCGCGGCGCCCCCGCCGGTGCGACCACCTCGCACGGCGAGGGGAACATTCTGGTCTCCGACAAGGGACCCGGACCGGAACTCCGGCTCGCCCAACTGTCCCGCAGGCTCTGGCCGAAGACCTTGGCCGCCGTAGCCGAACGCTCCGACCGCGGCGCACGAGCGGCCGCCGCGGTCGAGTGGGAGCCCAAGGGCGGCATCGTGGTGGCCACCACCGAAGCCGGGGCCGCCGCACTGGCCGAGTTCGCCGGCGCCCAGCGCGCTGCCGAGGTACGGGCCGAGGCCTTGGACGCCGCGGCGCTCGCGGAGGCCGAGCCCCGGATCATGCGTGACCACACGGCGGCGCTGCACTACCCCGAGGACGCCCAGGTGCAACCCGCCGGTGCGGCCGTCGCCCTGCTCACGGACGCGCTCGCGGCAGGCGCGTCCCTGAAGAGCGGATGCGAGGTGCTCTCCGCCGTCACCCGCGGCTCCCGGCTCACCGCATTGCACACGACCGAAGGACTCGTCGAGGCGGACGTCTTCGTCAACGCCGCCGGCCCCTGGTCCGGTGAGCTCGCCGCCCGGCTCGGCGCCCCGATCGCCGTCCGGCCCCGCCGCGGCGACATCCTCGTCACCACCCCGTTGCCCCCGACCGTGTTCCACAAGGTGTACGACGCCGACTACGTCGGCGCGGTGGGCAGCAGCGCGGAGGACCTCCAGACCTCGGCGGTCGTCGAGTCGACGCGCGCCGGAAGCGTGCTCCTCGGCTCATCCCGCCGCCGGGTCGGCTTCGACGACCGGCTGCGGCCGCATGTGCTGGCGGAGATCGCCGCCAAGGCGCTGCGCCTCTTCCCCTGCCTCGCCGATGTCGCCGTCATGCGGTCCTACGGCGGCTTCCGCCCGTACGTGGACGACCACATGCCGGTGATCGGCCCGGACCCCCGACTGGACGGCCTGTGGCACGCCACCGGCCACGAGGGAGCGGGCATCGGGCTCTCCCTCGGCACCGCGCTGCTCGTACGCAACCTGCTGCTCGGCGAGCCGCCGGCGGTCGAGGCGAGCCCGTTCCGAGTGGACCGCCCGGCTGTCATCGGCAGAGCCGGGCAGACCGAGGCGACCGGACCGACCGCGAACGACCGGACCGGCAGCAGGAAGAACGCGAAGGAGGAGACAGCATGAGCCCCCGACGAGTGCCCGCCGGGTCCGACCCTGTCGGGCGGCGTGACCGCCCGCTGCGGATCACGGTGGACGGTGAACCGCTCGAGGGCGCCCACGGCCAGACCGTCGCGGGTGTGCTGCTCGCGTCCGGGCGGCAGTCCTGGCGCCGCGGGCCCTCCGGCGCGCCGCGCGGTGTGTTCTGCGGGATCGGCGTCTGCTTCGACTGTCTGGTCACCGTGAACGCCGAGCGCGATGTCCGCGCCTGCCGTCGCCGGGTCCGCGACGGAGACGTGGTGACCACCCAGACCCGGGAGTCGAGCGAGCCGCGCCCGTCCGGCACTTCCCCCGCGGAGCAGAGGTGACACGCCGTCACGTCGTGATCGTCGGCGCCGGACCGGCCGGCCTCGCCGCCGCACATACGGCACTGGGCGCGGGCGCCGACGTGACACTGATCGACGCCGAGGAGCAGCCCGGCGGCCAGTACCACCGCACGCTTCCCGACGCCTGCGACGCGGCCCGCCCCGAGAAGTCGCAGCACGACTGGCCGGCGTTCGAACGGCGGCGCCGACAGGTACTGGACCACCCGCACTGCGCCTGGTGGCCGCAGACCGTGGTGTGGGCACTGGAGCGCCCGGCCGTCGGCGAACCGGGGGCGCCGCGTGTGCACGTGCTGCGCGGCCCGGCCGACGGGACCGGACGGGAGCGCCGCGTCCTCGCACCCGACGCCCTGGTCCTCGCCACCGGTGCCCATGACCGGGTGCTGCCGTTCCCCGGCTGGGAGTTGCCCGGCGTGTACACCGGCGGCGCCGCCCAGGCGCTGGCGAAGGGCGAACGCATCGTCGTCGGCGACCGTGTCGTGGTCGCGGGCACCGGTCCGTTCCTGCTCCCCGTGACCGCGTCGCTGGTGGAAGCCGGGTCCCGGGTGCTGGAGGTCCTGGAGGCCAACGGCCCGGCCACCCTGGCGCGTGGGTGGTCGCGGCGCACGTGGGAACTGGCCGGGAAGACCGGCGAGTTCGCCGCGTACGCAGGTACCCTGGCCCGCCACCGGGTGCCGTACCGGCTCGGCCGCGCCGTGATCGAGGCCCGTGGCGAGGGAAGGGTCGAGGAGATCGTCAGCGCCCGGCTGGGCCCTGACTGGTCCGTGGTCCCCGGCAGTCGGCGGACCACGCCCGTCGACGCCTTGTGCGTCACGCACGGTTTCAGCCCCCAGCTGGAACTGGCGCTCGCCGCCGGGTGCGCGTTGCGGCAGGTGTACGGAGGCGAGTTCGTCGACGTCGACGACAGTCAACGCACGAGCCGTCCAGCTGTGTTCGCCGCCGGGGAGATCACCGGTGTCGCCGGTGCGCCCGCCGCGCGCGCCGAGGGCGCGCTCGCCGGATGGTTCGCCGCGGGCGGTGACACAGGTGCTGCCGCACTCGCGGGCCTGCGCCGGCGGCGGGACCGCGGCCGTGCCTTCGCCGGACGGCTGGCCTCGGCCCACCCCATCGGCACCGCGTGGCCCGGCTGGCTGCGCCCGGAGACGGTGATCTGCCGCTGCGAGGAAACGGACTACGCCTCCCTGTGCCGGTCCGCCGCCGAGGACGCGGGCCACGGGGCGAGAGCGGCCAAGCTGGAGACACGCGCCGGTCTCGGCCCGTGCCAGGGCCGGATCTGCGGCCCGACCGTCACCGAGCTCACCTCCCGGCTGCGCGGCACACCGGCAGTGGGCCGCCTCCACCACCTGCCCGAGGAGATCACCGTCGAGGGGCAGCCGCCCGCGAGCTGCCACCGCAGACCGATCGCCCAGCCCATCCGGCTCGGCGAACTGGCCGCGCCCACCGAGCCCGACGCCTGATCCGGGGACGCACCCCGATCGTCCCGTACGGCCCCCGGCCTCGTTGCCCCCTCCCTTCGTACGTCCCGTACGCCCCAGACCCAGGAGATCGATCCATGACCGGCACCAGACCAAGGAACAGTCGCCTCACGGGCGTCGTCGTGGCCACCGCACTCCCCTACTACGAGGACGCCTCCGCGCCGGCAGGCCTGGCCGTCGACCTCGACCGCTACGCCGAGCACTGCAAGTGGCTCGTGGCCAACGGCTGCCACGGCGTGGGCCCCAACGGCTCGCTGGGTGAGTACTCGTCCCTGACCGACGAGGAACGCCGTACGGTCGCCCGTACCGCGATCGAGGCGGTCGGCGGCGCCGGCACGGTCGTCGTCGGCGTGCACGGCGCCGGGTCGCACCAGGCCAGACACTGGGCCGAGGCCGCGGCCGAGGACGGCGCGGACGGTGTGCTGTGCCTGCCGCCGACCCTGTACCGGGCCAACCACCGTGAGGTCCTGGCACACTTCGAGGCCGTGGCGTCCGTCGGCCTGCCGGTGATGGTCTACAACAACCCCCTCGACACCAAGGTCGATCTCACCCCGGACCTGCTCGCCGAGATCGCGCAGATCGACAACGTGGTCGCGGTGAAGGAGTTCTCCGGCGACGTGCGGCGGGTGCTGGAGATCAAGGAGCGGGCGCCCGGCCTGGAGGTGATCAGCGGCGCCGACGACGTCGTGCTGGAGAGCCTGCTGATGGGGGCCACAGGCTGGTTCGCCGGCTTCCCCAACGTCTTCCCCGCGGAGTCGGCCCTCCTGTTCGAACTGGCCACGGCAGGCCGCCTGGAGGAGGCCCGCACACTGTACGAACCGCTGGTGGCCGCCTTCCGCTGGGACTCGCGGACCGAGTTCGTCCAGGCCATCAAGCTCGGCATGGAGCAGGTCGGCCGGTACGGCGGCCCCTGCCGCCCGCCGCGCGGCCCGCTGACGCCCGCCCAGCGCGAGCAGGTCGCGGCCGACATGGCCCGTGCCGTCGCGGCGCTCGAGAAGCGGTCCGCCTGATGCGGTCGGTCCGTACGATCAGCGCCGTCGACTCCCACACCGAGGGCATGCCCACCCGGGTCGTCACCGGTGGTGTCGGCCCCGTCCCTGGCGACACCATGGCCGAGCGCCGCCGCTACGCGGTCGAGCACCTCGACGGACTTCGCCGGTTCCTCGTCGACGAGCCGCGCGGCCACGGGGCGATGAGCGGGGCGATCCTCCAGCCGCCGACCCGGCCGGACGCCGACTGGGGCGTGCTGTACATCGAGGTCAGCGGGTTCCTTCCGATGTGCGGGCACGGCACCATCGGTGTGGCCACGGTCCTGGTGGAGACCGGCATGGTCACGGTCACCGAGCCCGAGACCGTCGTGCGCCTCGACACCCCCGCCGGACTCGTCGAGGCCCGCGTCACCGTGACCGACGGCGCGGCCGAGCGGGTCACCCTGCGCAATGTCGACTCCTACGTCAGCGAACTGAACGCCGCCGTGGAAGTGCCGGGCCTGGGCGTCGTGCCCTACGACATGGCGTACGGCGGGAACTTCTACGCCATCGTCGAACTGGACCGGACCGGGCTGCCCTTCGACCGGGCGCGCAAGACCGAGATCCTCGCCGCCGGGCTGTCGATCATGGAGGCCGTGAACGAGCAGAAGCGGCCCGTCCACCGGGTGGATCCGCTCATCGGCGGCTGCAAGCACGTCCAGTTCCTCGCGCCCGGCTCGGACGCCGAGCACTCGCGCAACGCCATGGCCATCCACCCCGGCTGGTTCGACCGTTCGCCGTGCGGCACGGGCACATCGGCGCGCATGGCCCAGCTGCACGCCCGCGGCGAACTGCCGCTGGGCACGGAGTTCGTCAACGAGTCGTTCATCGGCACCCGGTTCACCGGGCGGCTCGTCGCCGCGACCGAGGTCGGCGGCCTGCCCGCCGTCGTACCGGAGATCTCCGGCCGGGCCTGGATCACCGGCACGGCGAACTATCTCCTCGACCCGTCCGATCCGTTCCCCCACGGGTTCGTCCTGTAGCCCCTCGCCGGAGGGCCGGCCGCCGTCCGGTCACCGGCCGTCCCTCTCGTCCTGCCGTCTGGAGTCATCGCCATGTCCGGAGCCACCCCGCCCGGAACACCCGCCGAAGAAGAAGACGAAGCCGCTGTCCCGCCTGCGAGAAACCATCGTGTCCACGGACGGGGCGGCTCCGTGGTCCTGAGGCCGGACCGTGCACTGTCCGCCACCGCCACGGCGGCCGTTGTGATCACCCCGGCCGCTGCCGACGCCCGCGGGGCCGAGATCGCCCAGGGCTACGCCGCGTCACTCACCCTCGGCGCGGGCCGGTTCCGCACCGACCCGGGCCTCCTCTTCGTCCCGGCGGGGCACAGCATCGTCTACGAGATCGCCTGGCAGGTCCGCGACATCCCGGCCGCGCCCGCGCTCAACGCGCGCATCGCCGAAGGCTGTCTGTCGGGGGCCGCAAGACTCGCCGACCTCGCCGGCGCCCGGAAACTGGTGTGGCCCGACGACGAGACGACCTTCGCGCCGCGCCTGCTCGCGCTGGACGGATCAGCTTTCACCCCCGCACTGGCGGACGCGGCCCGGGAGTGCTTCGGACCTCTCGGCCTCGTGGTCCTGTACCAACGGCTGGAAGCCGTACTGGAGATGGTGTCGTCACTGCCGGGCCAGTCGACCGTCGCCCTGCACGCCGAACCGCAGGAGATCGACCGACTCCCCCGTCTGGCAGCAGCATTGAGCGAGCACAGCGGCCGGTTCCTGTGGAACGACTGGCCCGCGGCGTACGGGCCCTTCTGAACCCGCCTGTCCCTCTTCCGGAAACCAAGAGAAGGTGTGTGACATGAGCAAGCGCCGAAAGAACGGCCTCTACGGTGAACCCTCGCCCGAACTGTCCGCCCTGATGAGGTCGGGCTGGGCGGACACCGAACAGCGCGATCTGAAACCCCTGGAGCAGGCGCCCTACGCCGCACGGCGCCGCGCCGCCCTCTCGGCCCGCTTCCCCGGGGAGCGGCTCGTCATCCCGTCGGGCAACCTCAAGATCCGCTCGAACGACGCGCACTACCCGTTCCGCCCCTGCACCGGCTACGTCCATCTAACCGGCGACCAGTCCAGGGACGGCGCGCTCGTGCTGGAGCCGCGCCCCGGCGGCGGGCACGACGCGTACTGCTACCAGCTCCCGCGCGATGCCCGCGACAGCGACGAGTTCTGGACGGGAGACACCGCGGAGCTCTGGATGGGTCGCCGTCACAGCCTCGCCGAGGCGGAGCGGCTGCTGGGTCTTCGCTGCCGCGACGTGCGCGCCGCGGCCACGGAACTGGCCGCTGCCGCCGCCGTTCCCACGCGCATCCTGCGAGGCCACGACCCCGTGCTCGAAGCCGCCGTCGACACCGACGAGGAGCGGGACGCCGAGCTCGAGGAGACGCTGAGCGAGCTGCGGCTGGTCAAGGACGAGTGGGAGATCCGCCAGCTGCGGGCGGCCGTGGACTCCACGGTGCGGGGCTTCACGGACTGCGTGCGCGAGCTGTCGCGGGCCGTCGCCACCTCCGAGCGCTGGGTGGAGACCACGTTCTTCCGCCGCGCCCGGCTGGAGGGGAACGACGTCGGCTACGGCTCCATCTGCGCGGCGGGCGAGCACGCCACGATCATGCACTGGACCCGCAACGACGGGCCCGTGCGGCCCGGCGAACTCCTGCTGCTCGACGCCGGTGTGGAGACGCACACCCTCTACACCGCCGACGTCACCCGCACCCTTCCGATCAGCGGCACCTTCACTCCTGTCCAGCGGAAGGTCTACGACGCGGTGTACGAGGCGCAGGAGGCCGGGATCGCCGCCGTGAAGCCGGGCGCGCACTACCGGGACTTCCACGAGGCCGCCCAGCGCCACCTTGCGGAGCGGCTCGTCGAGTGGGGCTTCGTCGAGGGGCCGGCCGGGAAGGCGTACGAGCTCGGGCTGCAGCGGCGCTTCTCCATCGCCGGAACCGGCCACATGCTCGGTCTGGACGTGCACGACTGCGCCCAGGCGCGCAACGACACTTACGTGGACGCGCCGCTCGAGCCGGGCATGGTCCTCACCGTCGAGCCGGGCCTGTACTTCCAGGCGGACGACCTCACGGTGCCCGAGGAGTTCCGGGGCATCGGCGTGCGTATCGAGGACGACATCCTCGTCACGGCGGACGGCAACGAGAACCTGTCGGCAGGCCTGCCCCGCAGGGCCGACGACCTGGAGGCGTGGATGCGGGACCTCGCGGGCTGAGCGCGGCCATCCGAGCATGCCTGCCAGGCTGCGGGGCACGTCCCCGAGTTGAGGAGCGCCGCCATCTCGCGCGCCGCTTCACGGGCGGGGCGGCCGACGCCGATCAGATCGCCCCGCAGAAGACGGCCTGAGCGAGACCGTGGACGAGGTCCGGAACGTCATCGTCATCGGTTCCGGACCGGCCGGCTGCACGGCCGCTCCGGCTTGCGCACCATGAACACGTCCACCGGATCCTCGGTCTCGAGGATGAACCCGTGCCGCTCGTACAGCCGCCGGGCCGGACTGCCCAGCAGCACGTTCAACCGGACCGGGACGCCGTTGCGGTCACACCGCTCCAGCAGCTCGCGCAGCACGCCCGAACCGATACCGCTGCCCTGAAGATGCGGGGCCAGGTAGAAGTGCTCGAGCCAGTGAGCGTCCTTCGCCCGGCGCAGCGCCACGCAACCGGCGAACGCGCCGTCCACCTCGATGACCCAGGTGTGCGCCGGTTCGAACCCGTCCCGCAGCCGCTGACGCACGTGCTCCTCGTCGTACCGCCCGAGCCGCTCCAGATCCGCCCGCAGCACCACGGCACGCAACTCTGCCACCGCCGCGACGTCCGACACCGACGCCGGCCGAAAGCCCCAGTCCACCACGATCGCCACGCTACCGCGCCGGGCTCCCCGACGGCGAGCATCTCCCCAGGCCGAGCCGTCACTTGTGGGCGAGCGTCAGCGGTCAGGCATGTTCCATGAGCACCGAGTAGGCCCGTTCAAGGCCAGAGCTCGGCGTCAACCACATCGACACCGCGGCGTTCCCCGGCTGCGCTCCGCCAACAGCCGTCGGCGCCGACCGCAGGGCGGTGTGGACGCACACACAGGAGGCAAGTTAGGTTAGCCTTACCTCAACAGTCAGGGATCTGGTTCCATGCCGCCCCGACCGGAGCCGCACCGATCCGACCCGTCCCGCGAGGAGTTGCCTTGACCGCCGCCCCAGACGTCGCCCCGCCCGAGCAGACCGCGGCGGAGTGCGTCCGCTCCGTGCCGGCCCGGGCGGTCTCCCTGTCGCTCACCACGGAAGGTCAGGACTACGATCTGATCGGCATGCACTCCGTGGGCAGCGAGGGGCTGATCACTCTTCACCCCCAGGCGGACAGCCCGCTGGCCGCCCAGGTCGCCGCCGCGCCGCGTGGCACCCTCGCCGCCCTGCTGGAGTTCACCGACATCGCACCGACGGCGCTCCGTGACCGCGTGCGCGCCAGGGTGACGATCTCCGGCTGGCTCACTTCCGCAGACCCGGAGGACGGCGGCGCGCTGCGTCTCGATCCGGTACGCGTGACGCTGCGGACCGCGGCGGAAACCCATGACGTCGGGCTTGACGAGTTCGCCCTCGCCGAACCCGACCCGCTCGCCGTCGAGGAAGCGGCGATGCTGACGCATCTCGCCGACGCCCACGAGGACATGGTGGCGGACCTGATCGCGCTGGCCGGGGCCCGGCTGCCGCGTGGCGTGGTGCGAGCCATGCCGCTTGCCGTGGACCGGCACGGCATCACGCTGCGCTGCGAGTACCGCGGGGGCCACTGCGATCTGCGCCTCGTGTTCCCGGCCACGGCCCGGGACGCCGCCGAGGCCGGGGAGCAGGTCCGCCGGCTCCTCACGACGCCCCGATGCGCGCACCACCGGCACCCTTCCGCGCGGCTCTGACCCTGCGACGTGGCGACCACCCGCACGCTCGCCGCCTTCGTGCGCAAGCAACGCGGCGTACGCAAGGAGCAGTTGTACGCGCTCGGGTCCTGGCGAGCCGCATGGACCGAGCCACCACAGGCGTGCAACTTAGGTTAGGCTAAGCTAAACATTCGAGGGCGGGCGCGCCTTCGCGCATGTCACCAGGGGAGGAATCACCATGGGCCTGCCGGCCGTCGGCTCCTACCCCATGCCGGGTCCCGGCGCCCTCCCCCGCTCCTGGGCCTCCTGGACCGTCGAACCCGGTCGCGCCGCGCTCCTGGTCCATGACATGCAAAACCACTTCGTGGAGGCGTTCCCGGCCGGCCAGTCCCCGATCGTGGACCTCGTCGACAACATCGCGGCTCTGCGCGAACTCGCCGGGGCTCTCGGCATGCCGGTGGTCTTCAGCGCCGAGCCGGCCGCCCAGCGGCCCGGACAGCGCGGCCTCGCCGCGGACGTCTGGGGCCCTGGCATCGGCGACGAACCCGACGCGGCCGCGATCATCGCTCCGCTCACGCCCCGCCCCGGCGAGCACCTGCTCGCCAACGTGCGCCAGAACGCCTTCCTCCGCAGCCACCTCGGCAGGCTGCTGCGTTCGGAGGGGCGCGACCAGCTGATCGTCTGCGGGGTGTACGCCCATCTCGGCGTTCTCCTGACGGCCGCCGACGCCTTCATGAACGACATCCAGCCCTTCGTCGTCGCCGACGCCGTGGCGGACTTCTCCCCCGAGGAGCACGCCATGGCCCTGCGCTGGGCCGCCCGGAGCGGTGTGGTGTGCACGACCGAGGCCCTGTTGCGCGACCTCCTGCTCAACAGGGCGCCGCGAGACGTTCGCCGGGACGCGTGACCGAGTCCCCGTGGCAGCAACCCTGCGGCGCCACCCTGTGTCGGCAGCCCTCACACGTACCGAGAGAGACGGAAGAACATGACCGTAAGGGTCGCGGTGGCCGGTGCCAGCGGCTACGCGGGCGGGGAGATCCTCCGCCTGCTGGTGTCGCATCCCGGCGTGGAGATCGGCGCGGTGACCGCGCACAGCAGCGCGGGCCGTTCCCTCGGGTCCGTACAGCCACAGCTGGCTGGGCTCGCCGACCGGGTTCTCGACGGGACTTCGGCGGCTGCCCTGCGCGGTCACGACGTGGTCTTCCTGGCCTTGCCGCACGGGCAGTCGGCCGCGCTCGCACGGGAGTTGGACCCCGGCACGCTGATCGTGGACTGCGGCGCGGACTTCCGGCTGCGTGACCCGGCGGCCTGGGAACGCTTCTACGGCTCCGCCCACGCCGGGACCTGGCCCTATGGTCTCCCGGAACTCCCCGGCGCCCGCGAGGAGTTGAAGGGCGCCCCGCGGATCGCGGTACCCGGCTGCTACCCAACGGCGGTCACGCTCGCGCTGTTCCCCGCCTACGCGGCCCGGCTGGTGGAGCCGGAGGCCGTGATCGTCGCAGCCAGCGGGACGTCGGGCGCCGGACGGGCACTCAAGCCGCACCTGCTCGGCGCCGAGGTGATGGGCTCCATGAGCCCGTACGGAGTCGGGGGCGGCCACCGGCACACACCCGAGCTGACGCAGAACCTCTCCCGGGTGGCGGGCGAGCAGGTCACGGTCTCCTTCACGCCGACCCTGGCTCCCATGCCCCGGGGCATCCTCGCCACCTGCTCGGCCCGCCTGCGCCCGGACACGGCCGCGGGCGGGGAGCAGTCGGTACGCGCGGCGTACGAAGCCGCGTACACCGACGAGCCGTTCGTCCGGATGCTGCCGCCCGGCCAGTGGCCTTCGACGGCCGCCGTACTCGGCTCCAACACCGCCCAGGTGCAGATCGCCGTGGACCCGGACGCCGGCCGGCTGATCTGTGTAAGCGCCATCGACAACCTGACGAAGGGCACCGCGGGTGGCGCGGTGCAGAGCATGAATGTCGCCCTCGGCCTGCCGGAACGGCTGGGCCTGCCCACGAATGGAGTGGCTCCATGAGCGACGTGCGCGCAGCCGCCGGTCCGGAGTCGACGACGATGCCCCCACCTCTGCCCCGCGCGGGCGGTGGGGGAACCACCCAGGCGTCAGCTCTGGGGGAGAACGGAGAAGCACAGTGAGCGTGACCGCTGCCCGTGGATTCCTCGCCGGCGGCGTGGCCGCCGGCATCAAGGAATCCGGTGACCGCGATCTGGCCCTGGTGGTGAACCGGGGGCCGTCGCGCGCCGCCGCCGGCGTCTTCACCTCCAACCGCGTGCAGGCCGCGCCCGTACGCTGGTCACGACGCGTTCTGGCCGACGGCCGGATATCGGCCGTCGTCCTCAACTCCGGTGGGGCCAACGCCTGTACGGGGGAGGCCGGCGCGGTCGACGCGCGGCTGATGGCCGAGCACACGGCACGGGCGGTGGACGTGGACCCGCACGAGGTCGCGGTGTGCTCCACCGGCCTCATCGGCGTACGGCTGCCGATGGACCGCGTCACCGCGGGTATCGCCACCGCCGGAGACCTGCTGTCGCCCGAGGGCGGCGAGGACGCGGCCGTCGCGATCAAGACGACGGACTCGGTGCACAAGACCGCCGACGCCACCGCCGAGCTGCCCTGGCTGGAGGAACTCCAGGGCCGGACGGTCGTCGTCAAGTTCGGCGGCAACGCCATGGTGGACCCCGCACTCCACCGGACGTTCGCCCAGGACGTCGTGGAGCTGTGGCACGCGGGCCTGCGCCCCGTCGTCGTACACGGCGGCGGACCGCAGATCAGCGCCATGCTCGACCGCCTCGACCTGGAGGTCCGCTTCGAAGCGGGCCTGCGGGTGACCACGCCGGAGACCATGGACGTGGTCCGGATGGTGCTGACCGGCCAGGTCCAGCGGGAACTCGTCGGCGCCCTCAACGCCCATGGCCCCTTCGCCGTGGGCATGTCGGGCGAGGACGCGCACACCATGACCGCCGTACGGCGCCCCGCGTGGGTGGACGGCCGGCACGTGGACATCGGTCTCGTCGGCGAGGTCGTGGCCGTGGAACCCGGCACCGTACACACGCTGCTCGAGGATGGCCGCATCCCCGTGGTCTCGCCCATCGCGCGGGGGGCGGACGGCGAGGTCTACAACGTGAACGCCGATCTCGCCGCGTCCGCGCTGGCCGTGGCCCTCGGCGCGGAACGGCTGGTGGTGCTGACCGACGTCGAGGGGCTGTACGCGGACTGGCCGCGGAGCACCGAGGTGATCGACCGCCTGACGGCCGGTGAACTGGACGCACTGCTGCCGGAGCTCGCTAGCGGCATGCTCCCGAAGATGGAAGGCTGTCTGCGGGCGGTACGAGCCGGTGTCCGCAAGGCCCAGGTCATCGACGGCCGGGTGCCGCACGCCCTGCTGCGCGGCGTCTTCGCCGAGGACGGACCGGGCACGACCGTGGTTCCGGACCCGGCCCCGGAGCGCGAGGCCGAGGAGGACGGCGCGTGACCGCCGACGACAGCACGAGACCGCTCACGGACCGCCGGCGCGCGGTCATGATGGACACGTACGGCACTCCCCCGCAGCACTCGTCCGGCGCCAGGGCAGCACGCTTCGGCCGGCTCCGGCGCTCACGGTGACGGACCATCAGGTCGACGCACTGGTGCGGCCACTGTCAAGGATCCTCGACGCCTGAGGCTCGGGACGTGGCCATCCGGCCAGGACGGGCCCGGGAGCCGATACGGCTCCCGGGCCCGTCCTGCGCATTCCTCACCTCACAGGGCGCAGGCCAGAACGCGTGCGTTGCGGCGGGGGTCCAGGGACTGGGCCCAGGCTGCCGGCGCCGTGCTCGGGCAGGCCGGTGCGAAGCCGTGCCGGAGGAAGAGGCGGCCACTGCCCGTCGTCGCCGTGAACAGGGCCCGCAGGGACTGGCTCCGAGCCCTCGCCAGAGCGGCGTGCAGGAGCCGGGCTCCCACCCCGCATCCCTGCCGGTGCCCGGCGACGCAGAAGCTGTAGAGGACTCCGGCGGCGGGTCGGCCGGACGGCGTGCCGGCGTGGTGGACACTCAGCCCGAGGCATCCTTCGAGGGTTCCGTCGGCGGCCTCGGCGACGAGGAAGTCCCGTGCCTGGGAGGCGTACTGAGCCTGCGTACGCTCGCGCAGCGCTCCGGAGCATACGAAGGGCCGTGAGAGGGCGGCGAGCCCGGCGGCGTCGTCGGGCCGCGCCGGCCGAACGGAGAACGTGGGGAGGCCGGGCGAATGGAGCGCGCGGGGCAACAGCGTGGCGGGGCGCGGCATGGCCGTGATCAAGGCTTTCCTTCCTCGGTTCCACCGTGCGCGAAAGGAGGTTGGATCGCCGCGTGACCCCGGTGAAACGCTCGAACTAAGGCTAGCCTTACCTAAGCGAATGGCCAAGTCGCGTCGTGTCCGCCGGCTCGCTCACAGCTTGTGGCCCTCCGTCGCCTCGCGTCCGTCCACGAAGGTCGCCACGACCTCGATGTCACCGATCCCGGAGGGATCGACGCTCCGCGGATCGTCGCCCAGCACGATGAAGTCGGCGCGCTTGCCCGGGCTGAGGCTGCCCGCGCTGTCGTCCCAGCGGCAGGCGTACGCGCCGGCGACCGTGTAGGCGCGCAGGGCCTCGTCGACGGTGATGCCCTCGTCCGGGCCGATCGACCGGCCCGAGGTGGAGGCACGTTCGACCATGAACTGGACGGCCCGCAGCGGCGATCCGTCGGTGACGGGCCGGTCCGAGCTGCCGACGAGAGTGACGCCGTGGTCGAGGAAGCCTCGGCCCCGGTACATCCACGGAGCTCGCTGCGGGCCCATGATCGTCGCGTAGTCGTCGCCGAAGTAACGCAGGAAGTTGGGCTGGATCACGGCGCTGAGGCCGAGCCGGGCGAAGCGCGGGAGCTGGTCGGGCCGGATGAGCCCGGCGTGCTCGATACGGTGGCGCGCGTCGGGCCGGGGCCGCAGCGCCTGCGCCTGCTCCAGGGCGTCCAGGGCGAGGTCCGCGGCCCGGTCGCCGATGGCGTGGACGGCGAGCTGCCATCCGGCGAGGTGCCCGTCGACGATGAGGGAGGCGAGGCGCTCCGGGTCGTCCTGGAGCTGGCCGGTTCGGCTCGTGCCTTCGTACGGGGCCGTGAGGGCGGCCGTACGCGCCATCATGCCGCCGTCGGTGTAGATCTTGAGCGCGCCGACGGACAGCCAGTCGTCGCCGAACCCGGTGCGCAGACCGAGGTCCAGCCCACGGGGAATGCCGTCCCGCTCGTGCGCGCCGAGCGGCCGCAGGGTGTCGGCCCCCGGCATGAGCTGGACCCGCAGGGGCAGTCGGCCCTGGTCCCGGAGGAGTTGGTAGGCGCCGAGCTCGACGGGGCTGTGGCCGAGCAGGCCACCGCCGATGCCGGCCTCGGCGCAGGCCGTGACCCCCTCGGCGAGGCAGACACGGCCGGCGTACTCGATCGCGTCGGCGAGCTCCTCCTGCGCGTACGGAAGGCGCAGCCGCCGTACGGCGCCCATCGCGCTCTCCACGAGGACGCCGTCCTCGTGGGGGACGTCGGCCGGGAGCAGGTCGAGGACGGCGCTGTTGACCACGCAGGCGTGGCCGGAGTCGTGCATCACGAACACCCGGCGGCCGGGGCTGACCCGGTCCAGTTCGGCCGCCGTCAGATGCCGGCCGAGGGCACGCTGGTCGTAGCCGCCGATGTGCACCCACGCGTCGGGCGCGCTCGTGCGGGAGACCGCCTCCTCCACGACGGCGAGGGCGTCCTCGATCCTCTCGCAGCCGGCGATGCTCGGCGTGCTCGCTTTCAGTCCCGTCCACGCCAGGTGGACGTGGCTGTCGATGAACCCGGGGAGCACGGTGGCGCCCTGGAGGTCGACGACCTCGCGTGCGGGCAAGGAGGTCACGGCCTCGTCCACGCCCACGATCCGGCCGTGCCAGATGCCCAGGTCGTGAGCGACCGGGTGGCCCGGATCCATGGTGAGGATGCGCGCGTTCGTGAGTCTCGTGCACAGCATCATGGGCGCTCCGTCCGTCCCTAGGAGGTTTCGGCGAGTACGGGGTCGGCGGCTTCGGTGCCCTGCGTGTCGCGCGCGCCGGCCTTCGCCTCGTACCGCCTGGGCGCGGCGGGCACCATCAGCGGGGTGCCGGTCTCGGGGTCGTCGATGATCCGGCAGGGCAGTCCGAACACGTCCTCGACGAGCTCGGCGGTCATGACGGTCGCCGGGTCGCCCTCGGCCGCGACCGTGCCGCCGGCCCGCATCACGATGAGGTGGGTGGCGTAGCGGCACGCCTGGTTGAGGTCGTGCAGGACCGCGACGACCGTGTGGCCCTTGCGTGCGTGCAGTTCGGCGCACAGGTCGAGCACCTCGACCTGGTGGGCGATGTCCAGGAACGTGGTGGGCTCGTCGAGCAGCAGGAGAGAGGTCTGCTGGGCCAGGACCATGGAAAGCCAGACGCGCTGGCGCTGGCCGCCGGAGAGGTCGTCCACGGGCCGGTCGGCGAGTTCGAGTACGCCGGTCTGCCGCATCGCCTCGGTCACGGCAGCCTCGTCCTCGGTGGACCACTGCTTCAGCATCCGCTGGTGCGGGTAGCGGCCGCGCGCCACGAGGTCGCCGACCGTGATGCCGCCGGGCGCGTTGGACGACTGAGGGAGCAGCCCGAGCCGGCGGGCGACCTCGCGGGAGCGGTACGAGGAGATGGCCTTCCCGTCGAGGCAGACCTGTCCCGCCTTCGGCGTCAGCATCCGTGACAGCGCCTTGAGCAGCGTGGACTTGCCGCAGGCGTTCGGCCCGAGGATCACGGTGAAGGACTGGTCGGGAATGTCCACGCCGAGGGAGGTGGCCACCGTCCGCTGGTCGTAGGAGAGCGTGAGGCCCTCGGCGCGCAGCCGGGGCGTCGGGGCGTTCACTTGTGTCATGCGCGGCTCTTTCGCGACTCGGTGATCAGCAGCCAGATGAGATAGAGCCCGCCGATGGTCCCGGTCGCCGTGCCCACGGGGAGGAGCGCGGGTGCGAAGACGCGCTGCACGACGAGGTCGCTCAGGGCGAGCAGGAGGGCGCCCATGAGGGCGGACGGCAGGACAGCGGGGCCGGACGACCGGGTCAGTCTGCGGGCCAGTTGGGGAGCGGCCAGGGCGATGAACACGATCGGGCCGGTCACCGCGGTGGCGAAGGCGGCCAGGGCGACGCTGATGACGAGCAGGGCCGCCCGTGTCCGGGTCACGTCGACACCGAGGGCGGTGGCGATACCGTCGCCCATCTCCACCATGGACAGGCGGCGGGCGAGGAAGAAGGCGAGCGGGAGCAGGACGACGACGGCGAGGCCGATGGTGTTCGCGTGGATCCACAGGCGGTTCCCGAGACTGCCGATCAGCCACGCCTGGGCCTCCAGCGCCTCCTGCCAGCTCGCCCGGGTGATCAGGTACGAGTTGAGGGCGAGGAGCAGGGCGCTGACGCCGATGCCGACCACGACCAGCCGGAAGCCCTGCAGGCCCCGGCCCAGCATGAGAAGGGAGACGGCCGCGGCGGTGGCGAGTCCACCCACGAGCGCGCCGAGGGCGATCTGGGTCATGCTGCCGTTCAGAACGACGATGACGACCAGGGCCCCGGTGGCCGAGCCGTTGGTGAAGCCGATGATGTCGGGGCTGCCCAGCGCGTTGCCGGTCAGGCTCTGCAGGATGGCGCCGCTGACGGCCAGGGCGGCGCCGACGCACAGGGCGGTCAGCAGCCGGGGCATGCGCAGGGTGTTGACGATGAAGTCCGCGGCTCCGGAGCCGTTGCCGAAGAGCGCCTGGAGGACCTCACCGACGGAGAGTTCGAAGTCGCCGGTGGTGAGGGCGATGCCCATGAGCAGGACGAGCGCGGTGCCCAGGACGGCCGTGACGGCCAGGGCGCGGCCCTGGACCCGCAGGGAGAGGCCGCCCTTTCGGGTGCGGACGACCATCCCGGTGACGACGCGCGGCGTCGCTGCGGTCGCACGGTTCTTGACGGGACGTGGATCGGGGGCGGATGCCTCTGACTCCCGTACGGCACTCACAGGGTCTCCTCGTTCTCCCCCAGGGCTGACGCCTGGGACGTACCCCCGTCTCCGCCCGCAAGACGCGGAGGTGCGGCTCCGGGGCCTGTCCGCGGCCCGGCTGCCTCGTGTGCGTCGCTCACAGCATCACCAGCTTTCGACGACGGCACAGCGCGATGAACAGCGGGGCTCCGAGGAACGCGGTGACGATGCCGACCTGGACCTCGCCCGGGGATCCCAGGACCCGGCCGAGGACGTCGGCACCGATCAGCAGAACAGGTGCGAACAGCATCGAGTAGGCCAGCACCCAGCGCTGGTCGGGACCCACGACGAACCGGGCGACGTGCGGGACGACCAGGCCCACGAAGCCGATCGGGCCGGCCGCGGCGGTCGCCGCGCCGCACAGGAGCATCACGGCGACGGCACCCAGCACCCGGGTCCGGCCGATGTTCACGCCCAGGGCTCGTCCCACCTGGTCGCCCATGGCCAGGGCGTTCAGGGAGGGGGCCAGGCCGAGCGCGAGGAGCAGGCCACCGGCGACGAAGGGCAGGGTGACGAGGACGATGTCCGTGTTCCGGCCCGCCAGGGACCCGACCGTCCAGAACCGGAACTGGTCGAAGGCGCGCGGGTTGAGCAGCAGTACCGCGGAGCTGAAGGCGAAGAGCACCGCCGTGACCGCGGCTCCGGCGACGACGAGCCGGTCGGGCGTCGCCAGCGTCCGCCCCGAGGAGCCCAGGACGTAGACGAGCACCGATGCCGCCGCCGCGCCGAGGAACGCGAACCACACATAGCCCAGGGCCGTACCCACACCGAAGAAGGCGATGGCCACGACGACTCCGGTGGACGCTCCGAGACTCACGCCGAGCAGCCCCGGGTCGGCGAGCGGGTTGCGGGTCAGCGACTGCATGAGCGCGCCGGAGAGTCCGAGGGCCACACCGACGAGCAGGCCGAGGAGGGTCCTGGGGATCCGGTACTCATGAATGATGACCGAGGTCTCCGACCCGTCGGGCTGCCACAGCGCGTTCCAGGTGGAGGTGAACGGGATACCCCGGGTGCCCAGCCACACGCTGAGCAGTCCGACGAGGACCAGGGCCGCCAGGGTCGCGAGCAGGCCAAGGCCGCGCAGGGCGGCCACGGACCGACGGACTCCCGGCGCGGCCGGACCGCCTGCTCCGCTCCTGGGTGCCGCTTGGGTTCCGACCGACAACGACAACTCCCCCTGGCGGCGACTCTCGCGCGAGACAACACATGTGACGTGGCAACAGACAGCGACTTAGGTGAGGCTAACCGAACCGTTCGGCGGGGTCAACGCGTCGGTCCCGCCGACGAGGCCGGCGGTCACGGAGCCGGCCGGGTGCGACGCCGCCGGCAGCCTTGGCAGTCCACCTGATTAGAGTAGGCTTACCTAACTAATCGACGTCGTCGCGGAGGTACCGCATGCCCGTGGGGGGACCGAACGAGGGGGGTCCGACGGGGGGCCTCGTCCTCCGCAGAACGATCAGGGGTCAGCGCCGACGGGTCGTCGGGGCGTCGCTCCTCGGCATGGGCCACCAGGCGTGCGAGGCCCTTGTCCCCGTCGTCATCGGCGTCATCATCGACCGGGCCGTGTCCACCGGCTCCTCCGCCGCTCTCCTGCGCTGGCTGCTCGTCCTCGCCGTCCTCTTCCTCGTCCTGTCCACGTGTTACCGGACCGCCGCGAGGATCACGGACGGGGCGGGCGAACACGCGGCGCACCAGCTCCGCGTCGACCTCGGCACCAGGGTGCTCGACCCCCGTGGCGGAGCCGACGCCGGACGGCTGCCCGGCGCGCTCACGGCCGTCGCCACCGGTGACGCGACACGCGTCGGAGCGGTCGCGGCCGCCGTGCCGTACGCCGTATCGGCGCTCACCGGGCTGGTCGTCAGCGCGGTGGCGCTGCTGCGCGTCTCGGTGCCGCTCGGCCTGCTCATCCTGCTCGGCGTCCCACCCCTGCTGTGGCTCGGCCACCGGATCAGCCGCCCCCTCGAAGAGCGCAGCGAGATCGAGCAGGAGCGTGCCGCGCACGCCTCCGGCGTCGCCGCCGACCTCGTCGCGGGTCTGCGGGTGCTGAAGGGCATCGGGGCCGAGGCCGCCGCCGTGTCCCGGTACCGGCGCACGAGCCAGGACTCCTTGGCCGCCGCGCTGCGGGCCGCCAGCAGCCGGGCCTGGCACGACGGCGCGATCCTCGCCCTCACCGGCCTCTTCATCGCGGCCATCGGCCTCGCCGGCGCCCATCTGGCCATGCGCGGCTCGATCAGCGTGGGCGAACTCGTGGCGGCCGTCGGACTCGCCCAGTACCTCCTCGGCCCCTTCCAGCTCCTGACGTACGTCAACGGCGAGTTGGCGCTCGGCCGTGCCTCCGCCGACCGGATCTCCGAGGTGCTCGCCTCGCCGCCCGCCGTCGCGACCGGACGGACCACGCTTCCCGGTCCCGTCTGCGGAGGAGTCCGGCTGCGCGGGCTCGGACACGGCGCCCTGCGCGGTGTCGACCTCGACATCGCCGCCGGCTCCGTCATCGGCGTCGTCGCGAAGGACCCGGCGGCGGCGCACGACCTGCTGCTCTGCCTGGGCAGGGAACTCGACCCCGCCGAAGGGGCCGTCGAACTCGACGGCGTACCACTGACCGAGTTGGACCCTCAGAGCGCCCGCCGCGCGATCCTCGTCGCCCACCACGACGCCGATCTGTTCGAGAGCAGTCTGCTCGACAACGTGCGGGCGGGGTCCGGCGCCGGGGAAGCCGACCTCGCGCCCGCCCTGGCCGCGGCCGCCGCCGACGACGTCGCGCGGGCGCTCCCCCAGGGCACGGCCACGGTCCTCGCCGAACGCGGCCGGTCCCTGTCCGGCGGTCAGCGTCAGCGGGTGGCCCTGGCCCGGGCGCTCGCCGCCGACCCCCCGGTGCTCGTCGTCCACGACCCGACGACCGCGGTCGACACGGTCACCGAGTCACGTATCGCCGCCCGCCTTCGGGAACTTCGGGACGGCCGTACGACGATCCTGGTCACCACCAGCCCCGCGCTGCTCGCCGCGACCGACCGCGTGGTGCTGCTCGACGACGGCGCCGTGGCCGCCGACGGCCGCCATCCGGAACTCGTCGCCTCCCACGAGACATACCGCGCGGCGGTGCTGGCATGACCGTGAACGACGAAGGACGCGAGATGACCGAACCCCGTACGGCGGACCGCGGCGCGAGCGGGGACCGCGAGTTGCTGCCCACCGCGACCGGCGCACAGACGTTCGCCGCCGTCCGGGCGCTGTTGCGGCACCACCGGCTCCTGACCGTACTCGCGGTCACCGTGCTCGTCGCCGGCACGGGCATCGGCCTGCTCACCG
Organism: Streptomyces sp. NPDC002867; assembly: GCF_053591895.1. Classification (NCBI taxonomy): domain Bacteria; kingdom Bacillati; phylum Actinomycetota; class Actinomycetes; order Kitasatosporales; family Streptomycetaceae; genus Streptomyces; species Streptomyces sp. NPDC002867. Next base: position 280,735 of record NZ_JBSFUR010000001.1, on the reverse strand, counting down.
CCCCGCTGCTCGGACGCATCGTCGACCTCGTCGCCGCGCGGCGCGGCGCGGGCGCGCTGACGGTACCGATGGTGCTGCTCCTGACGGTGGCCGTGGCCCGGGGCGTGGCGACCGCGATCGGCCAATCGCTCGTCGCCCGCCTCGGCGAGACCGTCCTCGCGGACCTGCGCGAGCGATTCGTCGGGCGGGCACTGCGCCTGCCCCTGGAACGTGTCGAGCGGGCCGGTTCGGGCGACCTGACCTCCCGGGTGACCGGCGACGTCACCATCATCGCGAAGGCGGTACGCCAGGCGCTGCCCGAGTTCGCCGCGGCGCTCCTCACCATCGCGCTGACGCTCGTCGGGCTCGCCGTACTGGACTGGCGCTTCCTGCTCGCCGTCCTGCTGGCCGTGCCGGTGCACGTCCTGACGGTCCGCTGGTACATCCCGCGCGCCGCGTCGGTGTACGCCCGGCACCGTGTGGCGAGCGGCGCCCTGCAGCACCAGCTCCTCGACAGCGTCGGCGGTGTCCGCACCGTACGGGCGTTCCGGCTCACCGCCGGCCACGCGCAGGCACTTCAGCGGCGGTCCGGGGAGGCCGTCGACCTGGCGTTGCAAGGCATCCGGCTGGTCTCCGGTTTCTTCTCCCGTCTCAACGCGGCGGAGTTCATCGGTCTGACCGGCGTTCTGGTGACGGGCTTCTTCCTCGTGGACAACGGCTCCGTGAGCATCGGCACGGCGACCGCGGCCGCGCTCTACTTCCACAGCCTCTTCAATCCGATCAACGCCGCCCTGTTCCTCATCGACGACGCGCAGTCGGCCGGCGCGAGTCTCGCCCGCCTGGTGGGGGTGTCGAACCTGCCCGTCGAGCCGGAGCCCGAACCGGGCACCGCGGAGAAGCCCGTGGACGGCTCGGTCAAGGTCTCCGCGCTCAGCCACGCGTACGTCGACGGCCACCCGGTCCTCAGCGACGTGGACCTGGACGTCCGCAGCGGCGAACGGGTCGCTCTGGTGGGCGCGAGCGGCGCCGGGAAGACCACTCTGGCGAAATTGGTCGCGGGCGTCCACGACGCGTCCGGCGGTTCGATCGTGCTCGGCGGCGTCGAGGCCCGCGAGTTGGGCCCGGCCGGAGTCCGGCGCGCCGTGACGCTGATCAGCCAGGAGGTCCATGTGTTCGCGGGGCCCCTGGCCGAGGATCTGCGGCTGGCGCGGCCGGAGGCCACGGACGAGGAACTGCGCGCGGCGCTGGCCCAGGTGGAAGCCCTGGACTGGGTCGAAGCGCTCCCCGAAGGTCTCGCGACGGTGGTCGGTGAGGGCGGGCACCGGCTCACGGTGACCCAGGCACAGCACCTGGCCCTGGCCCGCCTGGTCCTGGCGGACCCGCCGATCGCCATCCTCGACGAGGCGACCGCAGACGCGGGAAGCGCCGGCGCACGCGTCCTGGAGGCAGCCGCCGTACGGGCCCTGGAAGGCCGTACGGGCCTGATGGTGGCGCACCGCCTGCCCCAGGCCGCCACCGCCGACCGCGTCGTCGTACTCGACCAGGGCCGGGTCGCCGAGACCGGCACGCACGACGAACTGGTCGCGGCGGGCGGCCGCTACGCCGCTCTCTGGTCGGCCTGGTCCGACAGCCGCCGGGAGCCGCCGCGAAAGGCGTGAGCCGTCGGCCGGCGGCGTTCTCCGGGAAGATCCCGGAGGATCCGGCAGCGTCGGGGGGCCGGCAGCGACCTCGCATGGCGCCGGGTGGCACCGTTTGGTGCCACCCGGCGCCATTTCATGCCCCTCGAACCACATGAGCCACATGGCACCACCATGACTCGGGCCGCCCTCTTTCACGTTTCCGCAGGTAGGAGCGGTTTCCCTTGAGCACACCCCACCCAAAGGCGTCCCTAGGGCTTGCACATGACACCACAGTGGTGCCATGATGACGCCATGGACCTCACCCCGTATGTCGACACCCTCCGCCGCGAACTGGCGGTGGCCGCCGAAGCCGGCGGGGCGGATGCCCGCGCGCTGGCCGAGCGGCTCTCCGCTCCTCTGGAGTCGGCGACCCGTCTGACCCTGCTCAATGTGCTCTCCGCCGCGATGGACGAGATCACCCGCGAGCTCGCCCCCGGCTCGGTCGACGTACGGCTGCGCGGGCTCGACCCCGACTTCGTGGTGACGCTGCCGCCCACCGACGGCGGCCCCGCGGAGCAGGCCGCGCCCGTCGAACCGCTGAAGGCGCAGGCGCCCGCCGAGGGCGACGAGGGCGGCACCGCCCGCGTCAACCTGCGCCTGCCGGCCCACCTCAAGGCACGCGCCGAGGAGGCCGCGAGCCGCGAGGGCCTGTCGGTCAACGCGTGGCTGGTGCGCGCCGTGTCGGCCGCGGTCGACGGCGGCACCCGGCCGCGTACGACGGAGAAGACCCAGACCATCGGACAGAGCTTCACGGGCTGGGTGCGCTAGCCGCGCCCGCGCCCGCACCACTTCACCCACACCACGTCCCACCAGCGGGGACGCCCTGAAGACCCAAGAGAACGGGACAACCATGCCTTCTTTCGACACTCCCGAACCGATCTCGGCCACGGCGCACGTGGAGGCCGGTTCCATCCAGTTCACCGCGGGCGACCGCCTCGACACCGTCGTCGAGGTGCAGCCCCGCGACCCGAAGAAGGACCAGGACGTACGGGCGGCCGACCAGACCGAGGTCACGTACGCGAGCGGCGTACTGACCGTCAGGACGCCCAAACCCCATCTGCTCGGCCTCGGCCGCACCGGCACCGTCGACGTGACGGTCGAACTGCCCACGGGCTCGCGCGTCGACATGACCGGCGCCTGGGTCCAGGTGCTCGGCGAGGGCCGGCTCGGTGAGGTCCACGTGAAGACCTCGTCCGGCGACGTCCGCCTCGACGCCACCGGCCCGCTGAAGCTGACCGCGTCGCACGGCTCGATCACCGTGGAGCGGGTCGAGGGCACGGCCGAGATCACCACCAGCTCCGGTAGCCTGCGCGTCGGCCTCGTCGACGGCCCCGCCGTCCTGAAGAACTCGCACGGCACCACGACCGTCGGCGCCGCGACTGGCGAGCTGCGGGTGAGCGGCGCCAACGGCGACATCGAGATCCGGCGCGCCGAGGACTCGGTCACCGCCACCACCGCCCACGGCACCCTGCGCGTGGACGAAGTGGCCCGCGGCACCGTCCAGTTGGAGACCTCCTACGGCGCCATCGACGTCGGCATCCGCCAGGGCACGGCCGCCTGGCTCGACGTCAGCTCGGGCTCCGGCCAGGTGCGCAACACGCTCACCGCGTCCGAGACCCCGGAGCAGACCGAGGACACCGTCAAGGTCCGCGCCCGCACCCGGTACGGCAACATCGACGTCCGCCGCGCCCGGGGCTGAGCACCGGCCCCGCGAAATCGCCCGCTCACCCCAGTCACTTCACCCTTCGAACGGGAGGGCTCCATGCCATCATCTGTCATGCCCACGTCCAGGCGGGGTGACGGTCCGCAGTCGTCCGCCGCCGTCTCCGCCGTCGGTCTGCGCAAGTCGTACGGCGACAAGACCGTGCTCGACGGCATCGATCTGCGTATCCCGGCCGGTTCCGTGTTCGCGCTGCTCGGGCCGAACGGCGCCGGCAAGACCACCGCCGTGAAGATCCTGTCCACGCTCATCGCCGCCGACGGCGGGCAGGCCCAGGTCGCGGGCCACGACATCGCCACGTCACCGGACGGGGTGCGCGCCGCGATCGGCGTCACCGGGCAGTTCTCCGCCGTCGACGGGCTGATCACCGGCGAGGAGAACATGCTCCTCATGGCGGACCTGCACCACCTCTCCCGCAGCGAGGGCCGCCGCACCGCCGCCGAGCTGCTGCAGCGCTTCGACCTCGTCGACGCCGCGAAAAAGCCCGCCTCCACCTACTCCGGCGGCATGAAGCGCCGCCTCGACATCGCCATGACGCTGGTCGGCGACCCGCGGATGATCTTCCTCGACGAGCCGACCACCGGTCTCGACCCGCGCAGCCGTCACACCATGTGGCAGATCATCCGCGAGCTGGTCTCCGACGGCGTCACCGTCCTCCTCACCACGCAGTACCTGGAGGAGGCCGACCAACTCGCCGACCGTATCGCCGTGCTCGACGACGGCAGGATCGCGGCCGAGGGCACCGCCGAGGAGCTGAAGCGGCTGATCCCCGGCGGGCATGTCCGGCTCCGCTTCTCCGACCCGTCCGCCTATCGGAGCGCCGCCCTCACGCTGCGCGAGGTCACCCGGGACGACGAGGCGCTGTCGCTGCAAATCCCCAGCGACGGCACCCAGCGCGAGCTGCGCTCCCTCCTCGACTGGCTGGACTCCGCCGGCATCGAGGCGGACGAGCTGACCGTGCACACCCCCGACCTCGACGACGTGTTCTTCGCCCTGACCAGCGGCACCAACCAGCCCCCCGAGGAGGCTGTCCGATGAGCTCCCTCTCCCTCGCCGTGCGCGACTCGTCCACGATGCTGCGCCGCAACCTCCTGCACGCGCGGCGCTACCCGTCCCTCACCCTGAACCTGCTGCTGACGCCGATCGTCCTGCTGTTGCTCTTCGGCTACATCTTCGGTGACGTGATGAGCGCGGGCATGGGCGGCGGCGCCGACCGCTCCGAGTACATCGCCTACGTCGTGCCGGGCATCCTGACGATGACCATCGGAGGCACCGTGGTCGGGACCGCGGTGTCCGTCTCCAACGACATGACCGAGGGCATCATCGCCCGCTTCCGCACGATGGCGATCCACCGCGGGTCCGTGCTCATCGGGCACGTCGTCGGCAGCGTGCTGCAGTCGGTGGCCGGCGTGGTCCTCGTGGGTGCCGTCGCCGTGGCCATCGGCTTCCGGGCCACGGATGCCACGGCCCTGGAGTGGCTGGCGGCGTTCGGGCTGATGGCGCTGGTCGCCCTGGCGCTCACCTGGATCGCGGTCGGGATGGGCATGGTCAGCCCGAACGCCGAGGCGGCGAGCAACAACGCCATGCCGCTGATCGTCCTGCCGCTCATCTCGAGCGCCTTCGTCCCGGTCGACGCGATGCCGGGCTGGTTCCAGCCGATCGCCGAGTACCAGCCGTTCACGCCGGCCATCGAGACCCTGCGCGGGCTGCTGCTCGGCAGCGAGATCGGGCACAACGGATGGCTCGCGGTCGCCTGGTGCCTGGCTCTCTCCGCGCTCGGCTCCTTCTGGTCGAAGGCGGTTTTCGACCGCGATCCGAAGTAGCCGGGACGACCGCGCGGGCCGCCTCCCGCAGTTCGTCGACGCACGCCGCCGCCCGCCGAGAGGAATCCCTCTCGGCGGGCGGCGGTACGGTGCGCTGCGGCGGGTTCAGCCCTGCTCGGCGACCAGGCTCTTGGGGCGCAGGTCGGTCCAGTTCGTCTCGACGTAGGCGAGGCACGCCTCCCGCGTCTCCTCGCCGAAGACGACGCGCCACCCGGCCGGCACCTCGGCGAAAGAGGGCCACAGCGAGTGCTGGTCCTCGTCGTTGACCAGGACCAGGAAGCGGCCCTGCGGGTCCTCGAACGGGTTGGTGCTCATACGTCGTCACTCCTCGTGGACTTTGCGGTGAACAGCTCGGAGATCGGCTGCTCGGGGTCGGCCGCTGCGGTGCGCAGCAGTGTCTGAAGTTCTTCGGCGAGCTGCCGGGCCTTGTCCGGGCCGAACAGGCCGACCGCGTGGATCAGCTCGCAGTGCACCGGTCCGTCGCCCTGCGGCTCGTAGAAGCTGAGGGTCAGCTCCGCCCGCGCCGAGCCGGTCGGAACGGCGTGGAAGGAGCCCATGCCGCCCTCCAGCTGCCCGAGATCCGCCTGTTCGTGGTGGATCACCATGACCTGCGGGCCCTGGGGGGGCAGTCCGGTCGCCCGGACGACCTCGTCGAACGGCACGTCCTGCCGGTCGAGGGCGCTGAGGGTGGTCTCCCGTACCCGGGTCAGCAGCTCCGCGAAGGTCGGATCGCCCGCCGTGTCGGTGCGCAGCACCACCGTGTTGAGGAAGCAGCCGACGAGGTCGGCCAGCTGGTCGTCGCCACGGCCGGCGACCATCGTACCGATCGGCAGGTCGGTGCCCGCACCGTGGGCGGTGAGCATCGCGGCGAGGGCCGAGTGCAGCACCATGAACATGCTGGTGCCCGTCGTCCGGGCCAGCTCGTCCACGGCCGCGTGCAGCTGCTCGTCCAGGACGAATCCCAGGTGGTCGCTGCCCTCGGCACCCGGGCGCGAGGCGTCCGTGGGGAGCGCCAGCTGCGCCGGGACGTCTTCGAGCGTCTGCCGCCAGTAGGCGAGCTGCCGCCCGCCCCGGCTCTCCGGGTCGGACAGGTCACCGAGGACCTCGTGCGCCCAGCGGGTGTAGTCCGCGTACGTCACCGGCAACGGCTCCCACTCGGGCGTCCGGCCCTCCGTGCGGGCCGCGTACGCCGTGGTGAGGTCACGGAACAGCGGCACCACCGACCACTCGTCCACCGCCAGGTAGTGCGAGGTCAGGAGAAGAGCCTGGTGACCGGCCGGGTCCGTCAGCAGCGTCGCCCGCAGGGGGGCCTCGCGCTCCAGGTCCGGGGTCTGCGCGGCGAGTTCCGCCAGGCGGGCGTCCAGGTCCGCGCACGGGTCGAGCGCGAGGGCCGGGGCCTCGGCCGACCGCTGGAGCACCACACCGTCGCGCTCGGCGAACGCCGTGCGCAGCGGCTCGTGACGGGCCACCACATCGGCGAGGGCGTCGGCGAGTGCGGCGGCGTCGAGTCCACCCTCCGGTACACGCAGGGCCAGCGCGTGGTCGAAGCCCGGGGTACGGCGGTGCGACTCCCACTCCCAGCGCTGGACGGGGGCGACCGGCAGCGGGGCGCCGGCAGTGTCCTCGGTGTCTTCGGCGGGCCGCAGCGCCGGGCGGGCGGCCGCCGCGCCCTCCAGCTTGCCGGCGAGGCCGGCGACGGTCAGCGCGTCGAAGACGTCCCGGATGCTCAGCTCGACGCCGAACTCCGCGCGGATACGGCCCAGGAGCCGCATCGAGGCCATGGAGTGGCCACCGAGCGCGAAGAAGTTGTCGTGGATGCCGACCTTCTCCAGCTTGAGGATCTCGCAGAACAGGTCCGCCAGGCGGGCCTGCGTCTCCGTCGCCGGGCTCGCGTCGCCGGTCATCGCGGACCAGTCCGGCGCGGGCAGCGCCTTGCGGTCCAGCTTGCCGTTGGGGGTCAGGGGAAGGGGGCCGTCCAGCGGTACGACGAGTGCCGGGACCATGTACTCCGGCAGGTGGCCCGCCACATGGGCGCGCAGCTCCTGCGGGGCTGCCTCCCCGGCCTCTCCCGCCTCCAGTACGGCGTACCCGACCAGGCGCACGATGTCGCCGTCGCGGTCCGGCAGTACGGCGGCCTGCGCGACCGACGGGTGCGAGGCGAGCGCCGCCTCGATCTCCCCGAGCTCGATACGGAAGCCGCGCACCTTCACCTGGGTGTCGACCCGGCCCAGGAAGTCGAGGTTCCCGTCCGTGCGCCAGCGGGCGCGGTCGCCGGTGCGGTACATGCGGCCGCCGGGCGGGCCGTAGGGGTCCGCGACGAACCGCTCCGAGGTCAGCCCGGCCTTGCCGAGGTAGCCGCGGGCGAGGCCGCGTCCGGAGACGTACAGCTCGCCGACGACACCGGGCGGGACGGGCCGCAGGTTGTCGTCGAGGACGTAGCAGCGGGTGTTGGGGTCGGGTCGGCCGATGGGGACCCGGCCGGTGGGCCGGCCACCGTGCTCGCGTGCGGGCCACAGCGTGGAGTTGACCGTCGCCTCGGTGAGTCCGTACGCGCAGATCAGGTGGGCCGTGGTGCCGAAGCGCTCGAACAGGTCCGGCGGCACCGTCTCCGTACCGACGAGGACGGTCGAGCCCTCGGGCAGCTCGCAGCCGGGCGGCAGCGCCGACACCAGGGACGGGGGCAGGATCATGTGGCTGATCCGCTGGTCCGCGAGGAAGTCGGTCAGCGCGGGCCCGGCGACCCTGGCCTCGTCGGTGATGAGGACGAGCCGGCCGCCGTGGCACAGCGCCATCGACAGCTCGAAGACGAAGACGTCGAAGCCGATCGAGGCGAACTGGAGCACACGGCTGCCGGGCTCGAGGCCCATCCGGTCGACAGCGGTGGCCACCAGACTGGCGATGCCCTCGTGCGGGACGACCACGCCCTTGGGACGTCCGGTCGAGCCCGAGGTGTAGATCACGTACGCGGCCTGGTCCAGGCCGACCGGTCCGCTCCCGACGGCGGTCTCCGGCAGACCGTCCAGCTCGGCGGCGACGGACGGCTCGTCGAGCAGCACCATCGGTACGCCCGCCACGTCCGGGATCTTCCCGGCCACGGACTCGGTGCCGACCACGAGGGCCGCCCGCGAGTCCTCGATCATGTAGCCGAGCCGGTCGGCGGGGTGGGCCAGGTCGAGCGGCAGGAACGCGGCACCGAGCTTGAGCGCGGCGAGCACCGTGGCGATCATGTCGGCGCAGCGGGGCACGGCCACGCCGACCACGCTCTCCGCGCCCACACCGCGCGCGGCCAGCAGCCGGGCGATCCGGTTGGACCGCGCGTCGAGCCGCTCGTACGTCACCGAGTGCGAGCGGTCCACGACGGCGATCGCGTCGGGCCGCTCGGCGAGCCGCCGCGCGAACATCGCCGGCAGGGTCTCCTCGTCGACGGGCCGCGGGCTGCCGTTGAAGCCCTCCAGGACGAGGTGACGCTCGTCGGCGGCGAGGATCTCCGCCTGCGAGACGGGTCGCTCGGGCGCGGCGACAAGGGCGGCGACGAGCGCCCGGAGCCGGTCGCCGATCCGCTCGGCGGTCTCGTGGTCGAACAGTTCGGTGGCGAACTCCAGGCGGCAGGCCAGGGAGCCCGCAAGGCCGTCGGCGGCCGTGTGCTCGGTGAAGCTGAACACCAGGTCGAACTTCGCGGAGCGGATACGGAACGGCACGTACTCCACCTGGAGCCCGGCCAGTTCGAGCTCGTCGCCGGTGCGGGCGTGGTAGCCGACCATCACCTGGAACAGCGGGTTCCGGGACAGCGAGCGGGTGGGGTTGAGCTTCTCCACGACCGACTCGAACGGCACGTCCGCGTGGGAGAAGGCCGCCAGGTCGGTCTCGCGGACCCGGGTCAGCAGCTCGGTGAAGCTCGGGTCGCCGCTGAGGTCCGTGCGGAGCACGAGGGTGTTGACGAAGAAGCCGACCAGGTCGTCCAGCGCCTCGTCACCGCGGCCCGCGATGGGCGAGCCGAGGGGGATGTCCGAACCCGCGCCCATGCGGTGCAGCAGGGCGGCAACGGCCGCGTGCACCACCATGAACATGCTGGCGCCGGTCTCGCGGGCGAGCCGCTTCAGACCCTCGTGGACGTCGGCATCGAAGTCGATGTCCAGCTCGGCTCCGGAGAACGCGGGGCGGGCGGGCCGGGGCCGGTCGGTGGGCAGTTCGAGCTCTTCGGGCGCCCCGCTGAGCGTCGAGTGCCAGTACTCCAGCTGACGGGCAGCCAGGCTGTCCGTCTCGTTGGGGTCCCCCAGCAGCCGCTGCTGCCACAGTGCGTAGTCGGCGTACTGGACGGGCAGCGGCTCCCAGTCCGGGGCCGTGCCGTGTACGAGGCGCGCCTCGTACGCCGTGGCCAGGTCGCGCAGGAACGGGCGGTCGGACCACTCGTCGGTGGTGATGTGGTGCAGCAGCAGGATGACGACGTGGTCGTCGGGCGCGACCTCCACGACCGTGGCCCGCAAGGGCAGTTCGGCGGCGAGGTCGAAGGGCCGGTTGGTCTCCGCGTCGACGATGCCGGGCACCTCGTCCTCGGTGGCGCGGACGAGCTCGACCACGGGCCGGGCCTCCTCGGCCGGCAGGACTCGCTGGAACGCCTGGCCGTCGCGCTCGGCGAAGACCGTGCGCAGGGCCTCGTGGCGGGCCGTGACATCGGCGAGCGCGGCGGTCCACGCGTCGACGTCCAGGGCGCCGCGCAGCCTCATCACCAGCGGGAAGTTGTACGCGGCGGAGGTGCACTCGATCTGCTGGATCACCCACAGCCGCTGCTGGGCGTGGGACAGCGGCAGCTCGTCGGGCCGCTCGCCGGCGGTCAGCGCCGGGCGGGCGGCGCCACCGGAGCGGGCCGCGCGTTCCACCAGCTCCGCGACGGTCGGCGCCTCGAAGAGGTCACGGATGGCCAGTTCGGCGTCGAGCGCGGTGCGGGCGCGGCTGACCAGACGGGTGGCGAGCAGCGAGTGGCCGCCCAGCTCGAAGAAATCGCTGTCGATGCCGACGCTGCCCTCGGGCAGGCCGAGCACCTCGGCGAAGAGGGCGCAGAGGGTCTCCTCCCGCGGCGTGCGAGGGGCCCGGCTGGGGCCCGTACCGCCGAAGTCCGGGGCGGGCAGCGCCCTGACGTCGAGCTTTCCGTTGACGGTCAGCGGCAGCGTGTCCACGGCGACGAGTGCGGAGGGGACCATGTAGTCCGGCAGTCCGGCCTTCAGGTGGTCGCGCAGCCGCTGGAGCAGTTCCTCGCCCGCCTCGGCGCCGTCCTCCGGGACGACGTAGCCGACCAGGCGCTTGGTTCCTGTGGCCTCGTTGACGACCACGGCGGCGTGCGCGACCTGGGGGTGCGTGGACAGGGCCGAGGCGATCTCGCCCAGCTCGATGCGGTAGCCGCGGATCTTGACCTGGTCGTCGGTGCGGCCGAGGAAGTCGAGCAGGCCGTCGGGACGCCGGCGTACGAGGTCGCCGGTGCGGTACATCCTCCCTCCCGGACCGCCGAACGGATCGGCGACGAACCGCTCCGCGGTCAGGCCGGGCCGGTCGTGGTAGCCGCGGGCCAGACCGGTACCCGCGATGTACAGCTCACCGGGGCAGCCCGGCGGAACGGGCCGCAGCATCGCGTCGAGGACGTAGGCGCGGGTGTTGCGGATGGGCCGGCCGACCGTGGGGGTCGCGCTGTCGATGGTGGAGCCGCCGAGCGTGTTGATCGTGTACTCGGTGGGCCCGTACAGGTTGTAGCCGTAGGTGCCCTCGGTGTGGCGGAGCCTGCTCCACACCGTGTCGGAGACGGCCTCGCCGCCGAGCAGGACCAGGGCGGGCCGGTGCTTTCCGACTGCCGCGTCCTGGTCGAGCAGGCCCTCCTCGATGAGGAGCTGGGCGTACGTGGGCGTCACGTTGACCACGTCGACCTGGTGCCGGTCGCAGTAGGCGACCAGGGCCTCGGCGTCGCGGCGCAGCTCTTCGTCGCAGACGTGGACCTCGTGGCCCTCGACGAGCCAGAGCAGCTCTTCCCAGGACATGTCGAAGGCGAAGGACACGGTGTGCGCGATGCGCAGCCGTCGCCCGCCGGCCGAGGCGATGGCCGGGTCGAAGATCTCCTCCTGGTGGTTGAGCTGCATGTTCGTCAGGCCCCGGTACGGAGTGACGACGCCCTTGGGCTTGCCGGTCGAGCCCGAGGTGTAGATGACGTACGCCGGGTGCTCCAGGCGGTCCGCCCGGTCGTGGGCGAACGCGGGCCGCTCGGCGTCGGTGATCTCGGTGCCGGGGAGCGCGGCCAGTTCGGCGGCCACGGCCTCGTCGTCCAGGAGGAGTTCGGGCGCGGCGGGGCCGCTCTCGCCGCGGAGGGTCGGGGCCACGGTGGTCGTGGACAGCAGGCACAGCGGCCGGGTGTCCTCGACCATCAGCCGCAGCCGGTCGGCCGGGTGGTCCAGGTCCAGCGGCAGGTACGCGGCACCCGTGCGCAGGACGGCGAACAGCGCGGCCACCATGTCGATGGAGCGCGGCAGCGCGAGCGCGACCGCCTTCTCCGGTCCCGCCCCCCGGGCGAGCAGCAGCCGGGCGAGCCGGTTGATGTGCGCGTCGAGTTCGGCGTACGTGAGGGCCTGATCGCCGAACACCAGCGCCACGGCGTCGGGGGTACGGGCCACCTGAGCGGCCAGCATGTCGGCGACGGTCTCGTTCGGTACCGGCTCCCGGCTGCCCGCCCAGTCGGCGGAAAGGGACTCCCGCTCGCCGGGCAGCAGCAGGTCCAGGGCGCCGACCCGGGTCGTCAGGTCTCCGATGAGCCGCTCCACCAGGGCGCCGAAGCGGTCGAGCGTGGCCGTGGCCTGCTCGTCCTCGACCAGGTCGGGGCGGTACTCCAGCTTGACCTGGACCGTCTCGGCCGGGTTGACGATCAGGGTCATCGGGTAGTGGGTGGCGTCGACGCTGCCCACGCCCGTGATGCCATGTCGCTCGGTGAGCTGCTGGAAGGCGCCCTCGTCGGCGAAGTTCTGCAGGACGTACAGGGTGTCGAAGAGGGTGGGGTGCCCGCCGGCCCGCTGGAGTTCGGCGAGTCCCAGGTACTCGTGGTCCATCAGGGCGACGCGCTCGGTCTGGATGCGGCGCAGCAGGTCCCCGACCGGCTCGGCCGGGTCGAGGGTGATCCGCTGGGGCACGGTGTTGAGGAACATGCCGATCGTCGTGTCGACTCCGGGCACGTCCGCCGGGCGTCCGGCGACCGTGGCGCCGAACACCACGTCGTCACGGCCCACGGTGGAGGACAGGACGAGCGCCCACGCGGCGGAGAGCACCGCGTTGATGGTCAGTCCGTGCTCGCGGGCGGAGCTGCGCAGCCGGTCGCTGAGGGCTCGTCCGAGGCTGAGGGTGCGGCGGCGCGGGATGGTCGGTTCGTCACCGCGCTCGCGGGCGACGAGGGTCGGCTCGTCGAGTCCGGCGAGGGCGGCGCGCCAGGTCTCGCGGGCCGCGTCGAAGTCCTGGCCGGCGAGCCAGCTCAGGTAGTCCAGGTAGCTTCCGGCGGCGGGCAGGGCGCTGTCGTCGCCGGCCGCCGCGTACAGGCCGAGCAGTTCGTCGAGGAAGAGGGACTGGGACCAGCCGTCCCACGCGACCAGGTGATGGCTGAGCATCAGCCGGTCGGTGGTGTCGGTGAGCCGGATCAGGGTGAGCCGGAACAGCGGGGGCGCGGCGAGATCGAACCGCCGGCGCCGGTCGGTGTCGGATATCTGGGCGAGCCGGGTCTGGCGCTCGGCTTCGGTCAGGCCGGTCAGGTCGACCTCGGTGAGCGGTACGGGCAGCTCGGCGGCCGGGCAGACGAACTGCACCGGCTCGGGCAGGCCGTCGCTGACGATGCCCGCGCACAGGCTGGGGTGCCGGCGCAGCAGGGTCGCGACGGCGGTGCGCAGCCGGTCGGCGTCGAGCCGGCGGTCGAAGTCGAACGTGTCCTGAGCGGTGTAGACGTCGAGCGCGGTCGTGTCGTAGCTGGCGTGGAAGTAGATGCCTTCCTGGAGCGGCGACAGCGGCCAGATGTCGGCCACCGGCGCCGGGCTCACCCGCTCGACCAGTTCGATGCCGGCCTGGGTGAGGGCGACGAGCGGCACGTCCGAGGGGGTGAGGGAGGGCCGGGCGCCGGGGGCGGCGGTCGTGGCGACGAGGTCGCGCAGGGCGTCGGCCCAGGCGCGGCTCAGTGCCCGCACGTCCTCCGCGGTGACCACGTCGCCCTCGGGCCAGGTCCAGGTGGCGCGCAGCTCGGGGCCGTTCGGGGTCTCCGCGCAGACGGCGTTGACCTGGAGCGGGTAGGGCATCGCGAGGTCGGCGTCGGGCTCGACGGCGAGCGCGTCGGACTCGACGGCGGGCGCCCAGTCGTGGGTCTGCTCGGCGGGGAGGCGACCGAAGTAGTTGAACAGCACCTGGGCGGTGGACAGCCCTGCGAACACGGGAGCGAGCTGCGGGTTGAGGTAGCGCAGCATGCCGTATCCGGCGCCGGAGTCCGGGGCGGACCGCACGGACTCCTTGACCTGCTTGAGCGTGTCGAGCGGGTCGTCGGCGGCGGGCAGACGCACCGGGTGGAGGCTGGTGAACCAGCCCACGGTGCGCGAGAGGTCGGCGTCCGTGCCGTCCCGTCCGTGGCGCTCCAGGTCGACCAGCAGGTCGCCGTCGGCGTCGGGGCGCCACTGGGTGACGGCACGCCGCAGCGCCGCGAGCAGGACCTCGGTGACGTCGGCGCCGACCGCCGCGGGTACGGCGGTGAGCAGCGCGCGGGTGTCCTCGGCGGGCAGGGTGACGACGTGCTCCCGCGCCGCACCGGCCGTTCCGGTACGGGTGGCTCCGGCGACCAGGTCGGCTCCGGGTGCCAGCGTCTTGGCCCAGTAGGGCAGTTCGGCCTGCCGCTGCGGGGAGGTGGCCTGCTCGGCGACGTCGCGGGCGAACCTCCGTAGAGAGGTCGGCACCGGCTCGAGCTCCGGGGACTCGCCTCGTACGACGGCGTCCCACGCGGTGGCGAGGTCGCCGAGGAGCACGCGCCAGGACACGCCGTCGATCACGAGGTGGTGGACGACGAGCAGCAGTCGGCCGGGCCGGTCCGTACCGGCGTCGAACCAGACGGCCTGCACCGTCACGCCGGCGTCGGGGTCGAGGCGGTTCGCCGCGGCGTCGGACTCCTCGCGGATGACCGTGCGGAAGGCGGACTCGTCGAGGCCGCATGCGTCGACGCGGCGGAGCAGTCCGGCCGCGTCGAGGGAACCCGCGGGCATCGTCCGCGCGGACCAGAGGGCGGGGATCGCCGGGCCGAGGTCCATGCGGGTGAGGGTGAGTCGCAGGCCGTCGTGGTGGTCGAGGACTGCCTGGAGGACACGCGTCAGCTTCTCGGTGTCGGCGGCGGCGGGCGCCTGGACCAGCATGGAGAGGTTGAAGCGGCTGATCGTGCCGCCGTCCTCGCGGAGCTGGTGGACGATCGGCAGCAGCGGTACGTCACCGACGCCGTCGGAGTCGGCGACGGGTGCCGCGGTCGCCGGCGCCGCATCGGCGACGGTGGCCGCCAGGGCGGCCGGGGTGCGGTGTTCGAAGACGTCGCGCGGGGTCACCGGCAGGCCCGCCTTGCGGGCGCGGCTGGAGACCGCCATGGACAGGATGCTGTCGCCGCCCAGGACGAAGAAGTCCTCGTCGGCGTCGACCCCGTCGATGCCGAGCACCTCGGCGAAGATGCCGCACAGCTGCTGCTCGCAGCCTTCGCGTGCGCTCGCGTGACGGCTGCGCCTGGGCGCCTCGGGGGCAGGCAGGGCCTTGAGGTCGGTCTTCCCGCCGGGGGTGAGCGGCAGCGCGTCGAGCCGTACGAAGTGGCTGGGCACCATGGGCGCGGGCAGCGAGTCGCTCAGCGCGGCGCGTACGGCCTCGGTGTCCAGGTCCCGCGCACCGGCGGCCGGGACCAGGTAGGCCACCAGCTGCTTGACTCCCCGCTCGTCGTCGCGTGCCACGACGACGGCCTCGGCGACGGCCGGCTCGTCGCGCAGCCGGGCTTCGATTTCCCCGAGCTCCACCCGGTTACCCCTGATCTTGACCTGGTGGTCGGTGCGCCCGAGGTAGGTGAGCACACCGTCTCCACTGAACTGAACCATGTCTCCGGTGCGGTACATCCGCCCTCCCGGACCGCCGAACGGATCGGCGACGAAACGCTCCGCGGTCAGCGCGGCGCGTCCGTGATAGCCGCGGGCCAGTTGTGCGCCCGCGATGTAGAGCTCGCCCGGCTCGCCCTCCGCGACGGGTCGCAGGCAGCGGTCGAGGACGTAGAGGCGGGTGTTCCACACCGGCCGCCCGATGGGCACGGTGGCCCCGTCCGGGGCCGGGCCCGCTTCCCAGCTCGTGACCTGGATGACGGCCTCGGTGGGTCCGTACACGTTGAACAGCGGTACTCCGGTGCGCTCCTGCCAACGACGGGCGAGCGGAACCGGCAGGGCCTCACCGCCGCTGAAGGCGCGGCGCAGGCTCGCCCACCACTCCCCCGCCTCGTCCTCGGCCAGCAGCGCGCCGTAGAGAGAGGGCACGAGGTCGACGCTGGTGACCCGCTCGCCGCGGATCAGGTCGACGAGGTACGCCGGGTCCCGGTGTCCGTCCGGCCGGGCGATCACCACGGTGCCGCCGGTGAGCAACGGCGTGAAGATCTCCAGTACGGACGGGTCGAAGCTGGTCGAGTACTGGTGCAGCACCCGCTCGTCGGGGCCGTACCCGAAGTGCTCGGCGGTCCAGAGGAGTTGGCCGACGACCGCGCGGTGCGCAACGACGACGCCCTTGGGGCGGCCGGTGGAGCCGGAGGTGTAGATCACGTACGCGGCGCTGTCCGGGTGGACGGCTGCGGACACAGGACCGGATACGGGATCGGCGCCGGCCGTCTCCTCGCCGACGACGACGTGGGTCACGCCGTCGAGTGCGGGCAGCCGGGTCCGGGACGCGGCGGTGACGACGACGGTGCGCGCCCCGGAGTCCTCGAGCAGGTACCGCACCCGGTCGGCCGGGTAGTCGACATCGACCGGCAGGTAGGCGGCGCCCGCCTTGAGCACGCCGAGCATCGCGATCAGCGTCTCGGCCGACCGGGGCACGGCGACGGCGACGACGGACTCGGGCGTCACGCCCAGGGAGAGCAGCCTTCCGGCCAGTGCCTCGGCGCGCGCGTCCAGTTCGGCGTAGGTCGTCCGTCCCGCCTCGTGGATCAGCGCGGTCGCGTCCGGGGTCCGGCGGGCCTGCCGGGTGAAGGCCGCGTGCAGCGTGTCGCCGGGCAGGGCGTGGTCCGCGCCGGCCAGACGGTCGAGGGCGGTCCGCTCCTCGTCGTGGGTGCGCAGCGCGAGTCGCGCCACCGGGCGGAGCGGGTCCGTGACGAGCTGGTCGAGCAGGGCGAGCAGCCGGTCGGCGAACCGGCGGGCGGCCGCCGGTTCGAGGCGCGCCGGATCGTGGTCGAGGCGCAGCCGGAGCCGTTCACCGGGCAGGACGGTGAGGGCCAGCGGGTAGTGGACGGCGTCGCGGATGTGCGAGCCGGTGATCCGGACCAGTCCGGCCGGGTCGCAGGGCTCGCCGGCCCCGGGGAGGTTCTCGACGACGACCAGTGCTTCGAACAGCTCGCCGCGTCCCACGGCTCGCTGGATGTCGGCGAGGCCCACGTGCTGGTGGTCCAGCAGCTCGGCCTGTTCGTCCTGGAACCGCGAGAGGACGTCGACGAGCGACTGCTCGGGGCGCCACCGCAGCCGCGCGGGAAGGGTGTTGATGAGGAGGCCGACAAGGGTCTCCACTCCTTCGACGGCGGCCTGGCGGCCCGAGACGGTGCTGCCGAAGACGATGTCGCGGGTGCCGGTGACGTCCCCGAGCAGGAGTCCGAAGCCGCCCTGGACGACGCTGCCGAGCGTCAGTCCCAGCGCGCGGGCCCGTGCGGTGAGGGCGGCGGTGTCCGCAGCGGTCAGCTCCACGGCGATCGTGCCGGTCCGGCGCTCGCCGGTGTCCGCACCTCGTACGGGGAGCCTGGCCGGGCCGTCGTACCCGGCGAGGGCGTCGCGCCAGGCGCTCAGCGCGCCGTTCCGGTCGCGTGCGGCGAGCCAGCCGGCGTACGCCCGGTACGCCGGGTCCTCCCCCTGCCGGGGAGCCTCGCCGCCGGGCCGGTAGCCGCTGAGGAGTTCGCGCATGAGGAGCGACACCGACCAGCCGTCCACCACGATGTGGTGCAGCGTCAGCACCAGCTGGGAACGCTCGGCGCCGTGGCGGATCAGGGCGGCCCGCAGCAGGGGCGGGACGTCCAGGTCGAATCCTTCCGCCCGCTCCTGCGCCCCGATGGCCTCGGCGGTCGTCGCACGACTGTCGGGGTCCTGGCCGGACAGGTCGTCGAAGCGCCAGGGCAGGGTGACGCGCTCGCCGATGAGCTGCACGATCCTGCCGTCCGGCAGCTGGTGGAAGGCGGCGCGCAGCAGCGGGTGGCGGTCGAGGAGGCCCTGGACGGCGAGCCGCAGCGCCTCCGGGTCGACGTCGCCGGCCAGTTCGACGGTGTCCTGCACGGCGTATCCGTCGGCGCCGGTCTCGTCGACGGAGGCGTGGAAGTAGAAGCCTTCCTGGAGCGGAGTGGCCGGAACGGCGTCCACGAGGCCCGGGACGGCGGCCTCGCACTCGGCGCGCTCGGCGTGGGTGAGCGTGACGAGCGAGAACGGGGCGGGCAGGTCACCGCTCAGGGCGCGAGGGGTGTCCGCCGCCTCTTCCGTGAGGCGGGCGAGTGCCGCGACCGTACGGTGCCGGAACACATCGCGCGGGGTGAGCGCGAAACCGGCCTCGCGGGCGCGGTTCACGAGCTGGATCGCCACGATGCTGTCGCCGCCCAGCTCGAAGAAGCTGTCGTGGACGCCCGCCGACGGCAGACCGAGGACGTCGGCGAACAGCCCGGCGAGTGCGGTCTCCGCGGGGGTGGTGGGCGCGTCGTCGCCGCCCATCGCCGTCCACCGGGGCGCGGGCAGGGCGCGGCGGTCGAGCTTACCGTTGGGCGTCAGCGGCAGTGCTCCGTCGAGGCGCACGACGGCGGACGGAACCATGTAGTCCGGGAGGGTGCCGGCGATCCGGGCACGGGCCTCGGCCACGGCGGCCTCGGCGTCCGGACCGGCACCGTGGGCAGCGGCCGCACCGGCGCCGGCCTCCGCGACCAGGTAGGCGACGAGCCGCTTCACGTTCCGGTGGTCCTCGCGGACGAGGACGGCGGCCTGGGCGATGCCGGGGCAGGCCATGAAGGCGCTCTCGATCTCGCCGGGCTCGATGCGGTGGCCGCGGATCTTGATCTGGCCGTCCGCGCGGCCGAGGAACTCGAGGTTGCCGTCGGCGCCCCAGCGCACCCGGTCGCCCGTCCGGTACATGCGCGCGCCCGGCCCGCCGAACGGGTCGGCCACGAAGCGCTCCGAGGTGAGCCCGGCCCGGCCCAGGTAGCCGCGGGCGAGGCCGCGCCCGGCGACGTACAGCTCGCCCTCGGTGCCGACGGGGACGGGGCGGAGAGCCGAGTCGAGCACGTAGGCACGGGTGTTGGGGTCGGGGACGCCGATCGGGGCGGGGCCCGGACGGTCGGCGTCGGAGACCCACAGCGTGGAGTTGACGCTCGCCTCGGTGAGACCGTAGGCGACGACGACCTGGACATGCCCGGCCCAGCGGGCGATCAGTTCGCTGGGAACCGCTTCGGTGCCGACGATCAGCACAGAGCCGTCGGGGAGTTCGCAGTCCTGCGGGAGCGCCGAGACGAGCGACGGCGGCAGGATCATGTGCGTGGCGCGGTGGCGCGCGATGTAGTCGGTGAGGGCCGGCCCGGCGACGCGACGCTCGGTGGGGACGACGATGATCCGGCCGCCGACGCACAGCGACATGATCAGGTCCCAGACGGTGACGTCGAAGCCGACGGACGCGAACTGCACGACGCGGCTGTCGGCGGTGATGCCGATGCGGTCGGTGGCGGTGGCGATGAGGCTGCCGACGCCGTCGTGCGGAACCACGACGCCCTTGGGGCGTCCGGTGGAGCCCGAGGTGTAGATGACGTACGCGGCCTGATTCAGGGCGACGGCCACACCGGGGTCGCTCTCGTCATGGGTGGCGCACTCGGCGGCCACGGACGGCTCGTCGAGCAGGACATGCACGACGCCCGGCGCGGCGGGCAGATCCGCGGACAGCTCGCGTGTGGTCACGACGGTCCGGGCGCCCGCGTCGTCCAGCATGTACGCGATCCGGTCCTGCGGGTGGTCGGCGTCCAGCGGCAGGTACGCCGCCCCTGCCTTCATCACGGCCAGCAGGGAGATGACGAGTTCCGGGGAGCGGGGCAGCGCCACGGCGACGACGTCCTCGCGGCCGACGCCCCGGGCGGCGAGGAGCCGGGCGAGGCGGTTCGCGGCGGCGTTGAGCTCCGCGTACGACAGTTCACGGTCCTCGTACACCAGGGCGACGGCGTCCGGTGTGCTCCGTACCTGCCGCTCGAAGGCTGCGGGCCAGGAGAGTTCGGCCACCTCGCGGGGTGCCACGCCGAACCCGTCGAGCAGCTGCGCGCGTTCGGCGCCGGTGGTGAGTTCGAGATGCCCGACCCGGCAGGTCAGGTCCCGGGCGAAAGCGTGGAGCAGCATGAGGAAACGCCGCTCGTGCTCGATCAGCTTCCCTTCGTCGCACCTGTCGGCGTCGGCGTCGAGCAGGACGCGCAGGCCCTGGCCGGCCTGGAAGTCGCCGAACGTGATGGCGAGGTCGCTGACCGGGCCGAGCCACATCGGGGCGAGGTCGGCGTCGAGGGCGCCGAAGCGGATCCGCTCGCCGCTGGGGAGGATGTTGACCGTGGGGCCGACGAGCTCCTGCACCCCGTCGACGAGCCCGAGGTCCCGTGCCAGGTCCTCGGCGCGGTGGCGGCTGTGGGTGACGGTCTCGGCGACCGCCGTACCGACCGCCGCCACCAGCTGGACGCCGGTCATGTCGGGACGGACGGTGAGGCGCAGCGGCAGGATGTTGGAGACCATGCCGGGGACGTGCCGGGTCGCCGGGTCCTGCCGGGTGGTGACGGGCAGGCCGAGGACCAGGTCCTGTTCGCCGGTGGTCCGGTGCAGGTAGGCGGCGACGGCGGACAGCAGGATGCGGGAGAGCTGGACGCCTGCGGCGGCCGCGGCGTCGCGGAGCCGTGCGACGGCGGGCGCCGGGAGCTCGGCCGTGCGGCGGAGACGCCGCTTGGTCATCCCCGACGACCGCTCGACGAGCCGCACGGGTTCGGGCCGGTCGCCCATGCGCCGCAGCCAGTACGCGCGGTCCTCGCCGTACTCTTCGGAGGCGCGGTAGGCGGCGTCCGCGTCGACCAGCCGGGAGAGCGACCAGTCGGGGGCGGTGGCCCGGTCGCCGTGGGTGTAGAGGTCACCGGCACGGCCGGAGATCCGGATGATGCCGACGCCGTCGATGACGATGTGGTGGTAGCGCTGGTACCACCAGACGCGGTCGTCCGCGAGGCGGAGCAGCGCGTGGGCGTAGAGCGGGGCGGACGCGAGGTCGGTGGGGCGGTCCCGCTCGGCCTCGGCCCACCGGTGGGCCGCGTCCAGCGGGTCGGACTCGCCACGCAGGTCGACGGTCGGGACGTCGACCGGGACGGGCGATGCCACCTGGCGCGGTGCGCCGTTGTCGCCGACGATCCGGACGTGCAGGCTCTCGGCCTCCTCGACTGTCTGCCGGACGGCGGCGGCCAGGCGGTCCAGGTCGATGTCTCCGCGCAGGTCGAGGACGAACGAGACGTTGTAGGCCGAGCTCTCCGGCTCGATCTGCTGGGCGAGCCAGATGCCGGATTGCCCGCCGGTGACGGGGGTACCGGCAGCGAGTGTCCGGTCCGACTCGGCGTCAAACATCGTTCGCGGGGCCTTTCCCTGGTGGTGCTTCAGTGGTGGGTCGTCACGTGGTGTCGGCCGTGAGCAGCGGCACGATCTCGTCGATGGCGCAGGAAATCGACAGGGACGGTGTCGAAGGAGAGCGCGACGCCGATGTCCGTGCTGTCGTACGGGAGGAACAGGTCCCGCTGCTCCCCCACTTCTCCGTCGTCCACGGCCACTTGCCGTACGGCTGCTCCCCGAATTCCTTCACCGTCATGGGTGATCCGGGGCGCGTTTCCCGCCCGCCCGGTGGGCACGGCCACCTGGGGTCCCCCTACGGCCGCCAGGCCGTAGGGGGAGGGCGGAGCGGCCCAGAGAGGTGCCGCCGGGAGGCGGCACCTCCGCCGGACCTACTTGATGGCCTCGAGCCTCGGCACGACCTGGTCGATGGCGTACGGGATCGACAGGACCGTGTTGAAGGAGAGCGCGGCGCCGATGTCCGGGCTGTCGTACGGGAGGAACAGGTCCCGCTTCTCCTGGTGGACCTTGGTCTTCTTGTACAGCGGGTCGGCCTTCATGACCTTCTCGGTGTCCGGGGTGCCCAGCCACACGGTGCGGTCGGCCTCCATGACGTCGAGGCGCTCGACGCTGAGGTCCGCGATGTTCTCCTTGCCGAGGGCGGCACGGTACTTCTCGGAGGTGGTGAAGCCCATCTCCGACAGGAAGATGACCTTCGGGTCCTTCGGGGAGAACGCGGAGAACTTACCCGGCTCGTAGGGCTCGCCGACGGTGACGGTCTTGCCCTTCCACTCCGGGTGCTTGTCGCGGACGGCCTTGAAGCGGGCGTCGATGCCGGCGATCAGCTGCTCGGTCTCGGCGTCCTTGCCCAGCGCCTTGCCGATCTGCCGGGTCATGTCCTGCCAGGGCGCCTGGTAGTCCTCGTGGCCCTTGGGCTGCGCGACGACCTTGGCGATCTTGGAGAGCGTGTCGTACTGCTCCTTCTTCATGCCCGAGTACTGCGCGATGATCAGATCCGGCTTCAGCGCCGCGATCTTCTCCACGTTGTACTCGTCACGCTCACCGACGATCTGCGGCGGCGTCGAACCCCACTTGTCCTTCGTCCACGGCCACTTGCCGTACGGCTGCTCCTTGAACCAGTCCACCGAACCCACCGGCTTCACACCCAGCGCAAGCACCGCGTCCTGATCCGACAGACCCAGCGTGACGACCTTCTTCGGCTCCGCCTCGATCGTCGTACTGCCGTACTTGTGCTCCACCGTCACCGGGAAAGCAGCGGACTCCGCGCTCCCCGACGGCTTCGACTCGGCCTTCTCCGAACCACCCCCACAGGCGGTCAGAGCAAGCGCGGCGACAGCCGCCACGGCGGCACGGGGGAGGTGTCTGACGAGCCGCGTCAGTGCGGGACGTGTACCAGTGGACACGGTGGTTCCTTTCACGGGGGTTTCACGGTGCGTGCTGCGTGCCCGGACCGCCGCGTACGACGGCGCTACCGGCGGACCGGGCGGGCTGTGGGGGGCTGGACCGGAGGGGAGTCCCTTGTACGGGGTCCCCTGGCAGGGCTCAGCGGGCGGCGCCGGCTCCGTCGGCTACCGGCGTGACCTCGACGAGGTCGGGCTTCGGCTCCCGGTCGACGATCGAGGCGAGGATCTCGCCGACCCGGATCGCGGTGTTGGACAGCAGGGAGGACGTGATGCCGTGGGTGTGCTCGGTGCCACCCTGCAGGTAGATGCCGCAGCGCAGTTCGGGGTCGGTCGCAAGACGGTAGTCGCGCTCGACGCGGACGCGGCCCTGGTCGTCACGGTGACAGCGGTCGGCGACCGGGCCGAGGAGGCCGAGGGCGTCGGCGCTCGCGTAACCGGTGGCGCACACGACGACGTCGGCGTCCAGCCGGCTCTCCTCCCCGGTGACCAGGGAGGTGATGGTGGCGCTGACCGAGTCGGCCGTCTCCGTGACGTCGGTGAGGCGTGAGACGTTCAGGAAGCGGAGACGCTCGGCGCCGAGGACCTTCTCCTGGTACGCCTGCCGGTACAGGTCGTCGATCAGGTCGATGTCCACCACGGAGTAGTTGGTGTTGCCGTGATAGTCCATCAGCTTGCGCTTGATGTCGTCGGGTGCCGTGTAGTACTCGTCGACCGCCGCGGGGTCGAAGATGCGGTTGGCGAAGCTGCTGTCGTCGGCCGGGCTGTACCCGTAGCGCGAGAAGACGGCGCAGACCTCGGCGTCGGGGAAGCGGCGGTGCAGGTAGGCGACGTTCTCGGCCGCGCTCTGCCCGGCGCCGACGACGATGAAGCGGGAGGGGTCGGTGCCCTCCAGGCCGTCCACCTTGGCGAGCAGGTCGGAGTTGTGCCAGACGCGGTCGGTCCGCTCGACGCCCTCCGGCATGAGGGGGCGCAGCCCCGTGCCGATGACGAGGTTGCGGGCCCGGTGGACGACGGTCTCCGCTCCGCACCGCGCCGTCACGTCGAGGTAGTCCACCACACCGTCGCGGACGACGGGCTCGACGGAGACGACCTCGTGGCCGTACGAGACCATGTCGTCTACCTTCGCCGCAGCCCACTCGAAGTAGTCGTGGAACTCCACGCGCAGCGGGAAGAGGTTCTTGTGGTTGACGAAGTCGATCAGCCGGCCCTTGCTCTGCAGGTAGCAGAGGAAGCTGTACTCGCTGCTCGGGTTGCGGAGCGTCACCAGGTCCTTGAGGAAGGAGACCTGCATGGTCGCGTCGTCGATGAGCATGCCGCGGTGCCAGCCGAACTGGGGCTGCCGCTCGAAGAAGTGAGCGGTGACCGCCTCCTGCCTTCCGACGCGTGCGTTGTGCTCGCTGAGCGCGATCGCCATGGCCACATTGGACGGCCCGAAGCCGATACCTATGAGGTCGTGGATCAGTGGTGCGTCGTCAGGAAGAGTCTGAGACATGTCACTCCCATCGTGCGGGACAGCCGCCTGTCAGGCGTGCTGTCAGGCGTGGGGGAACGGCGGAGCCCGGGCACACCGGTAACCCGGCCGCCGAGCGGAACTTAGGTAAAGCTAACCTGATCTGGCCGGACTGTCGACGGGGCAAAACGGGCACTGATGCTGTTCCCGCGCCAACTGGGGCCGAAATCAGGGCTCATTGCATCCTTAGGTAAGGCTTGCTTTACTAAGCCCGGTCAGTCGCTTTCCTGAGGAGGAACCCCCATGCGGGTCGTCATGTTCGGTTATCAGACCTGGGGCCACCGCACCCTGCAGGCGCTCCTGGACTCCGAGCACGACGTGGTCGCGGTCGTGACGCATCCGAAGAGTGAGCACGCCTACGAGAAGATCTGGAGCGATTCCGTCGCCGACCTCGCCGAGGAGCACGGCGTCCCGGTGATCATCCGCAACCGGCCCGACGACGAGGAGCTCTTCCAGCAGCTCAAGGAGGCCGACCCGGACATCATCGTGGCCAACAACTGGCGCACCTGGATCCCGCCGCGCATCTACACCCTGCCTCGGCACGGCACGCTGAACGTCCACGATTCGCTGCTGCCCAAGTACGCCGGGTTCTCGCCACTGATCTGGGCCCTCATCAACGGCGAGCCCGAAGTCGGCGTCACGGCCCACATGATGGACGAGGAGCTCGACGCCGGCGACATCGTCATGCAGCACGCGGTCACCGTCGAGCCCGCGGACACGGCCACCGACCTCTTCCACAAGACGGTCGACCTCATCGCACCGGTCACCATCGGCGCCCTCGACCTGATCGCCTCCGGACAGACCGAGTTCACCAAGCAGGACCGTTCGCAGGCCACCTTCTTCCACAAGCGGGCAGAAGAGGACATCCGGATCAACTGGGACTGGCCCGCCGAGATCCTGGAGCGCCTGGTCCGCGCCCAGTCCGCCCCCTACCCGAGCGCCTTCACCTTCCACAAGGGGAAGCGGCTCGAGATCGTCTCCGCCGTCGTGTCCGAAGGCCGTTACGGCGGCACCCCGGGCCGCATCTTCTACCGGGAGGGCGAGGGCGTGGCGATCGTCGCCGGCGCCGATGCCCGCACGGGCCGCAACCACGGCCTGGTGATCACCCGCGTGCGGACCGAGGACGGCCGGGAGATGCCCGCGACCGAGTACTTCACTTCCATGGGCGGCTACCTGACCAGCCGCCCCTGACGGCTGGCGATCCCCAAGACCAGCGGCCCACCCCGGACGGTCCCGTGGTGGGCCGACTGCTTTCCCGTGCATGACGCCGCCCCGGCGCGCACAACGCGAAGAAGGCCCCCTCGCAACCACGCGAAGGCCGAGTCCGTGGTGAAGTACGGGGCATGCGGTTTGCCCCGCAACGTCACGTGGACGGTCGGACAGGGCAGGGCCTTCGGATCATGTGATCGTTGGTTCATGTGTGTCGTTGTCTACATACACTGACGGGCATGGCATGCCGCATCAGTGAGCTGGTCATCGACGCCGCCGACCCCGACCGGCTCGCCGCATTCTGGAGCAAGGTCCTCGGCTACGTCGAAATCGACCGGGAGGACGACGGAAGCATCGCGATCGGGCCGCCCGACGCCGGCTTCGGCGGAGCGCTGCCCACCCTCGTCCTCAGCCCCAGCAGCGAGCCGCGGACCGGGAAGCTCCGACTGCACATCGACGTCAACGCCACCGACCGCGACCAGGACGCCGAGCTGGAGCGGCTGCTCGCTCTCGGCGCCAGGCCCGTCGACGTCGGCCAGACCGGCACCGAGAGCTGGCACGTCCTGGCCGACCCGGAAGGCAACGAATTCTGCCTCCTGCGCACCCGGCTCCAGCCCCTCTGAACGTGAGTGTCCTGACGCCGGCCCCTCTGAACGTGTGTGTCCTGGCGCCGGCCTCGTGACGTCACGGGCCGGCGTCCGGCCGGGTCGCCCTGTAGCGCGACCCGGCCGTCACCGTGCTCTGCCCGCCGTCAGTGCGCGGCCGGGTTGGCCACGCTGATCGTCAGGTCGTCACCGGTGTCGCCGGTGACCGTGACCTTCACCCCGTGACCCGCGACCTTGACACTGGCCTGCGGGGCCGACGTGTCGTAGTACGCGTTCGGGTCGGTGTCGTCGAAGACCGCGATGCCCGGGACCGAGGGCGCGCACGCCGCCTTCGTCACAACCGTCTGCTGCTGACCCTTGCCCGACAGGACCTCCTTGTGGAGGCAGGTCGCGTCGGTGGCCTCCAGGCCGAAGGTCGCGTCGAACGGCTGGCGCCGGTTGCTCGGCGCGGTGCCGTCGTCGTACATGAACGGCGCCGGGCGGGCGTCGACGGCCATGGCCGCGCCGCCGCCGGGGTGCGAGCTGACGTTGTTGTCGTCGTACGACCGGTCGACGTACCAGACGAGCATGCCGTTCTGGTACTTGAAGAACTCCACCCAGTCGGGTGCCGTGATGCCCTTGCTGAACTGGTACGGGCCCTCGGCCAGGAGCGCGTCGCTGCCCACGTACTCGCGGTTCTCGACCAGGTAGTAGCGCGGGTACGTGGCCGTCTCCGTGCCGGTCGAGATCTTCCACCTTCCGGTCGCCGTCCAGCCGCCGACGCCCTGCTCGACGTCGTCGGTGGCCAGCGTCGTACCGCCGGAGGACAGGGTGATGTCGTCCAGGAACGCGCCGGCGAAGTGCACGCCGCCGTCGGTCTGGTAGCGGAAGCGGAACAGCGAGGGCTTGCCCTGGGAGTCGTACGCGTAGCGCAGCGTCGTCCACTTGCCGGCGGAGGAGCCGTCGACGGCCGCGCCCGCGCGGAGCCAGTTCGCCCCGCCGTCGAGGGAGTACTCGGCGAAGAGGTAGTCGAAGTCGGCCTCGATCTCGTACCAGGCGCTCGCCGTGACGGTGACCCGCGAGGCGGCCGGAACGGAGCGGGTGAGGGACTGGTTGAGGCCGTCGGCCGAGCCGGTCCACCAGGCGTGCGTGCCAGAGGTGGGGGTGGTGTACGTGGTGCTGCTCGTCTTGTCGGGCAGCGCGACGCGGACGGCCTGCTCCTTGCCGGTGGCCTGGAGCTGCGCCGGGTTCAGGGTGTACGTGCCGGTGGCGCCGAGCGGCGCGTCGGCGTAGTCGAGCCAGCCGAGGAAGAGTTTCTCCTCGGCGCCCATCAGGCCCGGGTGGGTGCCGATGCCGGCGCCCGCGGCAGCGCCGTGGCTCAGCCAGGAACCGGAGCTCATCAGGGTCCAGAAGGCGGTGGAGTTCTCGCCGCCGCCCGTGTCGTAGTAGTCCGGCAGGCCGAGGTCGTGGCCGAACTCGTGGCAGAAGACGCCGAGTCCGCCGTTCTCGCCCTCGGTGGTGTAGTCGCCGAGCCAGTACTTCGACTGGCCGATACGGGCGCCGCCGGCCTTGTTCTGCGTACCGGCCACGTCCGGGCCGGTCAGGCCGTAGTCGTCACCGTTGACGTACCAGCGGTGCGACCAGATGGCGTCCTCGCCCTGCGCGCCGCCGCCCGCGTCCTCGCCCA
Organism: Streptomyces sp. NPDC002867; assembly: GCF_053591895.1. Lineage (NCBI taxonomy): Bacteria > Bacillati > Actinomycetota > Actinomycetes > Kitasatosporales > Streptomycetaceae > Streptomyces > Streptomyces sp. NPDC002867. Next base: position 253,284 of record NZ_JBSFUR010000001.1, on the reverse strand, counting down.
TGCCGGCGTGCACGGCCTGGAAGTGGTCGATGTAGCCGTCGGCCTCGTCGAAGTTGCCGTCGTGGTCCCAGTCGTTGCGGTCCCAGACGTCGAACTGGGCGAGGTAGGCGTCGATCTCGGCGGGGGTCTTTCCTGCCGCGATCTGGGCGTTCCACCAGGCGTCGCCGGTGTCCTGGACGAAGGCCCACGAACCGCCGTTGTCCTCAATGGCGTTGTCACCGTAGAAGGAGGCGTTGTACGGGACCTTGACCCAGTCCTCGACGGTGTTGGTCACCGAGTAGCGGCCGCCCGAGAGGTTCTCGTAGTACGTCTTCATCGACTCGCCGGAGCCGTTGAAGAGGTTCTCGTAGTACGCCTTGTTGAAATCCGCCGTCCAGGCGTTGGAGTTGTCCACGCTCCGGTCCGGCTGGGCTATCTGGTTGTGCAGGGGTCCGGGGGTGGAGCCGTACCGTCCGGCGCTCTGGTCGCCGAACTCGGAGAGGATGGTGAAGATCTTCTCCTGGCGTACGGCCGTGGTGGTCTCGGTCTCCACGAACTTGCCGGGCGCGACCTCGACGACGCCCCGGGCATTCGCCTTGGCCTTCCCCTTGGCGATCTTGTCGATCGCCTGCTCGCGCAGCTCGGTGCGCTGCTTCGTGAGCGGTCCGGGGCGATTGTCGGAGCGGTGCGCGGTGGCGGCTTCCGAGGCTTTCGGCGACGTGTCCCCGGCCTCCTGCGCGGCGGCGGGCTGCAGCCCCGCCGCGAGGAGAGCGGTGAGCGCCGACCCTAGGGTCATGCCCACGACAGATCTCTTCACGTTGCGATCCCTTTCGCATGCATGCGTCGCATGGCTCGCGTGGTTCCGTGTGGTGCTCGGGGTCTCCCCAGGCCCTCAGGGCCGAGGGGAAGGATCGCCTGGGGGAACGATCGCCGCAGAGTCTGGCACGAATGGAGTCGTCCCGAGGAGAGGGAGAAACCGTAATTCCGCCGGGACTTGCCGGGTACGGCGCAAGGACGTCCCGCGCGGCGCACGCCGGCGATCCGGTGGCTCCTGCCCCCCTCCCCGGAGCCCTGCCTCTCGATCCCCACGCTCAACAGCAGCGCGCGACCCCCTTGCGGCGAGCATGCGGCAGCCCACCCGACCGCGCATGGCGTAGTACCGCTTCGCTACAGCGGACCCGCCTATCAGTTCCGCCACCGCGAACTCCAGCAAGGGCTCACACGACACCCCACCCCTGACCACTTCAAGCGTCAGACGGCAGGCCGACCCAGGCCCTCGGCCCGACGCGCAAGGCGGAGCAGGACGGGGAGGCTGGCCCGCTGATCCTGCCGGACGAGACCGTGCAGGGTTGTATCGAGCACGCCGACCGGGTGACAGCCCGCACGCCGCGCAGGGCCACACCAGCGGATGAAGTGCAGTCTTCCCGTAACCGTGTGGCTCTGGTGGCCGTCCGCACCGTAATCCCCTGGGGAGCGTGGACTGGCTGTCAGTGGCGGCTCCTACCCTGTCGGCATGAACGCACAGATGTGGGCGGGGGTCCGTGAGCGGGTGCTGAGTCTGGCGAAAGCGCCTGGCGCGGATCAGGTGTTCGGGTTCCACGGGCACGAATTCAGGCTGGAGGACCCGCTGGCGCCCGAGGAGCTGGCGTCGCTGGAGGCACGGTTGGGGGTGCGACTGCCGGAGGACTACCGGGAGTTCCTACTCCGTGTCGGCGCGGGCGGGGCCGGCCCGGCGTACGGCGTGTTCCCCGTGCAGCGCGGGGAGGAGGGGGAATGGGAGTGGGACGGGGACGGCGGTGACATGGCGTCCCCGGACCGTATGGCCGAGCCGTTCCCCGTGGACCGTCCCGAGGAAGCCCTTGCGGCCCACGAGTCGGAGTGTCCCGAGGAGGACGACTTCGACGAGCCCGACGCGTACGACGCCGCGTTCGAGGCCTGGGACGAGCGCGATCCGCTGTGGTCCGACGACCTCACTGTGGGTGCGATATGCCTGTGCCACCTGGGCTGCGCGCTGCGCCAGTGGCTGGTCGTGAGCGGGCCGGACCGCGGGCGGATGTGGGACGATCGCCGGGCCGACGGCACCGACTTGCGGCCGCTGATCAACGCCGACGGTTCGCCCATGGCCTTCGCCGACTGGTACCTGTCCTGGCTGGAGCAGGCGGAGCGCCAGGTGCGGGCTACCGTGGCCACCCGCTGAGGGACGTTTCGCCGCGAACAGGCTGGGATCCGGCCGTTCATCCGGCGCTTCCAGCTGCCTACCGAACTCCCTGACCCTGCCGAAACTCCCCACCCTGCCGAACTCCCTGACGATGGTGTCGAAGAGCATTCGGTGCCGGCCGCGGTCCGCGGCCGCTGAATCACGAACTGACGAACGGATTGAGGACATGGACTACCTGGCGACCGCCCTGGCTCTGGCGGGTACGCGTGCCGAGCGCTCGGACACGGCCGTTGCCCAACTGAACGCGCTCGAAGCCGAGCACGGGCGCTCCCTTCCGGCGACGGTGCGTAAGTGGTACTCCCATTCCGCCGCCACCACGATTCTGGAGCCGGAGAGCAACGGCGACTTCGTGTACCCGGTCGAGAGACTGGGCGAGCCGGAGACGTACTACTGGCCGTCCCACGACGAGTGGCCCGAAGGCGTGGAGGAGCAGGAGGAGCGCGAGTTCGACCCCATGACGCACAACCTGCTGCCGTTCCTGAACGAGAATCAGGGGGTCTACTGCCTGGCCGTCCGGCTGGACGGTTCCGACGACCCGCCCGTGCTGCTGTCGTGGGACGGTGTGCAGCCGAACACGTGGCTCCCCCATGCGGACAATTTCTCCCAGTGGGTCTACACGCGCGTGTGGGACTTCGCGCCGTTGCGCAGCGCCAGCGCGCTGGAGGCCGACGCGCAGCAGGTCACGGCAGCCGACCTGGAGGCGCTGGCCCGGCTGCTCGAGGCACGTCCGGTGACGGCGGTGGGCACCGAGGAGTGGCGACGGTTCGCCGGGCCCGGCGACAGCCAGCGCCTCCTCCTCATATTCACCGCCGGGTGCGGCTGGACTGTCTACTTCTGGGCGTCCACCGATGATCTTCTGGTCGATCTGGTCACCACCGTGCGGTCCGTTCTCTCCATCGGTGACTTGAGTACCCCGTCCTTTGCGCCCGACGACATGGTCAAGCGCGCCTTGGAGCGTCTGAGCGTCTGAGGGGCCTGTCCTCGCGCACGCCCCCGCTTCACCTCCGTAGCACCCGTCCGGCGGCTGAGCAGCCGGACGGTTCATGGGAGGCCGCAGACTTCGGGCGTGCTGGTCTTCCCTCGACGCGGAAGAGCGGCAGTGCTGCGAACCGTGCCCGTCAGATGTACCGGGAGGCGTTCTGGGCGCTGAAGGAGGGGTGGAGGCGGGACATGGTCGCGATGCGTGCGGTGCCTGCAGGTGGGGAGCAGCGTCGAGAGCCAGGGGCGCAGTTCTGAGCACGGAAGTCTCTGCTAGGGCGCGTAATTGAGTCGTGATCATCGGGTGGTCCTGGTGAGGTCTTTGATCCAGATCATCGAGGCGTGCAGGTGGAGACTGGCGAGGTAGCTGTCGGGAGTCTTGTCGTATCGGGTGTCTCACCGTCCCAGTTCCGGCCTCCTGGTACGTCACGCTCTGGGGCGGGTGAGGCACGTGGAGCCGACGTGAGCCGACCGGTGCACTGATGTCCGGGCGGGGACTCATGGGACATGGCCCGGCACCCGGCTCAGGTTCCGGGGAGGACACGGCGCGTTTCGTAGGCCCACATCGCGATCTCGACCCGGTTGCGGGCGCCGAGTTTGGCCATCAGGCTGGCCAGATGGGTCTTCACCGTGCTGAGGCTGATGTGCAGTGCATCGGCGATCTCGGTGTTGGTCAGCCCGCGAGCGACGGCGAGGAGCACCTGCTCCTCGCGGGCGGTGACGGGGGAGACCGGCTGGGCCACGGGCCGGCCGGCGGGCAGGTCCGCGAATGCCTGGAGCAGACGGACGGTGACGCTGGGCGCGATGAGCGCCTCACCGCCGGACGCCGACCGTACGGCCTGGGCCAGAAGGTCCGGTCCCGTGTCCTTGAGGAGGAATCCGCGGGCGCCGGCACGCAGCGCGCCGTAGACGTACTCGTCGAGGTCGAACGTGGTGATGACGACCACGGCCAGCGGGTCGGCGACGCCCGGGCCGGCGACCAGCCGGGTGGCCTCGAGCCCGTCGAGTACGGGCATGCGGATGTCGAACAGACAGACGTCGGGGCGCAGTTCGCGGGCCAGACGTACCGCCTCCCGCCCGTCGGCGGCCTCGCCGACCACCTCGATGCCGGGCTGGGCGTTCAGCATGATCCGCAACCCGGTGCGGATGATCGTCTGGTCGTCAGCGACGAGGACGCGAATGGACACCGCTCTCGCTCCTCGCTCTCGGCAGTTCGGCGTCGACATGCCAGCCCCGGTCGGTACCCGGGCCGGCTCGTAGTGTGCCGCCGAGCAGCGTCGCGCGCTCGCGCAATCCGGTAAGTCCGTATCCGTCGCGACCCCGGCCGGTGCGCCGGCCGTTGTCGCGCACGCTCACCCGTACCGTGTGCCGTTCCGCGGCGACCCGAACGACGAGCTCGGTCGCGTCGACCGCGTGGCGCAGCGCGTTGGTCACCGACTCCTGCACGATCCGGTAGACGGCCGCGTCCACGGCCGGGGGCAGCGCGTCCAGTTCGCCGTCGAGCCCCAGGTCGACCCTGAGGCGACCACCCGGGGTGCGCACCAGGCGCTCCAGATCCGCGACACCGGCAGGCGGCGCCAGCTCGGCGCCGACCCCGCGGTCGCGCAGCGCGGCGACCATGGCGCGCATTTCCTCCAGCGTGCGCGCCCCTTCCTCCTCGACCCCCTCCAGCGCCTCGACGGCGGCGGACGGGTCGGTGCCCGCGAGCACCCGGCCCGCCTGGGCGATGATCACCATGGCCGACACGTGGTGGGCCACCGTGTCGTGCAGTTCCCGGGCGAGCTGCTCGCGCTCGCGGGAGCGCACCTGTTCCAACTGCCGCTCGCGAGCGGTCACACGGAACCGCACTGCAGCCCCGACCACGCCGGGCAGCAGCAGGAAGACGAAGCCCACGACCTTTTCGACGACCGGGGTCTCGTCCGTGACGACACACAGCGCGCCGGCCGCGAGGATCACCGCGCCGCCCAGCACGATCTCCCGTCCCGATCCCCACCGGGGCAGCGCGTACACCAGCACGAGCACGACCGCGCCGGTGTACAGGCCGACGGGCTCGCGCGGTGCGGCGACGAGCGAGGCCACCGGAAGCAGGATCACCGAGCCGAACGCCAGCGTCACCATCGCCAGCGGGCGGGTCCGGCGCCACAGGGGCAGCAGGCACAGCCATACGGCGAACACCACCGCCACCGGCCGCCACACGACGTTCTCGCGCAGGGTGGCCTCCAGCGCCACACCGGCAAGGCCCGCGGCGAGCAGCGCCCAGTCCCGCCGCACCCGGGCGGGCGCGTCGGGCGGCCGGGGTTCGGTCCACAGGGTTCGCAGGTCGTCTCGGAGCACGGTTCTCAGCCTAGGGACCGCGGCGTGCCGCGCATCGGCCGAAAGGACGGGTCGTCACTCCGCCCCGGGGCCGACGGATCCGCGGCCCGCGGGCCGATGCCGCGGAGCGCCGTGGCGACGAGCCTCGGCATCGGCGGCCGTACAAGGACGGCCGACGAGGTGGTTGGAGGACCCGATGCTCTCGAAAGCCCTGTTGCGCCTGGGCGCAGGCGCCGCCCGCCATCCCTGGCGGGTGATCGCGGCATGGCTGATCGCCGCCACGCTCGCCGTCCTCGCCGCCGTCGCCTTCGGCGGGCGGACCGCGGACTCGATGACCGCTCCGGGACTGGACTCCCGACGGGCCGCGGAACTGATCGAGCGGGCAGGCACCGGCCAGGAGGGGATGACCGCCCAAGTGGTCGTCACCCCCCTCGACGACGGTGCGACGTTCTTCGACGACGACGGCGCGCGCACCGCTCTCGCGCGGCTGCGGGCCGAGGTGAAGCGGCTGCCGCACGTGCTCGGCACGAGCGACCCGGCGGGGGCGCTCGACTCGGGCGGGGACACCGCCGTGCGCGGCGGCCTCGTTTCGGCCGACGGGCGGATCGCGGTCGTCCGGGTGCAGTACCCCGACCAGAGCCGACTGTCGGCCGAAGACCTCGACGCCCTCGTCGAACTCGGCGACCGGCTGCGCCCCGAGCTGCCGCTGCGCATCGAGATGGGCGGGAACCTCTTCTACGTCTTCTCCGACCCCGACGGCGGCGCGAGCGAGCTGATCGGCCTCCTCGCCGCGGCCGCGATCCTGTTCCTGGCGTTCGGTTCGCTCGTAGCCGCCGCGCTGCCGATCGGCATGGCGGTCTTCGGGCTGACCGTCGGGGTCGCCACGATGACGGTGCTGGCGGGGGTGACAGAGGTCCCCACCTTCGCACCGGTCCTGGGCAGCATGGTCGGGCTCGGAGTGGGCATCGACTACGCGCTGTTCGTGCTCGCCAGGCACCGGGAGTACCTCGCGTGCGGGCTCGATCCGCAGGCGGCGGCCGGACGAGCGGTGGCAACGGCGGGGCGGCCGGTGGTCTTCGCCGGCGGCACCGTCGTCGTGTCGATCCTCGGCCTGGCGGTCGCGAACGTGCCGTTCATGACGGTGGGCGGGGTTGCCGTCTCGATCGTCGTCCTGACGATGGTGCTCGCGTCGGTGACACTGCTGCCGGCCTTCCTCGGCGCGGCGGGCCCGCGGCTGGGCCGGGCCGGCCGGATCGGCCGGGCACTTCGGGCCGGGCGGTCGGGCCGCCTCGGCCGACGGCGGGACACGGCGGCGGGCGCCGTCCCCGCCGTCGGGTGGCGGCGCTGGCTCGGGCACGTCGGCCGGCACCCGGCGCCGTACGCGGTCGGCGCCGCGGCGCTGCTGCTGACGGCGACGCTGCCCGTGCTCGGCCTGCGCGTCGGCCTGCCCGACGACGGCTCACTGCCCCACAGCCGTACCGAGCGCCGGGCCTACGACCTCGTCGCCGAGGGATTCGGCCCGGGCACCAACGGTCCCCTCGTCATCGCCGCGGACCCCACCGGTGATCCGGGAGTGCTGGACCGACTCGTCGCAACGGTCGCGGCGGATCCGGGCATCGCATCCGTCGCGCCGACGCACATCGATCGGGCCACCGGCATCGCGACCCTCGTGGTGTTCCCGACCACCAGCCCTCAGGACAAGGCCACGGCCGACACCATCGCCCGGCTGCGCACCGACGTGCTGCCCACGGCGATCGGGCACGGCCCGGCCAGGGCCCACGTCGGCGGCGCCGCCGCGAGCCTGTCCGATGTGGGCCAACGCACCAGCCAACGCCTGCCGGTGTTCGTCGCCGCCGTGCTGGCGATGTCGTTCCTGCTGCTGATGCTGGTCTTCCGCTCGATACTCGTACCGCTCAAGGCGGTACTGCTGAATCTGCTGAGCATCGGCGCGGCCTACGGCATCATGGTCGCGGTCTTCCAGTGGGGCTGGGGAGGCGCACTCATCGGGCTGGAAGCGACGGTTCCGATCGTGTCGTTCATCCCGATGTTCCTCTTCGCCATCCTGTTCGGCCTGTCGATGGACTACGAGGTGTTCCTCCTCTCCCGCGTACGCGAGGAGTACCTGCGCACCGGCGACAACGGCACGGCGATCGTTGAGGGCGTCTCGGGCACCGCCCGGATCATCACCTCGGCCGCCCTCATCATGGTGGCGGTCTTCCTGTCCTTCGCCGTCGCCGAGGACCCCTCCACCAAAATGTTCGGGCTCGGCCTGGCCACCGCGATCATCATCGACGCCACGGTCGTACGCATGGTGCTGGTACCGGCGACCATGACACTCCTCGGCCGGACCAACTGGTGGCTGCCGAAGTGGCTGGACCGGATGCTCCCCCGCGGCCCGGTCGACACCGACGACACCGACGCGGAATCCACGGGTGAGGCCCCGCGTCCACGGCTGGTTGACCGTTGACTCAACTCCTGCCCGCCCTTGGCGTCCGGCACCTCAGCGCGTCACCCAGGGGCATATCGAGTCGTGATCATCGGGTGGTCCTGGTGAGGTCCTTGATCCAGATCATCGAGGCGCGCAGGTGGAGACCGGCGCGGTAGCTGTCGGGAGTCCTGTCGTATCGGGTGGCGATGCCTCGCCATGCTTTGAGCTTGTTGATCAGGCGTTCGACGGTGTTCCGCTCCTTGTAGAGATCGGCGTCGTGGGTGACGGGTCGGCCACCTCTGGAGCCCTTCTTCTTCCGGTTGGCGGCCTGGTCCTTCTTCTCCGGGATGACCGCCTTGATACGGCGTTTGCGCAGGTGGGCGCGGTTCCCGCGGGACGAGTACGCCTTGTCCCCGGCGACCGCGTCCGGCCGGATGCGGGGTCGGCCGACGGGCCCGCGTACCCGTACCTTCTTCAGGACGGGGATGAACTGCGGGCTGTCCGCTGCCTGGCCTGCGGTCAGGATGAACGCCAGCGGGCGGCACTTGCGGTCGGCGGCGAGGTGGAGCTTGCTGGTCTGCCCGCCTCTGGAACGTCCGAGGAGGGCGGCCTTCAGCCGGAGTTTCCGCCGACGCCGGATGCGTCGTCGTTCTTCCAGCGCGGGATCACTTTCGGTCTCTTGCCCGTTTTGCTCTTCGAGGCCGCTCCCTTTGACCTGGCCTTCTCCTCCTCGGCCGCGGCTAGGGCCTGTTGGGAAAGTGCTGGCCACGGCCACAGGTCGATGTCTGATTGCTGCCAGCGTGGTCCATCTCGTTTGATCACACTTGCGGCATGACGATTCCATCCGGGACGGACTCGGTAACGATCCTCACTGGCATGTATGCGGCGGAGGCGGAGTACTTGGCGGCCGGAGGCCCGGGCGAGGCTCCGTTCAACCTGCTTGCCCCCTTCTTCGCGCCTGATGTCGTGCTGCATCAAGCCGAGGCTCTGCCCTATGGCGGAATCTGGCGTGGGCACGAGGGCATGGAAGGGTTCTTCCTTGCGATGAGCCAGGTGTGGGAGTCGTTCGACATGGCGGAGCAGGAGTTCCTTGCCACCGGCGAGACTGCGGTGGTACTCACCCAGGTCCATGCTCGAGCTCGTGCCACCGGCCGCGAGCTCTCGTTCCCGATTCTGCAGACGATCAGGGTCAAGGACGGGCGGATCTCTGAAGTCCGCCCTTTCTACTGGGACACCGAGGCAATCGCCGGCGCCTGCGACCTGGCCGCCCGAAGCCGTCTGTAAGCACGCTGGTCACGAGCCACTCATTGATTACTGCAATCAGCACCTCGATGAAAGGGCCGGAAAATGTCGGTGAGAACTAACACCACTGCGAGACGGACGGGCCCTTTTCGTTGGGGTGTGCGGGCCCTTCGGGTGACTGTCCCCGCCACGACGAATGGGCTTCGCAGTCGGCTGCGCCATCTGGGGGCCGCCCACGTCGAGGGGCCATGAGCATGTGGCATGACCGAGTCGATCAAGCGAGGAGCGTCGTGCGGGAGATCGCCGTGTTCAGCGGTAGTGCCCACCCCGAGCTGGCGGCCGAGGTGTGCGACCACCTAGGGGTTCCTCTGAATCCGGTGCGTGTGAACCGGTTCGCGAACGATTGTCTCGAGGTGCAACTGCAGGCCTGCCGCGAACGGGATGTCTTCCTGATCCAGCCGCTGGTCACTCCCGTGCAGGAGAACCTCGTCGAGCGGTTGCTTATGTGTGACGCCGCTCGCGGGGCCTCCGCCAGCAGGAGCGCGTTCGATCCGCGTTGCCTGTACGCACGGACTGTTTTCGGCGGGAGCCCTCAAACGATTGTCAGAACAGCCGGATGTGCTGGAGATCGTGTGCACCAACACCGTGCCCATACCGATCGAGCACCGCACCGACAAATTGCGCGTCCTGTCGATCGCCCCCGGCGTTGGGTGAAGCGGTCCGGCGCATCCACAACGGCGAATCAGTGAGCGCGCTGTTCGACGCGCCCTGATCTCGATAAACAGCCAGTCGGCCTCCATGATGCGGCTGGTCAACGATTCCTCCTGCGACATCTCGGGGATGTCGATCCAGCGCTAGGCGGTTTCGTTTGGATCAAGGTAGGGGTGAGTGACGAGGGCGGTTCCGGGTGGCACCCTGGAGCGATGCGGCCTGGAACCGACGCCACCGAGAACAGCCTGCGGCATCTGCTCAATGAGTGGGATCCGATCGGCGTCGCTGACGAGGTGCAGGACGAATACGACTGCATGCTCGTCCCTCTTCTCCAGCGGCTCCGGGGTGGCGCCGACCAGACAGAGATCGGCGAGTTCTTGCGGCACGAGCTGGAGGTTCACTTCGGTCTCACCCCCCTGCCGTCGGAGCCGGAAGCGATGGCGGCCCGAGTGATCTCCTGGTGGACAGCCGCCGGCAAGGCCGATGGCACCCGCGGTGTGTAGCCGCTCCCTCCGGATCGTCTGCTCGTTTGTCCGGGTGTGCCGTTGACTAACGCGCAGTGGGCGCGGATCGAGCCGTTACTTCCGGACCGGAAACCGAAGCGGGGTGGCCGGTGGCGGGACCACCGAGAGGTGATCGACGCCATCGCCTGGAAGTTTCAGACAGGGGCACAGTGGGTGCAGTTGCCGGAGAAGTACGGCAACTGGCGGGGCGTCTACAACCGGCTGCGGATGTGGTCCGCCGACGGCACCTGGGAGCGGGTGTTCACCGCGCTTCTGGCACAGGCCGACGCCGACGAACAGCTGAACTGGGTTGTCTCGGTGGACTCCACGATCGTGCGAGCCCACCAGCACGCGGCTGGAGCCCGGAAAAAGGGGCCCCAGCCGGCGAGCCGGACGACCACGCCATCGGCCGATCCCGCGGCGGGCTGACCACGAAGATCCATCTCGCGGCCGACGGAAACTGCCGGCCCCTGGCCTTCCATCTCACCGCTGGACAGGCCGGTGACGCGCCCGCCTTCGCTGCTGTGATGGCCCGCCTGCGTGTCCCCCGAGGGCGTGGACGGCCCCGGACCCGGCCAGAGGCCGTCCTGGCCGACAAGGCGTATTCGTCACGGGCCATCCGTGAACACCTTCTGCGGCGAGGCATCCGGGCGGTCATCCCCGTTCCGGCCGATCAACGCGGCCACCGCCTGCGGCGCGGCAGCCGGGGTGGCAGGCCGCCAGCCTTCGATCGCGAGGCATACAAGCAGCGCAACACCGTCGAACGCTGCATCAACCGCTTGAAACAGTGGCGCGGGATCGCCACCCGCTACGAGAAGACAGCGGCCATCTACCTGGCCGGACTGCACGTCGCGGGCATCTTCCTCTGGTCCGCCAGATGATCCAAACGAAACCGCCTAGGTGTCTTGCGCAGCAACTCGGGCTTGTGTGAGGGCGAGGCGGTAGGACTCCGTGCCGGTCTGGACGAGGGTGCCGCCGAAGGTGAGGCGGTCGACGATGGCCGCGCAGAGGCGGGGTCGGTGGACTTGGGCGGCAGTGGTGTCTGGGGCCTTCAGGCAGTACAGGAAGGAGTCGCCGGCTGGCCGGTGCGGAGTGATGCGTAGGCGGCCAGGGCGGTTCGAAGAGTGCGTAGTCCGGTCTCCCCGTCCGGGTGGGCTCGTTGGCCGGTGCGGGCGGCGGTCAGGAAGCTGTCGAGCATGGCCTCGTTGAGGTCGACGGCGCCGGGCTCCCAGCGGGTGGTGGCTTGGGTGGTGTCGTAGCCGTCGAGGAGTGGCTGAAAGGCGTCGAATTCGACGAAGGCGCGCTGCCCGACGCAGGTGAGCGTCAGGCCTCCCCAGGTGGGGTGGGAGGACGGGTGGCTCCAGCTGCAGTCGATGGTGGCGACGAGCCCGTTTGCGTAGGTGAGGGTGAGGAGGCCGGCGGATTCCACCTTTGGTTCGTCTTCGTGGTCCGGAGTGAGGTGGGTGTTGGCGACGGCGTAGACGTGTGTGGGTTGTTCGCTGTCGAGGAGGACGTCCAGGAGATCCGCGATGTGCAGGGTGTGGTCCATGATTGCGCCGCCGCCCGCGAGGGCGGGGTCGGCGAACCAGGGCCGTTCCAGGCCCGGGGGGCTGGAGTTGTTGATGCCATGAACACTGAGGAGGGATCCGAGGGAGCCATCGGCGAGGGTGTGGCGCAGTGCCGTGAATGCCGGGTGGAAGCGCACGGGGTATGCGGTCATGAGACTGACGCCGGCCTGCTCACAGGCGTCGATCATGGCGCGTGCGTCTTCTTCCGTGGTGGCTATGGGCTTCTCGCACAGGATGTGTGCGCCTGCCGCGGCGGCCTGTTCGACGAGCTGCCGGTGGCGGCTGTTCTCACTGGTGACAATGACGGCTTGGGGAAGCTCGGCGAAGACCTCTTCGTAGCCGGCCCTGTAGGTGACGCCGAGTACGTCGGCCAGTGCCTTGCCGCGGGTCGGGTCGCCGGGCGGGGCGTCGGGGTCGGTGGTGATGAGCTCGACGTCGCTGCGATCGCGCAGCAGCTCGATGTACGTTGCGGCGTGCACATGGGCGAAAGACAAGACGGCGACCTTCATCAGTGGCGTCCTTCCATCTGCTTGTGCGGACAAGTGTCGTCGACCGCGACGGCCAGGCCGGTTGCTACGGATTGGCGAGCGGCTGCGGCGATGCGAACGGCAGCCACACCGTCGAGCGCGCTGACGCGGGGGACGCTGCCGCCCTGGAACGCGGCGGCGAACTCGCGTATCTGAGTGGCGAACGGGTCTTCACCGAAGTCGCCGGTGGGTACCCCGTCGGCTTCGGCGCCGGCTTTGCCGATCACTCGCAGCGACGGGTGTGCGAGGGAGTCGTGGGAGAGGGTGCCGTCGGAGCCTGCGACGTGGAACGTGTAGCGGAATGGGGTCGCGGGCGGGCCCCATACGCCCAGGACCTGGGAGATGACGCCGGATGCGTGGGTGAGGGTCGCGCTGCCGGTGGCCACGGCTCCCTCGGGTGCGGGGGCGGTGAGGTGGCCGCGCTGGGTGGCGTGGACGGAGACGACGTCTCCGAAGAGCCACCTGGCGATGTCCATGTCGTGGAGCATCTGGTCGGTCACGATGCCTCCGGAGAGCGCGGGGTCAGCGAACCAGGGGCTCCATGTCGGATAGCGGCCGGTGCGGGTGAAACGGGCCACCGCGACGCGGCCGAGCGCACCGGAACTGATGACGTCGTGGAGCCGGACGTAGGCGGGGAAGAACCGTACGACGTGCCCGGGGTAGAGCTGGCGTCCTGCCTTCTCTGCGGCATCCGCCATGTCCGTGGCCTCGGCGGGGGCGAGCGCCAGCGGTTTCTCGCACAGGACGTCTGCCCCTGCCTCGAAGGCGGCCAGAGCGATGTCGCGATGGGTGGCGGTGGGAGTGCAGATGTCCACGATCGTGGCCCGCTCCAGCACTTCCTCGAGGGTGGAGGCCGCGGTGATTCCGAAGTCTTCGGCGAGACGGGCGGCCTGGCCGTCGGTCGAGAAGACGCGCACCCGTGCGCCGAGGGCGATCCAGGCCGGCAAGTGGGTGCGTGCGATGAACCCGGCGCCGATCATGGCTACGTCGAGTCTTTTCACGTGGTGGCCTCCGTGTCGTCGCTTTCCCGGGCCGTCTGTTCGGCGTTGAAGGATCTGCGTACGTGACGTAGGTGTCGGGTGGTGAGGTCGGGGACGGTCCAGCGAGCTCCGGCGCGGGTGAGACCGGCTGCGTTGGCGGTTGTGGTGACACCGACGATGTCCCGGACACCCGCGGCGGTGAGGGCGTGGATTCCCGAGGGTGAGTCCTCGAAGGCGAGGCACTGTTGAGGCCGGGCCCGCAAGGCCGCGCAGGCCCTCAGATAGCCCTCGGGTGACGGCTTGCCGCAGGTGATCTCCTCCGAGGTGATGACGAAGTCCACCAGTTCGCGCACGTCGAGGACATCGTCGAGGAGATGCTGGGCCCACTGCGCTCCGGCGCTGGTGACTACGGCCACTGGGTACTTGATACGCAGCTGTCGGATGAGAGCGGCGGCGCCGGGCACGACCTTCACGCTGCCGGCATGCTCCAGGGTGAAGGCGGTCATGGTGGCGAGGGCGGCAGCCGGGTCCGTTCCTGCCCAGGGCCCTGGTACGCCCGTGATGATGTCGCTGGGCCGCCGTCCCATGTAGCGCTGTTCGTAGTCGGCGTCGGTCACCTCCATGCCCCACGTGTCGAAGAACGCCTGCCAAGCACGCCGATGCACGTCCTCACTGAGTACCAAAGTGCCGTCCAAGTCCAGGAGGACCGCCTCGCAGGGAGAGCTGGTGCCGATCGCCTTTTGCGAGCCCACACTGGCGCCGGTCATGACGCAGCCCAGCTGAACATGAGTGCACCGGCCTGGATCGGACCGGTAACAGCCGGCGGCTGCGCCGATCCGGGCCGGCTGTCGAGCACGACGACAGGGCATATCGCGGACAGGCCGTGCGCTCGGACCGCGGCGGGGTCGAAGGTGATCACGCGATGGCCGACCTCGACCCGGTCTCCTTCCCCTACATGCGTGCCGAAACCTGTTCCCTTGAGCCGCACGGTGTCGATGCCCACATGCACCAGAACGCCGGTCCCGTTGTCGGTCTGGATGACGAACGCGTGCGGGTGCAGTTTGACCACTGCACCGTTCACAGGGGCCACGACATCGACGAGTCCTGCGCCAGAAAAGGGTTCCACCGCCAGTCCCGAGCCAACCAATTGAGCTGCGAAGACCGGGTCGGGCACCTCGCCGAGTGCCGCAAGATCGCCGGACAGCGGGGCACGGACGGCGAGGCTCACAGCAGCTCCTTGATGTCCTCGGCCAGGCCGTCCGCCTCGGCGCCGACGACGACCTGCACGATGCCGGCCGAGACGAGGACCCCGAGAGCCCCTGCCTTCTTGAGGGCAGCGACATCCACGGCGGCCGTGTCGTTCACCTCGGTGCGGAGTCTGGTGATGCAAGCCTCGATGTCGGCGATGTTGCCGGCCCCGCCGAGGCCTTCGACGATCAAACGTGCCTTGGACATGAGTCCCCTCCTCAATGGATCACCTGGTGAATGGAGTGCTCTGACAGCACCCGCCTACTGGTAATAACCAGACAGGACCAGACGGTACTTCGTCAAGCGTCCGCACGCAACGTAGGAATGTCGTGGACCTGTCAATCTCATGCGTTATCCCCAGACGGAGAGCTGGGGGCGCGGGGTTGTCGGGCCGAAGAGCTGCCGCACGACGACGACAAGAAATGGCGACAGAAAGAACTTCCGCCCTCTTGAGGGCTCGCTCAACGATGCCTGGCTTGTTCTCATCGTCGTGCCGAGCCCGATGTGCCGGTCCCCCACTCGCGAGGCCGGGAGCAGCGCTTCAGGTTCGGCGGCTACGCCCTCGACTCACCCGTCGGTGAGCGTCATGTGCAGCTGGTACCGGTCGGCGCGGAACCATGAGTAGGCGTGCTCGATGGGCTGCTCGCCGCTGTAGGCGATCCGGTCGAAGGTCATGACGGCGGTACCTGTGCGAATGCCCAGCAATGCAGCTGTTTCGGAAGAGGCCGGCCCGGCTCCGATCGTCTGCTCCGCGCGGGAGATGGGGTGACCGAAGCGCGTGGCGAGGGTGTCGTAGATCGATGCGGTGAAGTCCACGCTGTCCAGCTCCGGCAGGACATCGGCGCTGTACCACGCATCCTCGACGGAGATGGGTGTCCCGTCGGCCAGTCGGAGGCGGCGGACATGCCATGCCTGCTGGCCGTCGGTCATCTGCAGCGCTGTGGCGGATGCAGGGGGAGGGGCGTCCTGACCGATGGACAGGACGACGGTGCCCGGCTCCAGGCCGAGGCGGCGCATGTCTTCGTGGAAGGAGGCCAGGCGCAGTTCGGAGCGGTAAGCCCGCTCGGCCACGAAGGTCCCGCGCCCATGGACGCGGACGGCCAGGCCCTCGCTCACGAGCTGGCTGAGCGCTTCGCGCACCGTGACACGGCTGACGCCGTGGTCGATGCACAGCTGCCGCTCGCTGGGGAGTGCGTCCCCGGGTGACAGCTGATTGGTGCACATGTCGACCAGGATCGCGCGGAGCTGTGCGTGCTTGGGAACCATGCCCTTGGCGACAATCTGCTGTCCGGCCACCGTGACCCCGCTTTCCGTCCAGGGAGCAATGCGCCCCCTACTGGTTATTACCAGTATGCATCATGCACTCACCTTACCGCCGCCTGCGGTCGGACCGGCCGGTGGAGCGGGCGGGCCCCAGCGGCGGTGCTGTTGTTCTCCCCGACAACGAGCACCTCAGGCATTGACACCCGCGCGGCAGCGAGGCCATGCTGAAACCACTGGTCATAACCAGATGGTACCGGTCCTGTCCACCGGTCGTTTCAGCCGTGTCGGGTTTCCGCCCGTCCCATTGGCTCCCTTCCTCCTGCACACCCATTGAGGTCGTCATGAGTACCAGCGCAACTCCATCCACCGGCCGCCGACCCGGCTTGGCAGGCCTGCAGAAACTGGGCCGCAGCCTGATGCTGCCGATCGCCACGCTCCCCGCCGCAGGTCTCCTGCTGCGGCTGGGGCAGGACGATGTCCTTGGCCGCTTCCCCGCGCTGCAGGACACGGCGCACGTCATTTCCGCCGCCGGCGGGGCGCTCTTCACTCACCTGCCCCTGATCTTCGCTGTCGGCATCGCCATCGGATTCGCGAAGAAGGCGGACGGTTCCACCGCACTGGCCGCCGTGGTCGGGTATCTCGTCCTGGAGGGCGTCTTCGAAGCGATGTCGCCGGTCGTCCTCGAAGGACAGAAGGACCCGGCAGGTGAGCAGGCCCTGGTCAACTTCGGGGTCCTGGGCGGCATCGTCATCGGTCTGCTGGCGGCGATGCTGTGGCAGCGCTTCTACCGCACCGCGCTTCCGCCCTATCTGGGCTTCTTCAGCGGACGCCGGCTGGTGCCCATCCTGACGGCCGTGACCGCTCTCGGCGTCGGCGTTCTGATGAGCTTGATCTACCCCCTGTTCAATGACGGTCTGACCTCCGCCGGCGGCGCCATCGACAACAACAGCATCGTCGGCGGCGGCATCTACGGCACGGCGAACAAGCTGCTGATCCCGCTCGGCCTGCACCACATCCTCAACTCCGTCGTGTGGTTCATCCTCGGCGACTACAACGGCGTCCAGGGCGACTTGAACCGCTTCTTCGCGGGCGACCCCGAAGCCGGCATCTTCATGACCGGCTTCTACCCGATCATGATGTTCGCCCTCCCTGCCGCAGCCCTGGCCATCTGGCGCGAAGCCCGTCCCGAGCACCGCAAGGCCGTCGGCGGCATCATGCTCTCGGCCGGCCTCACCAGCTTCCTCACCGGCATCACCGAGCCGATCGAGTTCTCCTTCCTCTTCGTCGCCTGGCCCCTCTACCTCGTGCACGCCGTGCTGACCGGCACCTCCCTCGCCCTGGTCAACGCCCTGGACATCCACCACGGATTCACCTTCTCCTCCGGGCTCATCGACTACGTCCTCAACTGGGGCAAGGCCACGAACCCCCTCCTGCTGATCCCCATCGGCCTGGCCTACGCCGCCCTCTACTACGTCCTGTTCCGGTTCGTCATCCGCCGCTGGAACCTGCGCACTCCCGGACGAGAGGAAGAGAACCCGGATTCCGCACAGGAACGACAGCCCGAACCTGCGGCCTGACGCCAGCCGCACCCGTCCCGGAACAACCGTCGAAAGGAACCGTCCATGGCGCAGCGCGTCGTCTCCATCGGCTCACGCAGCGGACTGCACGCCCGTCCGGCCTCCATCTTCGTCCAGGCTGCCGCCCAGGCACCGGTCCCCGTGACCATCGCCGTAGAGGGCAAGCCCCCGGTCCCCGCCAACAGCCTGCTGGGCGTCATGACACTCGGCGCCGGCTGCGGCGACCAGGTCACCCTGACCGCGGCGGGAGACCAGGCGGAGGCCGTGCTGGAAGAGCTGGCCGCCCTGCTGAGCAAGGAGCTCGACGCGTGAGCGCATCCTCCACCACGATGACCGGCTACGGCGTCAGCCCGGGGCTGGCCTGCGCTCCACTGATCCGCATGGCGCCGCCGGTCGTCACCGACCCCGCCGAAGCCGCAGGCGACGACCCTGCGCACGAAGTACAGCGCGTACGGCAGGCCCTGGCCGAAGTCGCCGAGCAGTTGTCCGCGATCGGGACGAGCGGAACAGGCGGCGCCATTCTGGAGGCCGGCGCCGCCATGGCCGGCGACGATGCTCTGGTCCAGGCCGCCGCCCGGCACATCTGCGACGGCGTGCCCACCGCCCACAGCCTCACCCTCGCCGTCGACGACTACTGCGGCCGGTTGGAGGGACTCGGCGGCTACATGGCCGAACGTGCCGCTGACCTGCGCGACGTCCGCAACCGGGCAGTGGCACTCCTTCTGGGGGTACCCATGCCCGGCCTCCCCTGCCCCGGACACCCCTTCATCCTGGCCGCCGAAGACCTCTCGCCGGCCGACACCGTCGGCCTGGCCGACAGTGACGCGGTGGGACTGCTCACCGAGCGAGGAGGCCCGACCAGTCACACGGCCATTCTCGCGCGCAGCCTGGGTCTGCCCGCCGTGGTGGGATGTGCGGAGTCCGCCGCTCTGCCGGGCGGCACGCCCGTCATCCTCGACGGCCGGGCCGGTACCGTCGAAGCGCATCCCACCCGCGAACGCCGACAACAAGCCCGGGAAGAACAAGCCCGAGTCCGACAGCAGCGCCGCGCACACGGACCTGGACACACGGCCGACCAGCACGCTGTCGCCCTCCTCACGAACATCGGCACACTCGGCGACGCCTCCAGGGCAGCGCAGGAAGACAACGAGGGCGTGGGGCTGTTCCGTACGGAATTCCTGTTCCTGGACCGCCGCGAGCCCCCCACCGTCGACGAACAGATCCACGCCTACACGCAGGTCTTCACCGCCTTCGAGGGCCGCGCCGTGACCGTCCGCACCCTTGACGCCGGCTCCGACAAGCCCCTGCCGTTCCTGCGCCTTCCCCCTGAGGACAACCCGGCCCTGGGCGTGCGGGGCCTGCGCACCTCCACGGTCGTGCCCGGCATCCTCGAGACCCAGATCAAGGCCCTCGTCACAGCCCAACAACGCACCGGCGTGCAGATGAGGGTCATGGCGCCCATGGTCTCCACCGTGCAGGAGGCAGCCGAGTTCGCCGACCTGGCCCGCAGCTACGGAGTACAGACCGTCGGCATCATGATCGAAGTACCCTCAGCAGCCCTGCTCGCGAACGATCTGCTGCAGCACGTCGACTTTGCCAGCATCGGCACCAACGACCTTGCCCAGTACACGCTCGCCGCCGACCGCACCGCCCACACCCTTGCGCACCTCCTGGACCCGTGGCAGCCGGCGCTGCTCACCCTCATCGCTCGGGTGTGCAGCGCCGCAGCGGCGCTCGGCCGCCCCGTGGGCGTCTGCGGTGAAGCCGCAGCCGACCCGCTCCTCGCCCCTGTCCTGGCCGGGCTGGGCGTGAGCAGCCTGTCCATGGCCGCGCCCGCCGTCGCCGCGGTCCGTGACGCCCTCGTCCGGCTCACCTTGCAGGACTGCAAGAACCTGGCGGCGCGCGCGCTCGTGGCCGGGGGCCCGGACACCGCACGCGCCACCGCGCAGCGGACGAGCGACGCCATCGTCGCCTCAGCGGGCGAACGGCTGGAGGACTGATGGAGGTGGTGCTCCTCCCCGACGCCGACGGGGCCGCCCGCACGGTCGCGGGCATCATCGAGCGCGCGATCATCGACGGTGCGAAGACTCTGGGGCTGGCCGCAGGCTCCTCGCCGCTGAGCGTCTACCGGGACCTGATCCGCCGCCACCGGCACCAGGGCCTGAGCTTCGCAGGTATCGACGCCTTCCTGCTCGACGAGTACGTGGGACTCTCGCCCTCCCATCCCCAGTCCCATGCCCAGGTGATACGCCGGGAGCTGGTCGACCACATCGACCTCGACCCCGCCCGGGTACACGTCCCGCAGGGCACGGCGTCAGACCTGCAGCAAGAGGCCCGCCGTTTCGAGCGCGCACTCACCGGGGCGGGGCCGGTCGGCGTGCAGATCCTCGGGATCGGCGTGAACGGCCACATCGCTTTCAACGAGCCGGGGTCCTCCCTCGCCTCCCGCACCCGGCTCAAGACCCTCACCGACGACACGCGCCGCGACAACGCGCGCTCATTCGGCGGACTCGACCAGGTACCCCGAAGTGCCATCACCCAAGGGCTGGCCACGATCGGGGCAGCATCCCACCTCGTCCTGATCGCCACCGGCCCGCACAAGGCCCACGCCGTGGCCGCCGCCGTCGAAGGACCCGTCACCACCCAGTGCCCCGCCTCCATCCTTCAACTGCACCCGCATGCCACGGTGGTGGTGGACGAACTCGCCGCCGCCCGACTGGAACAGCAGCGCTACTACCGCCACATCGCTCACCACAAGCCTCCCGGTCAGGGGTACTGATGAGCCGCCCCACCAACGTCGTCGCGGTCGACCTCGGCGGCACCACCATCAAGGCCGCGCGGTTCAACGCCCAAGGGGCGGCCGAGGAAACCCTGCGGCTGGCCACACCGACCTCCGAACGTCCCGCCGCCGTTGTCGCCGCCGTCGTCCGCGTCGCCGCTGCTCTCGTCCGTCCCCCTACCGCAGCCATCGGCCTGTGCGCCCCGGGGCTGATCGACGCCGATGCGGGTGTCGTCCGGTTCGCCGCGAATCTCGGCTTGCACAAGACGCCTCTTGCCGCAGCCGTGAGGGACAGGCTGCACCTGCCCGTCACACTCGAGCACGACGTCCGCGCAGCGTGCCTGGCCGAGCAGCGGCTCGGCGCCGGTGCCGACGCCGACGACCTGCTCGTCGTCGTCCTCGGCACCGGCGTGGCTGCCGGGATCGTCAGCAACGGCCGGATCACACGAGGCGCCCATGGCTTCGCCGGCGAGTTCGGCCACATCCCCGTCCATGCCGACGGTGAACTCTGCGCCTGCGGCCAGCACGGATGCCTGGAAGCCTACGCGTCAGCCAGCGGCCTGGTCCGCCGCTACCGCCACACCGGAGGCATCGCCGACAGCGCGGCCGACATCACCGCACGCCTGGACACCGACCCGCATGCCGCACGCCTGTGGGCCGAGGGAACAGACGCTCTCGGCAGAGCCCTCGTCACCTCGACCGTGCTCCTGGACCACCGGCGCATCGTCCTGGCAGGCGGCATGACCGCGGCCGGAGAAGCACTCACCGAGCCCGTACGCCGCACCCTGCAGCGCGGACTCACCTGGCGCGCCGCGCCCCCTGTCGACATCTCGTCACTGGGCGCGGATGCGGCACTCCTCGGAGCGGCCCTGCTGGCGGCAGACACCTCAGGGCTCCCGCCCTCCCGCAATGGACACACGACCACGCCGGGACAGCACACGCGGAGGTGACCGTCCTCGGCCGGCGGCGACGGTGTCGCGCCACCGGCACGTGACGGCGGATGAAATGGAGCAGATCACCGTGTGGCCACGAAAACGAAGTCAGCGCCCTCCCCAGCGGCTGCGGCCAGAGCTCGATGATTTGCCGCTGGTCCGCGCCCTGACACATCTGGAAGCGCAGATCGCGGCCCAGGGAAACAACCTGGCCGAGTGCAACGACCGCGGCGCCCTCACCTACCCGATAGAGCAGGCACTTCGCGATCCGGGAGAGGACTGGGACCGGCGGATGCACCGCCTGCTCATCTTCAGCTCGCTTCCCGACGCGCACGTCCTGGCAGGCCAATGGCGCGCCTGGAATCCTGCCTGTGCCGACGCAATGCTTCTCCAGGCCTTCGCCGACATCACCCGGGCACGAGCCGGCGGCGCCGGCAGCGATCTGAGCGCAACGGTCTCGCTGTGCCAGGACGCCGCAGAGCTCGCGCCGGCCGACCCTGCCCCCTGGGTCGGGCTGCTGAGCTACTACCGACTGGTGCGGGCACCCTGGGCTCAGATCCACCCCGCATGGACGGCCGTGAACGCGCGGGATCCCTGGAACCGCGAGGCCCACCGGCAGATGCTGCACTACGTCTCCCCGGAGGAATGCGGATCCAACGTCCTGACCGTCCAGTTCACCGACTCGGTCATCGCCTCTGCGCCCTCGGGCTCCCCCGTAGTAGCCCTGAGCCTCACTGCCAGCCTCCACCGGTATCGCAGGGCTCTGGCGGCCGGAGGAATCACCGCGCTGACCGCACGCAGGCACTGGGACCAGCCCCACGAACGCGTCCTCGTCGACGAGGCACTGGCCACCTGGCCCCAGCCCGGCTTCCTCAGGCACGCAGCAGCACTCGCCGACCTGAACCTCCTTGCCTACGTGCTGACGAAGGCAGCACGCCCGCAGGACGCCTGGCCGGTCTTCGAAGCAACCGCGGCGGTCGCCACCTCCTGGCCCTGGGAACTGGACGGCGATCCACTGAAGGAGGTCCGGGAATGGCACTCACGGGCATTCCGAGCCAGGAGCCGGTGACCCCACGTAGTCGCGAAGCGCTGTGTGTTCCCGTCCGCACTGACGATACGGGCGCTGTTGCCCCTCGCAGAAGGCAGGCTCGAACCGCCTCGGCGCGCAGGGTTGGCCAGCGGCGACTGGATCGACACAGATGACGCCATTCCATCACTGATATCGCAGTAAATAGGCCACATCTTTTGCGATTTCGGAATTGACAACATCACCCCTCGATGCGCAAAGTGGTCATATCTGGTAATTACCAGTTTGTGGGCTCGCTCGGCGGTCGCGACGACACTCGTTGCATCCGCGGAAACCCGAGGTTGTGATGACTGCTCAAGCACCACCTGCACACTGCAGGGCCACTACGACCGACCAGCTCTTCCGCGCAAGTCAGGGAGCCGCGGCAGTCGACACGAATGACCAATACCTCGCCCTGGTGAGTGCCGATGCCAAGGATGTCAGCCGGATTCGACGCATTGCCAAGGAATTCCTCACCGACCTGAGGGTGTCGCCGACGGCACTGGACGATGCTCTGCTCATCATCTCCGAACTCGTCACCAACGCAGTGCTCCACGCCCTGCCGCCGGCCGCCCTGCGAGTGCGCTGCATCCAGCAACAGCTCCTGCGGATCGAAGTCACCGACGGCGGTCCGCGCCCCAATCCGACGTCGAAGCCCGACCAGCACGAGGAACACGGCCGCGGCATGCTCATCGTGGCCGCCATGGCGGTCCGGTACGGCACGATCGCACACGCAGGCGGAGCCACCTCCTGGGCGGAGCTGAACCCCTGATGGCCGGCATTCAGCCCCCGGAGACCGGCAGGATTGCGCTCAAGGTGCGTGCAGCCCACGCCTGGCGGACGGGGTGTTGGCTGGTGACCCATCGATGCTGCTCGTGCCCGAACTCCGGCTACGACATCGAGCACCTGACCTGGCTCCTGCGCGAGGTACCAGTGCGTGGTTTGCCGGCACGCATCCGCGCGACCGGATGATGTACAGACCACCGGGCAAGCGCCGCGGGGGCTTCCAGTACGGCACCGTCTTCCGCCTGACCGACCCCCACCCCGAACCTGTTCATGACACGGTCGGCCACCACGACCGCTTCGGACGCGCCACCCTCCCCCGCTGCTTTCCGTCAGCGCCTGTCCCGTCCACGCCCGCCGCCTGGACCAGCGCGGTCAACGACGGCCTGCTCAGGACGACCGCCGGACACGCACGGTTCAGCCACTGCCTCGCCCACGACCCGGTGGTGGTCGACCTCGCGATCACCGCCTTCGGCGTGGATCACCTCGTTCTCCGCAGCGACTGGCCTCTTCCCATGGACCATGTGCAGGGCGGGCGTCTTCGCCCCGCCTGCCTTGTGGCCCACTGGGCCCCGGAGTTAGGGGAACGGGCCGCTCCGGGAACCCGAACGCGCACAGCGTCCGGCTGGTCGACCCCAGCCGCTTCCAGGAACACCACGAGGTCGTGGCCGGAGCAGGCCGTCCCCAGGATTTCGTCCCGGCCCGCTGACGCCCGCTGGCAGAGGGCCGGTGTACGACAATCGGCGCGCGTCCCATGCCTGCCGGCCTGCCCCTGGCGGTTCACGTTGCGCCGGCCGCCGCCAGAACCGCCACCGGCAACAGCAGCATCCATTGCGGCAAGCGCAGCCAGGGCTTCGACCAGCTCGCCGCCAGTGACACCACCAGGAACACGCCTGAATAGGCCACGAAGTGGGCCGCCAAGAGCCAGGCGATGGTGTCACCGCCGGGACGGTCACCCAGGGCCAGCCAGATCAGGGCGGCGGCCGCCAGCATCAGGTCGGCCGTGACCATGTGCCAGACCGCGTGCAGGACACTGCGGGGCTCATCGGGGAGGTTGCCGGCCAGCAGGGGTCGGACGACATCCCGACCACCCGCGATGGCGTGGAGGGCAGCCACCGCGCCGGCGGTTATCCCAGCGGTGAGGAACCAGGCGTTCATCGGGTCTCGATTCCGCGGCCCACGATGGCCGCCAGTTGCGTGGCCAGCCGGAGGCTGGGCTGCCCGCCCACCAGGCCGACGTGGAAGAAGACGGCCCCAGCCAGTGTGTCCAGAACCAGATCGACCGGCACGTTCTGGTCAGCCTCCCCGCGCTGGACGGCTCGCTCGAACACCGCCACCAAGCTGTCCTTGGCCGGGGCGAGGAACTGGGAGCGGATGCGGGCCTGCAAGGCTGGGTCGGCGGCAAAGTCGGCCAGCAGGCCCGGCAGGGCGGCAGCAGCGGCTGGGGCAGAGAACTCCTGGATCAGGGCCTCCAGCAGCGCGGTCAGGTCACCAGCCAGCGTGCCGGTGTCCGGTGCCGGAGCCGCCTCGGCCTCGGTGAAGACCGCCTCGTACAC
Source organism: Streptomyces sp. NPDC002867 (assembly GCF_053591895.1). Classification (NCBI taxonomy): domain Bacteria; kingdom Bacillati; phylum Actinomycetota; class Actinomycetes; order Kitasatosporales; family Streptomycetaceae; genus Streptomyces; species Streptomyces sp. NPDC002867. The sequence continues at coordinate 228,633 of NZ_JBSFUR010000001.1, read as the reverse complement.
CAGCTCAGCCTTGCCCGACCAGCGCCGGTAAACAGTGTCCTTGCCGACGCCGGCCCGAGCCGCCACCGCCCCAATTGAGGTGAGGGCGTAGCCGACTTCGGTCACCAACTCGGTCGTAGCGCTCAGGATCGCCTGATGGGCACGACTGTCTCTGGGACGCCCACGCGGGGCGCTGGGCAGCGTCATGAAATAACCATACGGGACGACCCGTTGGGAATATTCAGGGGTACTCGGCTTTGGCCAAGCTGGTCCGCGCCGTCGAAATCGACGACCAGGCGGAGGCGTGCCGCCGCGTGTTCGCCAGCGGGCGGCAGAGCGCCGCTTGCCCGGTCGGCCCGAGCTCCAGAATGTCGGCATCTTCTACCAGGTCCGCATCACCGGCGGCCAACTCCGGCCTGAGCTGAACGGCGAAACCGCCGAGTCGGTCTGGACTCCGATTCCCGACGTCGCTCGCCTCGGCCGATCTTCGCTGCTCGACATCGGCCTCGCCCTGGCGCAGACCGTTCCGGCAACCGGCCACGTCGCTCCCGTCCCAGTCGGCGGTCTAATCCGGCACTGAGGTCACCACCAACATCTGACGTGCCCGCTTGACCGTCATCTGGCTCACGTGATCGCCACGACAGGCTTCAAACGAGGGACCAGGCCGGGGCCACTCCCCCCTTGCCCCCCGTTACCGCGACCGCGGGAGCGTTTCCCGGGCCAAGTCCGACGCTGCTGACGCCCGCGTCCTGGCCAACATCCTGCGGACCGACCGGCATGCCCACCGGCCCTGCCCTCCGGCAACGAAGCCGGGCAGGCCGTCGCAGTTCTCGCCCGCGCCCACCAGGACGCGGTCTGGGACCGGCAGCAGATGATCAACCGGCTCCGTTCCCACCTGCGCGAGTACTACCCCGCCCTCGCGGCCTTCCAGGGCACTGGCAGGCCCGGGCTCGACTCTCGGCGCGCTCGGTTGGTTCTGGCTGGCCGCACCCACACCGGCCGACGCCGCCCAAACGCACCCGCAGCCGGCTGCGTGCGCTGCTGAAGCGGGCCGGCCGCCCACGGTGCGGCATGGAGGCCGAGGTGGAGCGGCTGCGGGCGATCTTCCGCGCGGATCACCTCCACCAGTTGCCCCAGGTCGAACAGGCCATGGGACAACAACCGTAGTTCTCCTCGGGCAACTCGATGCCGCCTGCGACAGCGTCATACTGAGCTCGGCGACGATCGCGAGCGCTTCGGGGAGGCCAGAGCAATGAAGGCATACGCCGGTGCCACCCCCGTCGCACGAGCTTCCGGCCGCAGCCACGTCGTCGTGGCCCGAACCGTCAAGAACCAACGGCTGGCATCAGCCGGGCACATGTGGGCCTTCGCCGCCCTCCTCACTGAAGCCCCACGCGCCACTATGACCGGCGACGAGCTGACGGAGAGCACCACACGGCCGCCCTCAGGAACTTGTTCAACAAGCTGCTCGGCTGCCTCTACCACTGCCCCGCGATGGGGATGCTGGACCAGAACATGGCGGGTGCCGGCCTTCTCGCCGAGGAACAACAGCTCCAATCCCTCTCGCTGAGCGGTGACGCCTCAGGCCTGTGGGACGCGAGCGTCACGGCAGGGCGGGAGAGGTTCCGTGCTGTGCTGGGCCGCCTGCCCCGCTAGGCATGCTCCTGATCGCTGCCGGTGAGATACGGCCTCTGGTTATGCGGCCGCTGTGCCCACCTCGTGGAGTGGAACTGGGAAGGCCAGTGCCTCGTCATATCGATGGTTCTGTTGGAGGCAGTCGTAGCGCTGGCCGATCATGCGGTTGAAGCAGTTGCGCTGGGCGGCCGCGTGCCAGTCCGCGTGGTTGTCGCGACGCCGGCCGGTCGTGGGCTTTGGCGCCGGTCGAGGCGCTGATCGCGGAGAACGCCCAGAGGTATCCGGCGTGGTTGAGGCGGTCGTTCTTCACCCAGCGCCGGGTGATGCTGGACTTCTTGCCGGACGCCCGCGTGATGGGCGAGGCACCAGCTCACCGCACAGGCCCCGGTCTGCGTCGGAGCTGCAGGCTCGGGCATCACGAGGGGTCACCATGCGGTCGGCTCGCACCACATTCACCAACGAGTGATCAAGTGGGCAGTGTGACGACGATGGCGGTCACGAGAGCATCGGGCACCACCGCTCTGGATATAGGGATCAAGTCCCCAGACGGCTCAAGGCGTCGGCCCGACACCCACGTGACCGCCATCGTGACCAACGCGTCTACTGCTCGAACAGACCGGCGGGTGTACGTCTCTCAAGGACTGTCGCTATCACCGGACCAGGACGACTCCGACGCCATGATCCACCACCCACACCAAGATCATCACACCGCGGTCAGGCGGAGGTCACCAGCCCAGCTCTCACAACGGACCCGACCGGTGGAGAACGTGAGCTCCAGGGCGACGCGTCCGGTGTTCGGTTCGTGGTCTTCCCGCACCGCCAGGACGCTTTCCCCGATGTGGTCTGCGAACGATGTCTTCCCTCCGATCGCTCCCACGGTGATGAGCCCCGAGTCGCCCATGTCGTAGCCGGCGTGCGGCTCCGACGCCTCAACGATCAGACACCAATCCGATCCGGTCGTGAGGTGAATGGCGGCCCCCTGGTCATCGATCAGCCACACATCCAGCGGGCCCGCGGGGTCATCACTGCCGTGCAGATGCCACGACCCAAGGGCCGCCGCGAGCCGACGCCCCACCAGGCTCTGGGCGCTCACCCCAGCACCATGAAGCGGGCACTCGTTCGGCTCCTCAGATTCCATTGGCCGACAGTGCCGCCAGCCGACCTCCCAGCTCACAGCCTTATACGGGACACGCCTTGGGCCAGGGGTCAGGCCTCTTCGTGGACAAGCCTTGGAGTCACGTCCGAGACGAACTCGCTCGGTGTACCGGGCGGCAGCACAGTGCGGAGCTGTTGAAACACCGTGGCGACGCGGTCCGGCATGTAGGAACGCATGTCCGGTGTGGCCTGGAGTACCAGGCCACCGTCCTTCAGCGGGGTTATGCCGGCGAACACCTCTGATTCGCGAAGTCTGGCTGCGCCGCCCAGGCGGTTGGAAACGCCGGGGGAGCACACGGTGATCCATGAGTAACCGCGCAGCGTCTCGTCGAGCTCGGGCAGCGTCTCGTCCTGGAACAGGCCGAGCGCGGCCTCAAGCGCTGTGCGATGCGTGGTCGTCTCTACATCGTCCGTGACGCAGCCGTAGAGACACGTCTGGTCCGCCTCCTGCAGGCGGCGGCGGAGGAATTGGGTCCACCGCTGCTGGGTGGCGTGGCCGGTGTCCGGGGCGAAGAAGTCCTCCGACGACCGGTCGACCATGAGGCAGACCCACTCGGGAGCGTCCACGTCGCGCTCGGCCGTCACCTGGAACCACGGCGCCGCGGGGTAGCCGTCCGGGTCCAACACGCTCAGTCTGAGCGTGGCGTTCAGCGGCACCCTGTCAAGGCGGTCCAGAAAGGCGTCCCACGCCGCGGGTGTCCAGACTTCTCCGGAGCGCTTGCGTCTACCCCGGTGCATCTCCGCGACCCAGAGCGATCCCCACAGCTCCCCGGGGCTTCCGAAGGGAACTCCGCTTTCCTTGAGCACATGCCCTCGGCCGGCCAGGTCAAGACCGGGCTCGAAGGGATTCAGTGCGGGGCCGGCCAATTTCTGCACCGCGTCGACGAACCACCCTCCGACCAGACGACGGAACCCGGACGGATCAGCGGGAAGCGCGAAGTCCAATTCGGCATGCACACTCGAATTGGGTGCGAATTCTCCGGTGGACTTCATGTCTGGCCCTCCTCTCGGATCGGCCGCGGCAGTCGGCCGGGCGGGAGCGACGCCCCCGACTCTCGCGGACTTGGATGCGGAGATCCCACACCAGGCCCGACATCATGATGTCGCCGCTCAGGCATAGACCGTGACCGTGACGCCGTCATCGCCGGCCTCACCTTGCCTGGGAACTCGGGCGTTGTCGAAGGACACGTCAACAGGATCAAGATGCTCAAGCGCCAGGTGTTCGGCCGCGCAGGCTTCAAGCTGTTGCGGAAGCGAGTACTACTTGCCTGAGCCGACCGGCCGAGTCGCGGCCGCTTCAGGAGCCGGAAGCCGTGGGCTGGTGTCGGTGGAGGTAGCCGTCACTCGGGCAGCCGACATCCGGGTCCCCAGTCGGACACATCACAGGGTCGCCTTCGTCACCGAAGAGGTAGGCGTCCACGTCGCAGTCGTCGGCGGAGAAGACCAGCGACAGCACGGTGCCGCGTGTGGCGGTCTCTTCAGCGGTGTTGATCTGGTCGGCTTCAGTGGGGGCATAGAACGCCCAGCGACCAGAGGACAAGGCCGAAGGGTTCTTGCAGTCTGATGCGACGGGCAACTCGTCGAAGTGCGCGGTGGTGAAGGTGTGATCCTCGTGGAAGGTCAGGGATGTGCCCGCCTCGCTCGTCCATTCCCCCTCAACCTGATCCGCTGAAACCTCTGCGGCGTGGATCGCCGCAGCCCAGCCGCAGGACACCGTCAGCCCCACCACCACCCCTATGAAAGCGATTGAGCGCCACAACTGTCGTCCCATGCCAACCCCTTCCCCCATGCGCTCGGGCAGCCGCCCTGCACTCGGCCTCTTCGGCCGAACCCAACCATATTTGAACGCGCTCAAAATTGGGTAGTGGTCTGCCGTCAAGGGCGGCAGGCGGAGTACGGAGGCCGCGGTGCAAGTCAGCCAGGGCACCAACCTCCAACAATCACTCAGCGTGTCCCTACACGGAAGGCGAGCCAGAACCTCAGCTTCGACAGCAGTTGTTCATGGCTTCGGGAGGCACTTCCACTGTGCCGTGTTCGATGTCCATGAGAAGCGACAGCGCTTCGGTGCCGTCCAGGGGACGGAGGCGTCACCGGGATACGAGCGGTGGGTTGCCCAGTTCGTCGATGAGTCGGCGGTACGTCTCGAAGGCCGGCTTGGGGGTGTAGTCGTCGCGCAGGAGACCGAAGCGGTGGAAGAGCCCCGCTGCGCCGCTGTCCGCGTCCCGCAGGGCGAAGAACGAGTAGCCGTCGATGTTCAGGTCGGCCGCGAGCGCGGCCACGGTCCGGACGACGATGTCAAGAACCGCGGCCTGCCTCTGCTCCGGACGGTCGGGACCGGTGGGCCAGCCGTTCTCGCAGACGCGGATCGCAACCGTGTCCGGGATGCCGGCGTTCGGCAGGTCGGTGCGCCGGAAAGCGGTGAGGACCGCGGTGACCGCTGCGGCCAGCCGGTCGGGGGCGATGGGACGGAAGACGTCGGGGAAGAAGTCCAGGCCGACGTAGTCCAGGCTCTCCAGGAAGCATGCGTCGGCCAGGGCGGCGAGCTCGCTCCAGAAGGTATCGGCCGGATCGAAGGTCGGCACGGCGTTGAAGCCGACCGCCAGCGTGTGGCCCAGGGCGCGGGCTTCCTGCTTGGCGGTGACGACTCCCTGGACGAGGGCGTTCAGGACGTTGGGGGTGCTGCCGTCGAGGACGGGGCGCGAGATCGGCGAACGCGCCGAGGCCCAACTTGTGACCGCTCTGGCCGAGCATCCGCCGAGCGCCGTCGGCGCACCGGACACCATCGGCCTCCCGATGCCCGCGCTCCTCGCGGGCGCCATCGCCGGGACGCACCGGGCGGCCCTGCGTGAGATCCAACGGCGCGTCATGTCCGGCGAACCCCCGGCACGCGCGCGCGACGCGGTCGCCCCAGTGCTCCGGGCATTCAACTGGCTGTGTCTTGGACTGCACGCGGACGCTGGTGAACAGACGCCATAGGAGCGGCAGCCTCCTCGGTGGCGCGGCCGCCGACTATGCCACGAACTCCCGCTGAACACACCGTTCGTCCACGAGTCGATCACCGGCACGCTCGTGGGCACCTCCCAGGCCGGCCCGTACGAGGCCGTGTTGCCGACGATCAGCGGGCGCGGCTGGATCACCGCGTTCAGCCAGTTCGTCCTGGACGTGACCGACCCCTTCCCGCACGGTTAAACGCTCGGCGATCTGTGGGGCGAGCAGACCGCCCCGCCCGCCGGACCGGCCGATACAGATCTGGAGCAGTGATGGAAACCACCGGACGGCAGTTCATCGCCGGCAAGCGCCGCTCCGGCACGTCCGGTCGGCAACCGGTACGACTGAGGGGCGCAAGCACCTCGACGGCGGCATTTGGCTGATCACCGTCCTCCTGGCCATCCTGCCGCACTCCTACTACGGCGCATACGGCCCGCAGACCGAGCCGGCGCCGCCTGAACCGTACGCCCCTGCTGGCCCTCCTCGTGCTCTCCCTGGTCGGCTACTGGTGGTCTGTCCGCGCCGGATTCCGCACCGAGCACCTCGAGCGAGCCCTGGCCGAGGACTACCCGTCCGCCCACCGAGAGGCAGGGTCCGCCTGAACAGGCACCGGCCGGCGGGCCCGATCGCCCTGGGCAGCGCGGAGCACCGCGCTGCCCAGGGCTCTTGTTGATCGCCGCGAGGACGCATCCGGACGCGCAGCGTGCGTACCACCGTCAGCAGCCGACGTCGGTTCGTGATACGAAGTCGGCGATGCGAGACCACATCTCGAGTGGGTTGGAGTACATCGGGAAGTGGGCGCTGTGGCTGATATCGGCCAGTTCGACACCGCCTGCGGCCAGTGCCCGGAGGGAGGACAGCGAGCTGTTCTGTTCGCCGTACACGAAATCCTGGGCACGGGGAGTGCGAGGAAGCGGTCAAGCAGGTTGCCGTGGTCGGAGAGCTCCTGCTCGGCGACGACACCAGGAACGGGATGGAGGCGGCGTCGAGGTCCTCGCAGACCGTGGCACCGCAGCCGGTGCGTCGTAGGCCAGGACGGGGCGGTCGGCGAGCTGCCACGACGCCGTACCCGACATCGAGATCCGCACTCAGGAGATCGACACCCATGAGGCCGCAGCCGGCCTGCTCGACCGCACGCTCGACTGGGCGATCGTGCGCCAGACCGCGCCGGTACGCGGCACCACGGCGACCTCGCTGTTCGTCGACCGGTTCGTCGCGGCCCTTCCCGCCGATCACCCGGCGGCCGGCACCACCGATCCACTGGAGCTGGCGGAGCTCTCGGGTGACACCTGGGTGTGGCTTCACCGCCACATCTCGCCCGACTGCCACGACGCCATGGCTTCGCTGTGCCGAACCGCCGGTTTCAGCCCTCTCCCGGCCCACTGGGCACGGTCGGTGACCTCACAGATCGCCATGGTCGAGTGCGGTCTCGGTGTCCCCGTGGTGCCCGCCGCGGCCGCCGCGGTGCGCCGTGCAGGCAGGTTCAGACCGCTCAGTCACGGGACGGCGACCATCGGGCTCACCGCCATGACCAGATCCGATCCCGACGCGCTGGTCCGGCGACTCACCGCACTCACCACGCGGCTGACCGCGGCGCAGGCACCCCCCGTCGCCCGCCTGACCGACAGGGCGACCGCGGTGAGCTGTTCAGCCCTTGCGGGTCCTGACCTCTGCCGGGCCGGCGTCGGAGGTGTACGGAGAAGCCGTACGCCGCGGTGCCGGCCCGCCGCCGTTCTCCGCCGCGGTCAGCCCGCGTCCTCCAGCCTCCGCAAGCGCTCCGAGTCACAGGTCCGGGGGCACGTCGAGCACGCCTGGGCGGCGTCGAAGGTGTAGTACATGCAGCAGCCGAGGCGTGTGCGGGTCGGGTGCCGCCGCCCGTCTCGACCTGCCAGCCGGCGGAAGTCGGCGCCGCCGGGGAAGGGCGGGACGGCCGTCGGAAGCAGCTCGGTCGCGGCCTGGATCGCCCGGTCCTCCTGGTCGAGCATGCGGCCGAGGTACCAGATCCCGGAGACCAGATCGTCGCCGGCCATGCCCCACAAGGCCCTTGGCCTGCGGCGCGCATGGGGCCCGACAGCCGCCAGCAAAGGTCCTACGTGGTCGGCGACGGCGGCGCGCAGCTCGGCGCCCAGCGCCTCTTCGTGTGCCACCACCCGGACACCTGGCATCCCGGCCGCCGGGTCGTCGGGCAGGCAGGCGAAGTCGGAACCCGGGACGATCGCGAACGCGGCCGCCTCGACGTCGATGCGGACATCCTGCGGGGCGATGCGCGGCACGCGCCGCTCCAAGTACCAGGGGCCGCTCATCAGCAGACTGACGGACCAGAGGTAGTCGTGCAGGACGCGGGAGGCGGCGACGTCCCTGCGGGGCGCATGTCTGTGATGTTCCCGGATGCGGGCGGACTCGGCGTCGATGAAGGCGTCCAGCGCTTTCTCGCTCCGCGTCAGTTCGGCCCCGTCGAGGAGCACTTCGGGTGCCACGGAAGCGATCCGCACGTTCAGCGCTTCGCATGAGGCCACGAGTTCGCGGTAGGTACGGGCGAGCGCGGAGGCCGCGGTCACGACGGGGCCGGCTGTCGCGGTCCCTGTGGCCATGGTCATCGGCAGTCCTTCATGGAGCGGCACGGTAGCTCGGGCGTCACAGAATGAAAAGGTAAGCCTTACCTTAGTCGAACGCCCACCCCGGCGATCAGGGGGGTCGATTTCCGCGAGCCGCACGGGAGTTGATAACTTAGGGTTGCCTAACTTCGGCTGCCGCGCCGAGGACGAGGGCCGGTCGGTGCCTGCGCCGCCGCCGGCCTCTCCCCACGCCGCCCGTCCCCACGTCCTCGACTCGGAAGGGGCCACCGCCCATGCGGTTGTACCTGCTCGCACTGAACCCCACCGACTCGGTCACCGAAGGCTTCCTCCCCGCCGCAGCCCGGCTCGGCCTCGACGTCACCGTGCTCACCGACCAGCCCCGGGCCCACCGCCGCACGCACCCGGACATCGAGGTCCTGGAGTGCGACGTACGCGACTTCCGCGCGGTCATCACCCGGCTCGCGACCCACCACACACCCGACGCGGTCTTCACCAACAGCGACCACCTGCAGACCCAGGCCGCCCTCGCCGCCGACTACTTCGGGCTCCCCGCCAAGCCCTGGCAGGCCGCGCTGCGCGCCAAGGACAAGGCGCATATGCGCCGCCACCTCGCCGTGACCGGGGCCGACACGGTGTGGTCGACCGAGCTGGCCGCCGGCCAGGACCCGGCCGTACTCACCGGCCTCGACGTGCCGTTCCCCTGCGTGGTCAAGCCCCGCGAGGGCGTGGCCAGCGAGGACGTGGTGCTCGCCGACGGCCCCGAGGACCTGCTGCTGCGCTGCAAGGAGATCCAGGAGCGGCGCCCGGAGGCGGCGCTGGTCGTCGAGGAGTACCTCGCCGGCGAGCTCTACACCCTCGAGACGCTCGGTGACGGTCGCGTACGCCACGTTTTGGGCGGCTTCCACACCGGGCTGTCCGCCCCGCCGTACTTCGTCGAGCAGCGGCTGACCTTCGTCGCCGCCCACCCCGAGCCGGTCGTGGAGCAGATCCTCGCCCAGCTCGACGCGCTCGGCGTCGGCTTCGGCGCGTGCCACACCGAGTTCGTGGTGCACGAGGGCCGCGCCCGCATCATCGAGGTCAACTACCGTGCCATCGGGGACCAGTGCGACCTGCTGCTGGCCCAACTGCTGGACATCCCGCTCTTCGAGCACATACTCCGTACGCACCTGGGCGAGCCGCTGCCCGCCGACCTGGGCGCCCGTACCGACGGCGCAGCCCGGCTCGAATGCCCTTGCGCCGACAGGGCCGGCACGCTGACATCGGCCCCGGCGGCCGCCGATCTCGTCGTGGACGGTGTGAACCTGACGTACCGGCCACTACGCGAGGTCGGCGAGCGGCACGGTCTGTACCACACGAACCGCGACTACCTCGGCGTGGTCCGGGCCACCGGCACCGACCAGGAAACCGTCGACCGGGTCGTGGCCGACTTCCTCGCCGCTCAGCGCTGGGAGTTCACTCCATGACGGTGACCACCACAGCCGTCGGCACGGAGGCGGACCTGCTGCTGCGCGTGCTCGGTGCGCTGCTGCGCGAGGACGTCGCGGGCCTGCGCACCCGCTCCACGCCGGTGGAGCGGGAGGACGGCCTCTGGCTGCGGCTCCCCCACGACGCGGACGGTGACGCCCTGCTGCTCCCGGTCGCCGAGGACGGCTTCCAGAACAGGTACACCGCGCGACTGCCGCTGCTCGTACGGGAGTCGGACGGCCGTGAGCTCGTGTCCCACGACGACGTCCTCGCCGCCTTGAGCGCGCACGCGCACCCCGCCGACCGGGCCGGCTTCGGCACCTTCGCCGAGGAGTGCCGCCAGACCCTGGCCACCATGCGGCTGCACGCCCGCACCCGCGAGGAGGTCACCGGCCGTCTCACCGGCCGTCACGGCGCCGACCCCGCCGACTGGACGGGCCTCGTCGGCGGACTCGCCCACGACACCCTCGCCGCCCGCCATGACCACCCGGTCTACCCCACCGCGCGAGGACGCTCCGGCCTGGACGAAGAGCAACTGCGCGCCTACGCCCCAGAGTTCCACCCCCGCTTCGCGCTGCGCTGGATCGCCGTGCCGCGCGAGGCCCTCACCGTCCCGGGTGGCACCGCCCGGCTTCCCGACCGGTGGCCCACGCCGGCGATCCTCGGCCTCCCGGAGCTCTTCCACAGCCATATCGCCCTCCCCGTCCACCCGCTCACCGTCGGAGCGCCCCTGCGCGAGGCACTGCGGGCGACGGGCCTCCAGGACCGCGCCGTGCTCGCCGACCACCCGTATCTCGAGGCCGTACCGACCCTGTCGATGCGTACGGTGGCTCTCGCCGCCGACCCGGCCCTCCACCTCAAACTGCCGCTCGCCACCGCCACCCTGGGCCTGCGCAACCGCCGCACCATCAAGCCGGGCACCCTCGTCGACGGCGCCGCCGGCCAGCGCCTCCTGGGAACGGTGGTCGCCCGCGAGCCGCGCTTCCGCGACACGGTTCTGCACGCCGACGAGACGGTGTACGCCCACGCCGGGCACGAACTCCTCGCCGTACTTGCCCGCCGCTACCCCGCCGGACTCGACTCCGCCGTCGTCACGCCCATGGCCGCCCTGCTGAGCGAGGCACCAAGCGGCGCAATGGTGATCGACCACCTCGCCGACCGCTTCTACGGCGGCGACCCGATCGCGCTGCTCGACGCCTGCCTCACCCTGCTCCTCGACTGGCAGACCACGCTCTTCGGCTACGGCATCGCGCTGGAGTCCCACCAGCAGAACATCTCCGTCGTCCTGGACCGGGACGGGGACGGCCGATCCCGTCTACGGCTGCTGCTCAAGGACAACGACGGGCCGCGGATCAACACCGCCCGCATGCGAGAGACTCTGGGAGCCGACGCCCCGGAGCCGTCCGACTTCGACGACGCCCGGATCTTCGGCGAGGACGACAGGCCGGTCACCGACCTGTTCACCACCATTACCGTCCACCTGTGCACCGGGGCCTACGCCTTCGGGCTCGCCCGACAGGGCCGCGCCCCGCTGGGAACGCTGCTGGACCTCGTACGCGACCGGCTCACCGAGGCCGTCGACCGGCTCGGTACCGGGGCCGGGGAGCCGGGCGGGATCCTGCGCGCCCATGTGCTCGACGCCCACGAGCTGCCGGTCAAGGCGATGGTCACCGCGGGAACGCTGCTCACCAAGGAGCGTTCGGGGGCAGCGGACATCAACAAGCACTACACCACCGGCCCCAACTACCTCCTGCGGGCGGCGATGGCACGATGAGCGCCCCCGCGCTCCCCAAGCCCCTGGCCGGCCACGGGAAACGCCGCCCTCCGTCCCCGAACCTCCGCTCTCTCCGCATCCGCTGGAGCCGTTTATGCCGCTGACCGATTCGATCGGTGCCACCCCCGTCTCCGCCACCCCCAGCGGGCTTCCCACCGCGGACGACGCCGTGGCCCACACCCTCCTCAACTGCCTGTTGCGAGAGATGCCCGGCCCTGAGCACCGGACCGTCACCGACGGCCACCTGCTGCTGCGTCTGCCCCGCCGCGGCGTACTGCTGCGCGTCGCCCTGCGCCGTACGTCGCTGCTGGGCGCGCACCGCTTCACCGGGCCGGTGCGGGAGCGGCGCGACGGCGACTGGAGGGAGATCGACTGGCGGCGCCTCGCGGCGTACACGCAGGACGAGCTGTCGTCGCGCACGGGCGTGCGCAACGAGGAGTTCCTGGACCAGATCACCTCCAGCCACCAGGCGGTCACGGCCGCCCTCGGCGTACGCGCCGCACGGCCCCAGCCGAGCGTCGGCGTCACGGACGGGCTCGCCACCTATCTGGCCTCCGAGCAGTCGCTGCTGTTCGGCCATCGCTTCCACCCCACCCCCAAGGCACGCAGCGGCGACACCGCCTCATGGCTGTCGTACGCGCCCGAGACCGGGGCCTCCTTCCCCCTACGCCACCTCGCGGTGCGCGAGCATCTCATCGCGCAGGAGACCGCCGAGCGCGGCTCGGCCGACGTGCTCGACCGGCTGCGTTCCGACGTCCCGGCCGGCTACCGGCTGCTGCCCGCCCATCCGTGGCAGTACGAGATGCTGAGCGGACACCCCGGGCTGCGCGAGGCGGTCGAGCGGGGCGACATCCTCGAACTGGCCCCGGCCGGGAAGCCGTTCGCCGCCACCGCGTCCGTACGCACCCTGTACGACGGCGAGACGTTCCTGAAGTTCAGCCTGAACGTCCGCATCACCAACTGCCTGCGCAAGAACGCCAGTTACGAGCTGTCCGGCGCGGTGGCCATGACCCGGCTGCTGGAGCCGGTCCTGAACGCCATGGCCACCCGCTTCCCCGGCAGCGCCGTCCTCCGCGAGCCCGCCTACCGAAGCCTGCTTCTGCCGGGGCCCGACGGTGCTCCGGACCGCGCCCTGCTCGAAGGCTTCGGCGTGATCGTCCGCGAGGGCCTTGCGGCGAGGCTGTTGCCCGGCACCACCCCGCTGCTCGCGGCGGCCGTCGCCGACGAGTACCCGACCGGTCCCGGCCACATCTCCCGGCTCCTCGAAGGGGCAGGGCCGGGGACCGCCCTCGACTGGTGGTCGGCGTATCTGAAGCTGCTCGTCCCACCCGTCCTGGCCGGGTACTTCGACCACGGCCTGGTCCTGGAGCCGCACCTGCAGAACGTCCTCGTCTGCGTCGACGAAGAGGGCATGCCCGCCCAGGTCCTCTTCCGCGACCTGGAGGGCACCAAGCTCCTCCCCCAGCACCACGCCGACGCCCTCGACGGGCTGCCCGCCGCGGTCGCCGGCCCCATGACGTACGACGCCGAGCGCGGCTGGGACCGGGTCGTCTACTGCCTGCTGGTCAACCACGTCGCCGAAATGCTCGCCGCCGTCGCCGACCTGCATCCGCAGACCGAGCGCGCCCTGTGGGCCGAGGTCCGGGCCACCCTCCAGGCGTACGCGGACCGGTACGGCTGCCCGCCGCGGCTCGCCGCGCTGCTCGCGGGCGTACCGCTGCCCGCCAAGGCCAACCTGCTGACGCGCTGGGAACGCAAGGCCGACCGCGAAGCCGGTTACGTCCGCCTGCCCTCCCCGCTCGCCGAGGACGTGCTGTCCGAAACGGTCCATGACCACGACATCTGGAGCGACGCCCGATGACCGCCCCCACCGCCGCGGTGCGTGACCGCGTCATCTCCCTGCCCGCCGACGAGCTCCCGGCGTACGTCTACGACCTGGCGGCGCTGCGCGAGCACGCAGCCGCCGTACGGACAGCCCTGCCCGAGCACGTCGAGCTGTACTACGCCGCGAAGGCCAACCCGGAGCCGGAGATCCTCGCCGCGCTGGGCCCGTACGTCGACGGTTACGAGGTCTCCTCGGGTGGGGAGCTCGCCCACGTCCGCAAGGCGGTACCGGGCCGCCCGCTGGCCATCGGCGGCCCCGGCAAGACGCCGGCCGAGATCGCCTCGGCCCTGGAACTGGGCGTGGAACGCTTCCACGTCGAGAGCGTGTACGAGCTGCACATGCTGGCGGAGCTGGCCCGGAGGGCGGACGCGAAGGCCGGGGTCCTGCTCCGCTTCAACCTCGCGGTGTCCGACGGCTCGCTGGCGGACAGCTCGCTGGCGATGGGCGGCCGGCCCACCCCGTTCGGCCTCGACCCCGCCGACGCCGACACGGTCGTCCGCCTGCTCAGCGACGGCACCTACCCGCATCTGCGGCTGCGCGGCGTCCACGCCCACCTGGCCAGCGGCCTGCGCGCCCCCGAACAGCTCGCGGTCGCCGAATCCATCGTGACGTGGGCGACGGAGCTGGCCGCCCGCCACCGCGTCCGCCTCGCCGAGGTGAATGTCGGCGGCGGCATGACCGTCGACTACGCCGCGCCCGACCAGCGCTTCGACTGGACGGCGTACGGCACCGGGCTCGCCCGCCTCACGGCCGCCCACCCCGCCCTCACCCTGCGCATCGAGCCGGGCCGCGCCCTGACCGCGTACTGCGGTTGGTACGCCACCGAGGTGCTGGACGTGAAGCACAGCCACGGTGAGGAGTTCGCCGTCGTCCGCGGCGGCACGCACCACCTGCGCACCCCGGCGACCAAGGGTCACGACCAGCCCTGCTCCGTCCTCCCGGTGGACACCTGGCCCCACCCCTGGCCCCGTCCGGCTGCCCGGCATGACCGGGTCACGCTGACCGGCCAGCTGTGCACCCCCAAGGACCTCCTGGCCCGTCACGTCCCGGCACCGGGTCTGCGCGCCGGCGACCGGGTGGCATTCGCCCTCGCGGGTGCCTATGCGTGGAACATCTCGCACCACGACTTCCTCATGCACCCCCGGCCCGGCTTCCACTTCCTCGACCCGGCAGGGGCCTGACCGGCCCGTGGGACGGGGGCGAGGCGACTCCCCCGCCCCCGTCGCGGTCGTTGTTCACCTCCGCACCGGTGACCGGCCTCAGCCCGTTGCCGTCACGTCGCCCAGGACGTAGGCCTGGATGGCGGTGGCCGCCGCGCCGCGGGCCCAGTGGGTGAAGTCGCTGTGCTGGACATCCACATCGAGGGGGACAGCACTCGGGGCACGGTCGGTTCGTTCGTCCCGTTCCCCATCATCATGCTGCCGGTCGTCAAGCAGACCGCCCTGCTGGGCCTGGACAACCAGGCCGGGCTGATCCTGCTGTACGTCGTCTACGGACTGTCCTTCAACATCTTCCTGTACGTCGGCTTCCTGCGGTCGGTGCCGAGGGAACTCGAAGAGGCGGCCCGTACCGACGGCGCCGGCACCTGGACAATCTTCTGGCGGATCATCTTCCCCCTGCTCGCCCCGATGAACGCCACCGTCGGCATCCTCACCTGCCTGTGGGCCTGGAACGACTTCCTTCTGCCGCTGGTCGTCCTCTCCGACCCCAGCGCGCAGACGCTGCCCCTGGTGCAGTTCATCTTCCAGAGCCAGTTCCACACCGACTACACCGTGGCCTTCGCCTCCTACCTCATGGCGCTGGCGCCGGTTCTCTTTCTGTACGTCTTCGCCCAGCGCTGGGTGATCTCCGGAGCGATGCGAGGTTCCATCAAATGACCGAGACACATCCCTGGTGGACATCGGCCGTCGTCTACCAGATCTACCCTCGCAGTTTCGCGACAGCAACGGTGACGGCATCGGCGACCTTCCCGGCATCACCAGCCGCCTGGACTACCTCGCCGGCCTCGGCGTCGACGTCCTGTGGCTGTCACCCGTCTCCCCGTCACCGCAGGACGACAACGGGTACGACATCAGCGACTACCAGGACATCGACCCGGCCTTCGGCACCCTGGACGACTTCGACACACTGCTGGCCGCCGTCCACGAGCGCGAGATGAAGCTCGTCATGGACCTGGTCGTCCATCACACCTCCGACGAGCACCCATGGTTCGCCGAGGCCCGCAGCGGCCCGGACAGCCCCAAGCGCGACTGGTACTGGTGGCGGCCCGCCCGCCCCGGCATGGAGCCCGGTACGCCCGGGGCCGAACCGAACAACTGGGGCTCGGCCTTCTCGGGGCCGGCGTGGGAGTACGACCGGGACAGCGGCGAGTACTACCTCCACCTCTACTCATGCAAGCAGCCCGACCTCAACTGGGAGAACCCGGAGGTCCGCCAGGCCGTGTACGCCATGATGCGCTGGTGGCTCGACCGCGGCGTCGACGGCTTCCGGATGGACGTCATCAACTTCATCTCCAAGGATCCGGCCCTGCCCGACGGCCATGTGCCCGAGGGCCGCCGGTACGGGGACGGATCGCCGTCCTTCAACTGCGGTCCGCGCATCCACGAGTTCCTCCAGGAGATGCACCGCGAGGTCTTCGCCGGCCGTGAGAACCGTCTCCTGACCGTCGGCGAAATGCCCGGGGTGACCGTCGAGGAGGCCAGACTCTTCACCGACCCGGCCCGTGCAGAGGTCGACATGGTCTTCCAGTTCGAACACGTCGCTCTCGACCACGGGGACAGCAAGTTCGACGTTCGGCCGCTGCGCCTGCACGACCTCAAAGCATCGCTCGGCCGCTGGCAGGCCGGGCTCAACGACACCGGCTGGAACAGCCTCTACTGGAACAACCACGACCAGCCGCGGATCGTCTCACGCTTCGGCGACGACGGCCCGCAGTACCGCGAGCGGTCCGCGACCATGCTGGCCCCTGTCCTGCACCTGCACCTGCACCTGCACCTGCACCGCGGAACGCCCTACATCTACCAGGGTGAGGAACTCGGCATGACCAACGCCGCGTTCACCTCGATCGACGACTTCCGGGACATCGAGTCGCTCAACCACTACGCCCACGCGGTCGCGAGCGGTGAAGATCCCGAGCGGGTCCTCGAGGGTCTGCGGGCCATGAGCCGGGACAACGCCCGCACCCCCATGCAGTGGGACGACTCCCCCAACGCCGGCTTCACCAGCGGCGAGCCGTGGATCCCCGTCCACCCCGACCACGTGGAGATCAACGCCGAGGCCGCCATGGCCGACAGCACGTCCGTCTATCACTACTACCGGCGCCTGATCGCTCTGCGACACACCGAACCCGTCGTGGCTCACGGCGACTTCACGCCACTGCTCCCGGACGACGAGCGCGTGTACGCCTTCACACGCCGGTACGAGGACACGGAACTCCTCGTCCTCGGCAACTTCACAGGCGAACCGGCGCACGTCCGCCTCCCCGCCGATTGGGAGCACGCCGACCTTGTCATCGGAAACGTCCAGGACGCCGCCCCCTTGAAAGCGTCACTGACTCTGGTGCCCTGGGAGGCACGCGTGCACCGCAAAGTACCTGCTCAGTGAGAATCCGATCACGCAGGCGGTGCTCCGACGAACAGCTGAAGACCCAGCTGACCTGACCTGACCGGGTCAGTCGAGTGTCGAAGACGGACGGGTGAGCCTCTTGTGGGAGGCTCACCCGTCGCGTCGTTTCCCCGGTCTCTTCCGGGACAGGCCGCCGACCGGTTGGGACAGCACGGATGTGTCCGGGACTCCAACAACGGTGGCAGCAGCTGGGCGTACGACAGCAGCGGAGCCGCGCCGCTCCGGGTCGCCTTCAACGCCCTGTACTGGGAGTCCAAGTGGTGAGGTACCCGTAGCGGCGTGGGGCGGGCCCCGTGCGGATGCCCGACACGGGTCTCGCCACCGCTACTCGTACCCCCAGGTCACCGCACGCGCCCCCGCGGCTTCAGCGCCACCGGCGGCAGTGCCGGGGCCGGGAGGCGGCCCCCGTCGTAACCGTGGACCTCGCCGAAGCGGGAGCTCTCCATCCAGTCCGTACGGGCCGCCTCGATCTCCTCGTGGGACCGGCCGATGAAGTTCCACCACATCACGATCTCCTCCTCGAACGGCTCCCCGCCGAGCAGCATCAGGCCGGCGTCCGACTCGGCGCGCAGCGGGAGTTCGGAGCGGCCGCAGCCGAGGTAGAGCATCGAGCCGGGGAGCACCGGGACCCCGTCCACGTGGGCCTCGCCCGACATGGACAGCACCGCGTACTCGAAGTCCGGATCGAGGGGCAGCATCACCTCCGTGCCGCCCGCCAGGGCCAGGTCCGCGCCGACGATCGGGGTGTACGTCGTGCCTGGCGACGTCGCTCCGTCGAGGGTGCCGAGCACGACCGTCGCGGTCAGGCCCGGGGCGGTGACCTGCGGAAGCTCGGCGTGATGCTGGAAGTGCGGCTCGACCGTCCGGTGCGCGTCCGGCAGCGCCACCCACAGCTGGGCGCCGTGCAGGTAGCGGGCGTGCTGCTGGGGGCTCTCCTCCGAGTGGCTGATCGCCCGTCCCGAGGTCATGAGTCCCAGTTCCCTCGGGCGGATGGTCGCCAGCGACCCCGTGCTGTCGCGGTGCAGCACCTCGCCCTCGTGCAGCCAGCTGACGGTCTGCAGGCCCATGTGCGGATGCGGCGGGACCTGCATGCCGGGTTCGTCGGCGATGTCGTCGGGGCCGTAGTGGTCGACGAAGGCCCAGGCGCCCACCATGCGGCGGCCGAGGTTGGGCAGCAGCCGGCGGACCTCGGTGGACTCGCCGAGCTGGACTCGGCGGGGGCTCAGGAGCTCGCGGACGGGCTCGGCAACGACGAAGCCCCGGCCGCCGCACACGGACGGGGCGGCCTGACGATCGAGATTGCTCATGGGCCCAACCTAGTTCCTGTTCGGTGTCCCGGTCCGGTCATGGGCCCGACTTCCTGAGGTGGAATGGAAGGACCCGCCGTGCTGTTGACGGGGTCGGCAAGCGCGTGACCAGGGAAGGAGAGCACGTGAGCGAGAGCTACTACGAGTTCGGGACGGCCGCGGAGCGGTGGAACCGGGCACAGCTGTTCTTCGACGCCAAGGAGTACATGACGGCGGTCCGCATCCTGCGCGGTCTGGTCGAGGAGGTGCCCGAGCAGGTGGCGCCCCGGCTGCTGCTGGCCCGTGCCTACTACCACTCGGCGCAGCTGGGCAGGGCCGAGACCGAGCTGCGTGCCGTCCTGGAGCGCGACCCGGTCGAGCACTACGCGCGGCTGATGCTCGGCCGCACGCTGGAACGGCAGGGCAGGCCGGACGAGGCGGCGCTGCACCTGCGGATGGCGGCGGCGATGGCGGGTGAGCAGCCGGTCTGACCGCGTCGGCTCCCGGCCGGCGCCCGCCCCGGTATCCGTGTCGGCGTCCGAGCCGGCTCACGCGGGTGATCAGGGACAGCGAGCCGCTCCCGGGACCACGGTCCCGGGAGCGGCCGCCGCGTCGGCCGGCGGGGCGCCGGCGGCCCGTCAGTCGAACGGGTCCAGCGTGATGTACGCGTGCTGCGGGTTGCCGTCGTGCACCAGCGATTCGTGGGCGCCGACGTCGTCGAAGGCGAAGGCGTACGCCTTGCCGTCCGCCATCTGCGCGTGGATCTTGCGGGCGTAGTGGTTGGTGACCGTGTCCCGGTAGAAGTTCGCGTTGCTGCTGTCGGGCTGGTTGGGGTTGACCAGCAGGGTGGAGCGGTTGAATCCGGCACACAGGGTGCGCGAAATGGGGCCGCGCACCTGGTCGTTGGGCGCGTCCAGTTTCTTGTAGCAGCCGAAGATGCTGTCCGTGTCGGGCTTCTGGAACGAGGTGACCACGGCACCGGAGGCGTCGGTGAAGTTCATGACGCCGCCCGAGACGCGTCCGTAGTACTTGGTGCCCGGACGGTCGGCGAACGGGGTGACCGTGAGCGTCGAGCCGGCGTACTTGTTCCAGACGCGGTTGACGTAGTCGTCCATGACGCCTGCGGGCAGGGCACCGGCCGCCATGCCGTGGCCGGGGGCGAGGGCGCGCAGGACGGTGCCGTCGGAGCGGGTCTGGATGAGGTTCGCCCAGCCGCCGGGCTGGCCGCGCAGCGCGTTGTAGAACCCGCGGTACCCGCCGGGCTTCAGCCGGCCGGTGTTCCTCACCGTGCCGTCGGCCGCCTTCACGCCGACCGCGTACGGGGCGGAGAACATGTCGACCTGGGTGCTGTTGAGCCAGAGGCCGGCGTCGTTGAGCGTGTACTCCGACCAGTTGAAGAGGATGTTGCGGTTGGGGTCGGACGGGTTCTGCACGGCGGGCTGCACGAGGCCGCCGGTGGTGAGTTTGAAGACCAGCTTCTGCCCGAACGAGAAGTAGATCCGGCCGGAGAACTTGGGGACGCGGATGGTGAGGGAACGGCCGTTGGCCGGACCGGTGATCGAGGCGTCGGGTGCGGGAGTGGGCGGGTTGCCGCCGGCCGGCCAGGCGTGGAACGTGCCGGAGGCGTCGGCCCAGCCCTGACGGCCACTGCTCAGCTGGGTGCCGAGGTTGTAGACGTGGACCGGTTCACTGCGGCCCGAGTTGTTGGTGATGGTCAGCGGCACGGTCTCCGGAACCGCGGCGCCGGCCCGGGCGTCGGCCGGGATCGTGGCGTCGGCCGGGGCCGTCGGCCCGGCGGCGGTGAAGCCCGCGGCGCACAGCAGGGCGGCGGCCGCGAGTGCGAGCGATTTCCGTGGAACACGCATGTTCCACCTCCTCGGCGTCGATGTCGGTGGGGGTCGGCCATCTCCGTGAGAGCGCTCTCAGACTCAGGGGCGAGGAGCCGCCCGTCAAGGTGCCGGACAAGGATTTCCCGGCCCGGACACGACGGTGCCCGGTCCGGACGCACCGGACCGGGCACCGTGACGCGGCATCAGCCCCGGTATGTCTCCAGCAGCCGCAGCCAGATCTCGCTGATCGTCGGGAACGCCGGAACGGCGTGCCACAGACGGTCGATCGGCACCTCGCCCGCGACCGCGACGGTCGCCGAGTGCAGCAGCTCGCCGACGCCCGGGCCGACGAAGGTGACGCCGAGCAGCACCTCGCGGTCCAGGTCGACGACCATGCGCGCCTGGCCGCGGTAGCCCTCCGCGTACAGCGCCGCTCCCGACACCGAGCCGAGGTCGTAGTCGACGGCGCGTACGCGGTGGCCCGCCTTCTCGGCCTCGGCGAGCGAGAGGCCGACGGCCGCCGCCTCGGGGTCGCTGAAGACGACCTGGGGCACGGCGAAGTGGTCGGCGGATGCCCTGTGGGCTCCCCAGCGGTCGTTCTCCAGCACGGGTACGTGCCGGGCCATCGCCGCGATGGCCGCCCCGGCGATCCGGGCCTGGTACTTGCCCTGATGGGTCAGCAGGGCGCGGCGGTTGACGTCTCCGACCGCGTAGAGCCAGTCGGTTCCGTCGACCAGGCAACTGTCGTCGACGGTCAGCCAGGAGCCGTCCTCCAGGCCGACGGAGTCCAGTCCGATGCCGTCGGTGCGCGGGGCGCGTCCGGTGGCGAACAGGATCTCGTCCGCCTCTGCCCTGCTGCCGTCCTCCAGGACCAGCGTCACGGGCCCGGTGCGGCCGCCGGGGCGGTCGACGGCCGCGACGGAGGTGCCGAGCCGCACGTCCGCGCCCGCCTCCTTGAGCGCCGCCGCGACGTGTTCGCCGACGAACGGCTCCATGCGGGGCAGGAGCCCGTCGCCGCGCGCGAACAGCGCGACCTGGGAGCCCAGGGCCTGCCAGGCGGTGGCCATCTCGACGCCGACGACTCCCCCGCCCACGATCGCGAGCCGCCCGGGCGCCTCGCGCGCGCTGGTGGCCTCACGGCTCGTCCACGGGTGCGCGCCCCTGAGGCCGGGCAGGTCGGGCACGACGGCGCGGCTGCCCGTGCAGACGGCGACGGCGTGCCGGGCGGTCAGCACGTGGTGCTCGCCCTCGGGTCCGTCGACGACGACCGTTCTGGGGCCGTGCAGCCTGCCGCGACCGCGGTAGACGCGGGCGCCGATCGAGTCGAGCCAGGCGGCCTGTCCGTCGTCCTTCCAGTGGGAGACCTGCTCGTCGCGGCGGGCCAGGACGGCCCGGGTGTCGAGGGGGCCCTGGACCGCGTCGCTCAGTCCCGGGAGCCGTCGGGCGTCGGCGCGGGCGATCACCGGCCGCAGCAGCGCCTTGCTGGGGATACAGGCCCAGTACGAGCAGTCACCCCCGAGCAGCTCGCTCTCCACGACCGCGGTGCTCAGGCCCGCCGCTCTGGTCCGGTCGGCCACGTTCTCCCCCACGGGGCCCGCACCGAGCACTACGACGTCGTACTCCACAGCTTGGGTCATAGGGTCAGTCTGCTGCCGCGTGTGCGACCTGGCCACATGGGCAGGGGCAGGAATAGCACGGCCCCGGGCGCCGTTGTGCGGGGCGAGTCCACCGGACACCAGGAAGAGGTAGACAGGCGATGAGCACACTCGAGCTCACCAAGGAAAACTTCGATCAGGTCGTGACCGACAACGACTTCATCCTGATCGACTTCTGGGCCTCCTGGTGCGGACCCTGCCGTCAGTTCGCCCCCGTCTTCGAGGGCGCCTCGGAGCGGCACCCCGATCTGGTCTTCGCCAAGGTCGACACGGAGGCGCAGCAGGAGCTGGCCGCGGCCTTCGAGATCCGTTCCATCCCGACACTGATGATCGTCCGCGACAACGTGGCCGTGTTCGCGCAGCCCGGTGCGCTGCCGGAGGCCACGCTGGAGGACGTGATCGGGCAGGCTCGTGCGCTGGACATGGACGAGGTGCGCAAGTCGATCGAGGAGGCGCAGAAGAACGGCGGCTCACCGGAAGCCGGCTGACCCGGCGCGGTCCGGCCGGCGGCAGCGGCGCTCGGCACACACGGTTACGGCCGGGGTTCCGCGAGGGCTCGTCCCTCGCGGAACCCCGGCCGTCCGCGTCTCGTGCGTGTCCGGGCCACGCGGGAGTTCCCGCCGTCCGCGTGGCGCCCGTCGTCAGCGTTCGAGGACCAGGGCGAGGCCCTGCCCCACACCGATGCACAGCGCCGCGACGCCCGTGCCGGAGCCGGCCGCCGCGAGCTGGTGGGCGACCGCACCGGCCAGCCGCGCCCCGGACGCGCCGAGCGGATGACCGATGGCGATGGCGCCACCGCGCGGATTGACCACGGCCGGGTCCAGCTCCGGCCATTCGGCGAGACAGCCGAGTGACTGGGCGGCGAAGGCCTCGTTGAGCTCGAAGGCCGTCAGATCGCCGAACGACCGGTCCGCCTTCGCCAGCGCCCGCTGCACCGCCTCCACCGGTCCGAGGCCGAACAGCTGCGGCTCGATGCCCGTCACCGCTGAGGCGCGGACACGGGCCAGCGGTTCCCGGCCCGTCGCCCGCAGTCCCTCCTCGTCGACGAGGAGCAACGCGGCCGCACCGTCGTTGAGCGGTGAGGCGTTGCCCGCGGTCACCGTGCCGTCGGGGCGGAACGAGGGCTTCAGCTTGGCGAGCGCCTCCATCGAGGTCGTGTCGCGGATGCATTCGTCGCGCGGCAGGTCCACGCCCTCGTACGCGACGACCTCGCCGTCGTAGAGCCCCTTCGCCCACGCCTCGGCGGCCTTGCGGTGGCTGGCGAGGGCGAACGCGTCCTGCTGCTCGCGGCCGATGCCGTGCTTGTCGGCGACGAGTTCGGCGCCCTCGCCGAGCTGCACGGTCCACTCGGCGGGCATGCGCGGGTTGGTCATGCGCCAGCCCAGGGTGGTCGAGTGGAGCTGTTGGTGGCCGGCGGGGAAGGCGCGCTCCGGCTTCTGCAGCACCCAGGGGGCGCGGGACATGGACTCGACGCCTCCCGCGATCGCGATCGAGGCGTCGCCGAGCGCGACGGCCCGGGCGGCCTGGATGACGGCCTCGAGTCCGGAGCCGCACAGGCGGTTGACGGTCACACCGGGCACGGAGACGGGCAGGCCGGCCAGCAGTACCGCCATCCGGGCGACGTCGCGGTTGTCCTCGCCCGCGCCGTTGGCGTCGCCGAAGACGACATCGTCGATGCGCGCCGGGTCGAGCTCCGGAGTACGGTCCACGAGCGCCTTGACGACATGGGCGGCGAGGTCGTCGGGCCGCACGGAGGAGAGGGCGCCCCCGAACTTTCCGATCGGAGTGCGGACGGCGTCGACGATGTAGACGTCGCGGATACTCATCGATTCTCTCCCGGGCCAGGACCGAGGTTCCCCTGATGAACCATGGTCCACAATCGAGTCGCCCGAGTCTGTGCCGGTCCCCGCCCCCTGTCAACGGCCGCCCGGGGCCGGCGGCCGCTCAGGCATCCGCGGCGTCCACCACCCGCACGGTGAGCCCGTAGCCGAGCTCGGCCCCGTCGACCAGCAGCGCCTCCACCGTGCGGGTCAGCGGGTCGATGTCGGCCTCGACCCCGTCGCCGACGTAGCGCGGGTAGCCGGAGGCGCCCAGCTCGCCGGTGGCGTCGACGACGGCCGAGCGGATCGCGCTGTCGGCCGCGGTGACCGGGTCGTCGCCCTCGACGTGCTCGGGCAGGATCAGGATCCCGAAGCGCTGCGGTTGAGTACTCATGCAGGCGACGCTAGACACCCCCCGCCGCGCTCGCATGTCGTCACCACGGGCCCGGCGCCTCTTCCCGCGGCGTCAGCTCGACTCGCGCTGCACCGGCCCCACCGCCATCAGCTCGTGCCGCTCGGGCCGCGTCCCCGGCTCGCGTACCACGCGGTCCACGAGCTCGGCGAGCCGGCGCCCGCTGACGAGGTCGATGCTCACCGTGCTCAGCCGGGGCCGCAGCAGCCTGCCGAGCAGCAGGTCCCCGGCGCCGATCACGGCGGTCTCGCCGGGGATGTCGACGCCCTCGTCCTGCAGGGCGCGCATGAGCAGCATCGCGTACTCGTCGTCGTACGCGTAGACGCCGTCCAGGCCGAGTGCGCGCCAGCGGGCGGCGAGCACCGCCGCCGACTCCTCCTCGTACGCCATGGTCAGCGGGACGATGCGCGCGGCCGTGCCGTCGGCGGCGGCGAACGCGCCTTCCAGGCGCGCCCCGGCGGTCGGACGCAGTGCCGCCTCCTCGGGCACGACCACCCCCACGGCCCGCCGGCCGCGCCGGATCAGATGCGCCGCCGCGCAGCCGCCGACCGCGCGCTGGTCCATGACGAGCGCGTGCGCGCCCTCCACGATGTGCGGCCCGAGGGTGACGACGGCCCGGGCACCGGACCGTTTGAGCACCTCCACGCCGTGTGCCGTGGGCTCCGCGTCGCCGAGGCACACGACGGCGACCGGCCGCAACTCGGCCCAGGCCCGCGCGGCTTCGTCCCCTTCGAGGCCGAGGCTGCCGTACTGGACGACGGTGTAGTCCAGGCGGCGCAGGGCCCGCTGGAACTCGTCGGAGAAGGGCCCGGGCAGCGGTCCGAGCGGCAGGTGGGCCGTGGGCAGCAGCACGGTGCGGGTGCGTCCGGCGCGCAGACTGCGGGCCGCGGCGTGGGGCACGTACCCCAGTTCCTCGGCGGCGGCGCGGACCCTCAGCCGGGTGGCTTCGCTGATCCGGACCGACGCGGTGTTGTTGAGGACGTACGAGACGGTGGCCCGGGAGACGCCGGCCAGCCGGGCGACGTCGGCACTGGTCGGGACGGAGCGTTCCACGGGCAGTTCGGGTGTCTGGCTCATCGCCCGCGTCATCCTTCCAGACCGGCCGTGCACCGGATCCGGCGTATGGCCGGAAACATCCCTGGCCCCAACTCGGCGGAAACAAAGGGCATTGGTGCGGACGAACTGCTCACGGGGGTGCTGCGGGCCTGCTGGCGGCGCCCGTCATGGCGTGGCCGCGGCGGCCCCGCGCACGTGCCCCGAGACGCCGGATGGCCGGATCTCACGCCGGCACGCCGAAGCCGGCCCTACGCGGCCTCGCCGCCGAGGACCCGGCGGAACGCCCCGAGGGTTCTCTCTCCCGCCGTGCGGTCCAGGACGGCGAACACGACCTCGTCGAAGTGGCCCGCGAACCGGCCGCCGGGCCCCAGCAGCGAACGGAACGCACCGGCGACCTCGGCGGGGTCGTTGCGGAAGACTCCGCAGCCCCAGGCGCCGAGCACGAGGCGGCGGTAGCCGTTGACGGCGGCGACCTCCAGGACGCGTTCCGCACGGGCGGCGAGAGCGGCGGGGATGCGGTGCGCCTCCTCCGGTGTACGGCGGGTGATCACTCCGGCGTTCGGGGCGGGCGAGGTGAGGAATCCGGCCAGGTACGGGGCTTCGAGGAGCTGTCCCCGGTCGTCGCGGAAGACGGGGACGTTCGGGGAGTGGATGACGCGGTCCGAGTAGAACGGGCTGCGGTCCGCGCGATGGTGCTCGTAGTACGCGGGAGCGCGCAGCAGCGTGGTGTACAGCGCGGAGGCGCGGCACAGGGCCTCTTCCTGCGCCTGTGCGCCGTTCACGTAGCCGCCTCCGGGATTGCGTGCGGAGGCGAAGTTGAGCACGGCGACCGAAGCGGGACATGGGGGTCCCCCCGGCCGAGGGCTGGGGGAGGGTCCGGGCGCCGCGGCGGTCAGCCGCCGGGCCGCCTGGGTGCTGCTCTCGCCGGTGACCTCGACACCGGTCGCGCGACCGGTGTCGGGCATGACCTCGACGGGCTCGGGGCCGTACAGCCGCGTTCCCTCGACGGCGGCGGCGACGGCCTCCCCCAGGCGTATCTCACGGCCGTCCGGCAGGCGGTATCCCCCCGTCGCGACGATCTCCTCGTTCTGTCTCGCGATCCCCCGCAGTCGTGCGCTCATGGCGGCATGCTCCGTGACCAGTGAGGACACCGGCAACCGTATTTCCGCTCCTCAAGGGCACTCTTGTGCGAACCGGCGGCGGTGGCCTTAGGTTGAAGCTTCAGGCCCTGCCGAGGGCCTGTGACGGGAGGAGTGGATTCATGCATCCACCGGATACCGGCGACTTCGGGCCTCCGATATCGGAGGACGAAGCCGAGGACCTGCTCCGATGTATCTGCTTCAAGACCGGCCCGCCCCGCACCGTGGGCGTGGAGGTCGAGTGGCTGGTCCATGATCTCGACCGGCCCCGCACACCCGTACCGTCCGGACGCCTCGCGGCGGCGTTCGACGAGGTACGTGCCCTGACGCTGGACTCGGCTCTGACGTTCGAGCCGGGCGGCCAGCTGGAGCTCAGCTCCCGCCCCGCCGCGAGCCTGATGGAGTGCATCGACTCCACCGCCGCCGACCTGCGCGCCGTACGGGCCGTGCTGCGCACCGCGGGTCTGGCCACGACCGGATACGGTCTCGATCCCTGGCACCCGCCCCGCCGGCTCCTCCACGATCCGCGCTACGACGCGATGGAACGGCATCTGGACCGTTCCGGTCCGGCCGGGCGCACGATGATGTGCAGTTCCGCGTCCGTGCAGGTCTGCCTGGACGCGGGCGAGGAGGAACCCGGCCCGCTCGGACACGCCAGACGCTGGCTGCTGGCCCATCTGCTGGGCGCGGTTCTCGTGGCCGCCTTCGCCAACTCCTCCGTTCGCGCCGGACGCCGCACCGGTTGGCGTTCGGCCCGGCAGGCCGTGTGGGACGCCCTCGACCCCGTCCGCCCGATGGCCCCGGACCCGCTGCGGGAACCGCGCTCCGCCTGGGCCGCGCACGCCCTGGACGCGCCGGTGATGTGCCTGCGCCGGGAGGAGGGTGACTGGGACTCCCCGCAAGGGCTCACGTTCCGGCAGTGGCTGCGCTCGCGAGCGCCGCGGCCGCCGACGGCAGAGGACCTCGACTACCACCTGACCACCCTCTTCCCGCCGGTCCGGCCGCGCGGGCACCTCGAGCTGCGCATGATCGACGCCCAGCCGGGCGAGGACGGCTGGATGGTGCCGCTCGCCGTGACCACCGCGCTGTTCGACGACCCGGAGGCCGCGGAGACGGTGTACCGGGCGGTCAAACCGCTGGCGGAGTACGCCGGTTCGCGGCGGGCGCCGCGCAACCCGCTGTGGGTGGCCGCCGCCCGGCACGGGCTCGCCGACCCCGAGCTGCACGCCGCGGCCCTCACCTGCTTCGCCGTCGCGCTGGAGGCCCTGGACCGCATGGGCGCGTCCGAGGCCGTGCGCGGGAGCGTCGCCGCATTCCACGAGCGCCACGTCCTGCCGGGCCGGTGCCCCGCCGACGACCAGCTCGATTCCTCCGTGCCCTGGGAGCCTGTCTCATGACCGACGAACTGCGGCGCGACGCACTCGACGCGCTGACCCGTGCCCGTTCCCGTACCGCCGTCCTCACCTCGTGCGTCGACGACGGCGAACTGACGGCTCAGCACTCGCCGTTGATGTCCCCCCTGGTGTGGGACCTTGCGCACATCGGCAACCAGGAGGAGCAGTGGCTGGTGCGCGCCGTCGGCGGCCGTGAGGCGCTGCGGCCGGACATCGACTCCCTGTACGACGCCTTCGAGCACCCCCGGGCGTCCCGCCCGTCGCTGCCGCTGCTGGCTCCGGCCGAGGCGCGTGTGTACGCCGCCGACGTACGCGGCCGGGTGCTGGACATCCTGGAGCGCACCCCGCTGGAGGGGGCTCCGCTGGTCGACGCCGCCTTCGCCTTCGGCATGATCGCTCAGCACGAACAGCAGCACGACGAGACGATGCTGATCACCCATCAGCTCCGCAAGGGCCCTGCGGCGCTCACCGCGCCGGAGCCGCCCGCCCACCCCGTGGAGCCTCTTCCGGCCGAGATCCTGGTGCCCGGCGGCCCTTTCACCATGGGAACCTCGACGGAACCGTGGGCGCTGGACAACGAGCGGCCCGCGCACCGGCGGGACGTGCCCGCCTTCTGGATCGACACGGTGCCGGTGACGTGCGGCGCGTACCAGGCGTTCATCGACGACGGCGGCTACACGGAACGGCGCTGGTGGGCCGAGGAGGGCTGGGACCAGATCCGGGCGCATGACATCGCGGCACCGCTGTTCTGGCGGCGCGAGGGCGAGGTGTGGCTGCGGCGGCGCTTCGGTGTCACCGAGGAGGTGCCGGCGGACGAGCCGGTGCTGCACGTGAGCTGGTACGAGGCCGACGCGTACGCCCGGTGGGCCGGCCGCAGGCTGCCGACCGAGGAAGAGTGGGAGAAGGCGGCCCGGCACGATCCGGAATCGGGACGCTCCCGGCGCTACCCGTGGGGCGACGCCGATCCGGAGCCGGTGCACGCCAATCTGGGGCAGCGTCATCTGCGGCCCGCCCGGGCCGGCGGCTACCCCGGGGGCGCCTCGCCGCTCGGGGTGCGTCAGCTGATCGGCGACGTGTGGGAGTGGACGGCGAGCGACTTCCTGCCGTATCCCGGTTTCGCCGCGTTCCCGTACCGCGAGTACTCCGAGGTGTTCTTCGGCAGCGCGCACAAGGTGCTGCGGGGCGGGTCGTTCGCCGTGGACCCGGTGGCCTGCCGGGGCACCTTCCGCAACTGGGACCTGCCGGTGCGCCGGCAGATCTTCTCCGGTTTCCGTACCGCGCGGGACGCCGAGGTGCGCACGGGAGGTGCCGCCTGATGTGCCGGCACCTCGCCTACCTCGGGCCGCCGGAGCCGCTGGGCGCACTGCTCACCGCCCCGGAGCACGCCCTG
This sequence comes from Streptomyces sp. NPDC002867, assembly GCF_053591895.1. NCBI lineage: Bacteria > Bacillati > Actinomycetota > Actinomycetes > Kitasatosporales > Streptomycetaceae > Streptomyces > Streptomyces sp. NPDC002867. The sequence goes on along the minus strand of NZ_JBSFUR010000001.1, from coordinate 199,572 downwards.
ATGCGCCAGTCGTGGGCGCCCCGCCGGCAGCGCTACGGCACGGTGAACGCGGACGGTTTCGGTGTCGGCTGGTACGCGGAGGGCGATCCGCTGCCCGCCCGCTACCGTCGCGCCGGGCCGATCTGGGCCGACCTGTCCTTCACCGATCTCGCCCGGGTCGTGCGCAGCGAGGCGCTGCTCGCGGCCGTGCGCGATGCCACCGAGCCCGGGGCGGACAACGAGGCGGCGGCCGCGCCGTTCGCCTCCGGCCGCTGGCTGTTCAGCCACAACGGCGCGGTGAAGGGCTGGCCGGGTTCCCTGGCCGGCCTGGCCGCGTCACTGCCGACGGCGGAGCTGCTGTCGCTGGAGGCGCGCAACGACTCGGCCCTGATCTGGGCACTGGTGCTGCGCCGGCTGCGGGCGGGCGACAGCCTCGGTCAGGCCCTCGCCGACACCGTGCGCGACGCGGCTGCCGCGGCCGGCGCCTCCCGGCTGAACCTCCTCCTCACCGACGGCCGCGCGATCGCCGCGACCGCGTGGGGCGACACCCTGTGGTACCTCACCGGTTCCGGCGGCCGCCTGGTCGTCGCCTCGGAGCCGTACGACGACGATCCCCGCTGGCAGGAGGTGCCGGACCGGACCCTGCTGACCGCGACGCGCGCCGATCTCCTGCTGACCGAGCTCAAGGAGCCGACCCAGTGAGCCCGTTCCTGCTGACCCGCACCCTGCCCGAGGACGCGACGGACGCCGATCTGCGTGCCGACGTGCTGCACGGCCTGACCCGCACGCCGAAGGTGCTGCCGCCCAAGTGGTTCTACGACGCCCGCGGCAGCGAGCTGTTCGAGGAGATCACGCGGCTGCCCGAGTACTACCCCACCCGTGCCGAGCGGGAGATCCTGGCCGCGCGCGCCGGGGAGATCGCGGCGGCGACCGGGGCCCGCACGCTCGTCGAGCTGGGGTCGGGGTCGTCGGAGAAGACGCGTTTCCTCCTGGACGCGCTGACGGATCTGCACACCTACGTGCCCGTGGACGTGAGCGAGAGCGCCCTGACGGGAGCCGCGAAGGCGTTGCTCGCGGAACGGCCCGAGCTCGCTGTGCACGCGCTGATCGCGGACTTCACCCGTGGCCTGGCGCTGCCCGGCACGCCGGGGCCGAGGCTGGTCGCGTTCCTCGGCGGCACGATCGGCAATCTGCTGCCGGCCGAGCGCGCGGTGTTCCTGAAGTCGGTGCGCGATCTACTGTCGCCGGGCGACTCGCTGCTGCTGGGCACCGACCTGGTGAAGGACGAGGACGTGCTGGTGCGCGCGTACGACGACGCGGCCGGGGTGACGGCGCAGTTCAACAAGAACGTGCTCGCCGTCATCGGCCGGGAGCTGGGCGCGGACGTGGACCCGGCCGATTTCGACCACGTGGCGGTCTGGGACCGCGAGAACGAGTGGATCGAGATGCGGCTGCGGGCCCGTTCCGCGCTCAGCGTGAAGATCCGTGCGCTGGATCTGGTGGTGCCGTTCGAGGCGGGCGAGGAGCTGCGCACCGAGGTGTCGGCGAAGTTCCGTCAGGCCGGTGTGCGCAGCGAACTGGCGGTTGCGGGTATGGAGTTGACGCACTGGTGGACCGACGAGGCGGGCCGCTTCGCGCTGAGCCTGTCGACGGCGAGCTGAGCCGACAGGGCGAGTGAACGGCGGTCGGTGCGGCTGCCGGGGAGGATCGGCGGCAGCAGCCGTATCTCCGCGGTGAGAGCACCGGCCGTCACGACCCGCCACAGGGACGCCGGGAGCGGGTCGTCGCCCACGAACGCGGCCGCGCCGGTGGGCCCGTAGCCGATGTGCACGGGCTGGACGGCGGCACCCGCGTCCAGGGCGGCCTGGAACGCGGCGGGCCGGAACCGGCCCTGGCCCCGGCCGCACCAGGTGGAGCCCTCGGGGAAGACGATCACCCGGGCGCCGCCGCGGAGGGCGTCGGCCATCGCGGCGACGGTGGCGGGCAGGGCGCGCAGCCGGTCGCGTTCGAGGAACAGCGTGCCGCCCCGGGCCGCCAGCGGGCCGAGGACCGGCCAGCGGCGCACCTCGGTCTTGGCCAGCATCCGGCCCGGCATCACGGCGGCGATCAGCGGGATGTCCAGCCAGGAGATGTGGTTGGCGACGACGAGCGAGGCGCGTTCGCCGTGCGGCACGCCGGTGACGCGCAGGCGTACGCCGAAGGCCCACAGCACCGCGCGCGCCCAGTACCGGGTCAGCACGTGCCGTGCCCGCGGGCCGAACAGCAGGCCGAGCAGCGCCGCGAACGGGGAGAGAACCACCCCGGCGAGGACGGCCGACACGCCGGCGAGCAGGCGGAGCACGGCGAGCGGCGCTGCGGCCGTCCGTCCCGTGTGGGTGGCGCACGCCTCGGGCGTGCACGGCGCCGTGGGCAGCCAGACGCTCATCGCACCGGGGCGAGGGAGAGGAAGTGGCGCAGGTAGCGGGGGTTGGTGCGGCGCAGCGACAGCAGGACGTACAGGTCGGCGACGTTGAAGTCCGGGTCGTGCGCGGGGGCGCCACAGACCCAGGCGCCGAGCCGCAGGTAGCCGCGCAGCAGGGGCGGGAGTTCTACGCGTCCCGCAGGGCGGGCGACGCCGTCCGCGTTCCAGAGCTTGTGCGGGGTGACCCAGTACTCCTGCGGGGCGAGGTTCTTGGCGCGCACGGTGTCCCACGTCGCGGCGGCGAGCGTGCCGCCGTCGGCGAGCGGGAGGGAGCAGCAACCGGCCAGCCAGTTGTGCCCGGTGCGGGTCATGTAGCGGGCGAGGCCGGCCCAGATCAGGGCGATGACGGCGCCGTTGCGGTGCAGGGGGTGCACGCAGGAGCGGCCGACCTCGACGAGGTCGTCCCGGATGGGCTCCAGGCGGGCGAGGTCGAACTCGCCCTCCGAGTAGAGGCGGCCGGCGATGCGGGCGCGCTCGGGGGGCAGCAGCCGGTAGGTGCCGACGACGTCGCCGGTCACCGCCTCGCGGACGAGGAGGTGGTCGCAGTACGCGTCGAAGGCGTCGGTGTCGAGCCCCGGCTCCGGGCCGTCGAGGCGGGCGCCCATCTCTCCGGCGAACACCTGATGGCGCAGCCGCTGGGCGGCGCGCACGTCCTCCTGGTCCCGGGCGAGCGAGACGATGTAGCGGGGCTCGTCGGCCCCGGGGGCCTGGGCCGGCGCCGGGGCGGGGGCGGGGGCCGGGATCAGGGCGGGCACCGGGGCGGCGACGACGGGCGATGCTGGCATGGCGGTCTCCTGTGCCGGACGAAGGGGACGGACCGCGGGTGCGGCGGCCCGGCTCCTTACTTCTTCCGTGGCCGGCTGGATTCGACATGACCGCCCGGCGGAGTGTGGATGTGCGAACGCTGAATGCCGGGCATTCGGCGTACGGATCCGTTCACCCTCCGGTGCCCCGGGTCAGGGAAGCAGCGCGGCGGTGATGCGGTCGGAGGCGGTCCGCGCGGCGCGCCGCGGGTCCCGGCCCGTCAGGACGGCCGTCATGTACGGCTTGATCGGGTTGTCCGCCTCGACGTTCGCCCACTGCGGGGAGTTCGGGGTGGCTCTGCCCTGTGCCGCGCCGGCGGCCATGGCGGAGGTGCCCTCCTCGCCCTCCAGCTCGTCGGCGAGCGTGGTCTTGTTCGGCACGTAGTTCATCGTGCGGGCGAGGTCGAGCTGCCATGTGTCGCTCGCCAGGGCGGAGACCACCTCGACGGCGGCGGCCCGCTCGGCGGAGTTCTCGGGCACGATGAGGTCGGAGCCGCCGATGAAGACCGCGCCGGGCTCGGCGGCGGTCCGGCCGGGTACCGGGAAGAAGCCGAGCTTGCCCTTGAGCGCGGGATTGGCCTGCTCGATGACGGTGGCCGCGCTGGGCACCGCGATCATCTGGGCGACCGTGCCCTTGGCGAAGACCTGGGCCTGGGGCGGGGTCTCCTCGTCGCCGTCCTTGGGTCCGGAGCCGTGTGACTGGAGCCGCTTGTAGAAGTCCATGCCGCGCAGGGCGGCCGGGGTGTGCAGCGCGCCCTCCCATTCGCCGGCCTTCTCCACGGCGAGCTCGCCGCCCTCGTCCCAGATGAAGCCGGCCAGTGTGTACCAGTCCTGGCCGGACAGGTAGATGCCGTCGGTGCCCGCGGTGTCGAGCCGTTCGGAGACCTCCAGCCACTCCGCACGGGTCTTCGGCGGCTCCTCGACGCCGGCCTCGGCGAAGAGGTCCTTGTGGTAGATGACGACGCGATTGGCCGCGTACCAGGGGATGCCGTACTGGGAGCCGTTGACGCTGCCCGGTTCCGCGAGGCCGGGCAGCCAGTCCTCGTTGCCGAGGTCGCGGACGGACTCGAGGGTGAGGTCGCGCAGGGCGCCGCTCTCGGCGTACTGGGCGACCTGGGTGTTGCCGACCTCGATGATCTCGGGGGCGTCGTCGCTCGCCAGGGCCGCGGTGACCTTCTTCCCGATGCCGGTCCACTCCTGGAAGGCGACGTCGAGCTCGATGCCGGGATGCTGCTCCTCGAAGGCTTCGGTGAAGCGGTCGAGGAAGTCCTGGGAGACGCTGTCCTTCATCAGCCAGATGTGCACGGTCCGGGTGCCGGAGCCGCCCGGCACGAGCCCGCAGCCGGCGAGCGTGACGGCACACACAAGAGCGGTGGACAGAACGAGCGCGCGGTTCTTCACGGGGTCACCTTCTGCGTGAGGGCACGGATGACGGACCCGACATGGGGGGAAGCGCGCGCGCTCGCACGGGTGTGGCTGGATTTTGGTATGGACCAAAGGACGGGTCAACCCCCGCGCCGGACCGTGCGGGCCGATATCGCCAGCGGCCCGTCCGTCGTGATGATGACCGGTACCGCCGCGTAGCACTTGGGGCCGACCTCGCGAACACATCAGCAGGCTGATCCGGGCTACGCGCCGACGCTCATAGCTTCTTGATCGAACCCCCCACGGTCAGGAGGCGCTTTCGACATGTACGGCAAGGCATTCGCTCCGGAGTACCAGGGCGATCTGGGCTCGGCGCTGGGCGTGAACTCCTCGTACGACGAGGTCCTCGCCACCGCGCTGCGCGCCCGGCACGAGGCGGGATCGGCCCTCGAGCGGGCCCGGGCCGCACTGGCGCTCGCCGAGGCCAACCGGCGGCTGGGGCGCTCCGCCGACGCGAGGGCCGCGTGGCAGGACAGCTACCGCTGTGCGCGCGAGGCCGGTGACCCGGCGGGGATGGCGTGGGCGCTGTGGAGCGGCGGGACGCTGGCACGGCAGTGCGGCGCCCTGCGGCTCGCGCGCAGGCTGCTGTCCGCCGCCGTCTCGTGCGCGGACGCGGCGGGCGACCGCATCGCCCACGGCTACGCCCTCGCCGGTCTCGCCGAGACCGGCCGGATACAGGGCGACTACGCGGCCGTGGCCGACCTGCACGAGCAACTCCTGCGGCAGGCGCGGGCGCACGGCGAGTCGCGGCACATGGTGTGGGCGATGTCCGGCATCGCCCAGATGCACCGGAACACCGGCGACCACGCCACGGCGCTGGAGCTGTTCACGGAGTGCGTACGGATCGCGTCCGAGGCCGACGACGCCCGCGGGCGCGCCTGGTCGCTGCGCGGCATGGCCGACGTGCTGTCGCTGCGGGGCGCGACGGACCGGGCCCTCGGGCTGCTGACGCGGGCCGAGGCCGTCTGCCGGGAGATGGAGCTGGCGGGAGCGCTGGCGTACAACCACAAGATGCGCGGCAACGTCCTGTTCCGGGCGGGGCGTTACGAGGAGGCCTGCGCCGTCTACGGAATGGCGCTGCGCGAGTTCGAGGAGATGGACGAGGCGCGGGGCGCGGCGCTGGCCCGCCTGGGCCTCGCCCGGTCACGCTTCCGCTGCGGCCGCCCGCAGGACGAGAGCCTGGCCGAACTCGCCGCGCTGGAGGGCGAGTTCGACCGCATCGGCCTGCGCGAGGCCCGCCGGACGGCCGCGTCGTTCCGCGCGGAGCTCCTGGCGGCGTGACGTGGGGGCGGGTCGGTGCGGCCCCAGCTGCGCCGCACGTCCGGCCTCTCCCGTGGAGGGCGTCGTGGTGCGCACGGTTCGCTTCGCGCGCCGGACGGCCCATCCAGCGCAGGCGCCGGAGCGGCACCGGCTACCGCCGCTCCGACCGGCGTGCGGTCACGCGAACCGGGTCGCCGCGGTCAGCGGCGATGGCCGCCTCCCCGGCGCATCGCGTCGGGACTTCCCACGGGCGCCTATCAGGCGCAGGACACCCGACGCACGTGTGCGCCATGGCCGCCGGCCCTCCGAGCGCCCCGCGAACATGGCGCAGCCCAGGCATCGCAGGCAGCGGCTCCGGCGCGGGCGGCACGAGCGGGGCCTCGTGCCCTCGGCGTCGGTCGCCCCCACACGCGCCGGCTCACGTTCAGGGGAGGGGCGCAGCGGCCGGGTGGTCGCACGGCACCGTCGCCCGGATGCGACGCCTCGCGGGACTCCCTCCCGTGGGGCACCGTGGAGTGAACGCATCGAGAGGAGTGCGACGCTCATGTCGAACCACACCTACCGTGTCACCGAGATCGTGGGCACCTCCCCGGACGGCCTCGACCAGGCCATCCGCAACGGCATCTCGCGCGCGTCCCAGACGCTGCGGGGCCTCGACTGGTTCGAGGTGACGCAGGTCAGGGGCCATATCGTCGAGGGGCAGATCGAGCACTACCAGGTCGGGCTGAAGGTCGGCTTCCGCCTGGAGGACGGCGCCTGACGCCTGGCCCGGGCGCGGCGGGGCCTAGGTACGCCCCTCGCGCTCCTGCGCGTCCTTCATCGCCTCACTCGTGCTCCTCGCGCCCCACCGCGCCCGCACCACCCGGAATCCGGCGCGCTCGGCGTCCTGACACACCAGCTCGTCGTCGTCGACGAACATGCGGATCTCCCGGTCGCGGCCGAGCCGCCGCAGGACCTCCAGCTTCGTCCTGCGGGCGGGCCGCCGGTCGTCGTTGCGCCGCATGAACAGGCGTCCTTCGGGCAGCCCCTGGGCGGCGATCCAGTCGAGGGAGTCCGCGCGGCACCGCTCGGGCCGGCCCGTGAGGTACAGGACCTCGCACTCCTCGGCCGCCTCCCTGCACAGCCGGATCCCCTCCGGCAGCGGCGGGTCCTGCGGGGCCGCGGCGAAGAAGGCGTCCCAGTCGCGCGGCATGCGTTCCAGCAGGTACTGGCGGTGCCCGGCGTCCGACAGCGTCCCGTCGAGGTCGAATACGGCCAGCGGCCCGGTGTTTCGCGTCACGGCAGGAGACTAGGCCAACACCGGACGGCGACTCCGCCGGGTGCGGGAATCCGCCCGGCTCAGCGGCGTTGAGGAGAAGGTGAGCTCAGTGATCGCCGCCACCCGTCTGTCCGTACTGGACCGTTCCCGTACCCGCGAGGGGCACGACGGGCCGGCCGCGCTGCGCGACACCGTCCGCCTCGCCCAGGAGCTGGAGGCACTGGGCTATCACCGGTTCTGGGTGTCCGAGCACCACAGCGTGCCCGGTGTCGCCGGTTCGGCGCCCACCGTGCTCGCCGCGGCGGTCGCCGCGGCCACCTCCACCATCCGGGTCGGCACGGGCGGTGTGATGCTGCCCAACCACCAACCTCTGGTGGTGGCCGAGCAGTTCGGGGTGCTGGAGTCGCTGTTCCCGGGCCGGATCGACATGGGCCTCGGGCGCTCGGTCGGCTTCACCGACGGCATCCGCAGGGCGCTCGGCCGGGACAAGAAGGACGCCGACGACTTCGCCGCGCAGCTCGACGAGCTGCTGGGCTGGTTCACGGGCGGGCAGCGGGCGCATCCGCAGGTGCACGCCCGGCCCGCCGAGGGTCTCGGGGTTCCTCCGTACGTGCTCGCCACCGGCGAGGGGGCCGCGATCGCGGCCCGGGCCGGGCTCCCGCTGGTCATCGGTGACCTGCGGGGCAGGAAGAAGCTGCTGGACGCGGTCGAGGGCTACCGCAGCGGCTTCGAGCCGTCCGAGTGGTCCGCGCGGCCGTACGTGGTCGTCGCCGGCACGGTCGCGGTCGCCGCGACCGAGGAGGACGCCCGCAGGCTCATCGTGCCGGAGGCGTGGTCGATGGCGTACTCGCGTACGCACGGCGTCTTCCCGCCTCTGCTGCCGCCGGAGCGGATCGAGGCGCTGACCATGACCCACAAGGAGCGCGGCTTCTACCTCGCGGGGCTCGAGGGCCACATCGCCGGCACGGAGGAGCAGGTCGCGGACGCCCTGGAGACGGTGATCAAGGACACCGGCGCGGACGAGGTGCTGGTGACGACGAGCACGTACGACCGCGACGCGCTGCTCGGTTCCTTCCGGCGCCTCGCCCGCGTCGCGGATCTGCCGCTCGTAAGCGGCGACAGCTCCACCGTCGGGTCGAGATCGACAGCAGTCGATGCTTAGGCGAGGTCTTCTGCGGTGAGGCTGCCTTGCTCAGGGGTGCATCCGCGCGCCCTTGAGGACCTTGTCCACCGCGTTGCGCGGCCCGTAGATGGCCATCCCTACCAGATCGAGCTGGTCCGTGCCCACGGCCCGTACAGCCGCCCGGTTGTCCCGGTCGTTGCCCGTCCTGAACAGATCGGAGGTGAACACGGCCCTCGGAAGCGAACGGGACAGCGCACGACCGTGCGCGGCGGTGAGCGTCTGCTTCGTCCCCTCGAAGACCAGCACGGGCTGGCGGAACATCGGCAGATACGCGGTGTCGTCGGCGTCCGCGTACGGCTCGCCGATCACCTCGGGTGACGCCGTGCCGAGCCCGCTGACCACGAAGGCGGTCACATTCAGCCGCTGCCAGGGCTCCAGGTCGTCGCGTAGCAGTACGGCGATCTTCGTGTCGAAGCGGACAGGCACGTTCTCATACCCTGCACCGGTCTCGACCCCGGGCCCGGCCTCGGTCTCATCCTTGGTTCTCATGCTTCGAGACTCGAGGATGCATGCCTTCTCCATCTTGTACGTTCTTTGCGTGATGGCCCCGCGGGAAATCTCTGCTTGGCGCCCGCCGGTCGCGGGCGTCGTGGAGGTCTTCCACGCCCACTTCACCGAGCACGCGTACCCCATGCACGTCCACGACGCCTGGACCCTGCTGATTGTCGACGACGGCGCGGTCCGCTACGACCTGGACCGTCACGAGCGCGGCACCCCGAACGACACCGTCAGTTTGCTCCCGCCGCAGGTCCCACACAACGGCTCACCTGCCACCCCTCACGGCTTCCGCAAGCGCGTGCTCTACCTCGACATGACGCAGCTGGACGAGAGCTTCATCGGGCCGGCGGTGGACGGCCCGGACCTCACCGATCCCGTCCTGCGCAGACGCGTCGGACAGCTGCACACAGCCCTCGCCAACCGGGGAGACGAGTTCGAGGCCGAGAGCCGTCTGGCCCTCATCGGCGAGCGCCTGCGCGAGCACCTGCGCCCCAGGCCGGCCGTCGGCAGCGCGGGGCCCGACCGCGGTGTCGCCCAGAACCTGCGTGACCTCCTCGACGAGCGATTGCTCGAAGTCATCACCCTGGAAGAGGCCGCGCGCCTGGTCCACGCCCACCCCACGCATCTCGTCCGTGCTTTCAGCGCCGCCTTCGGCATCGCACCCCATCAGTACGTGACGTCCCGCCGTGTCGACCTGGCCCGCCGTCTGCTCCTCGACGGACGGCCGCCGGGCGAGGTGGCGACCGCCGTCGGCTTCTACGACCAGTCCCACCTCACCCGGCACTTCAAGCGGGTCGTGGGCATCACCCCGGGCCGGTACGCCCGTACCCGGGGCGTCAGTTGAGCATGGGCCGCCGCGCTTGATGCCCACACTGCTCAGCTCGGGACCAGGGCAGTCCGATGAGTGGGCCCGTAGGTCCCGTCCGGAGCCCGGGGGCCTCACTCGCGTCTCAGTACGTCGGGCAGCTCGCGGCGGGTGGTGATGCCCAGTTTGGTGAAGACCCGGCGCAGATGGTTGTCCACCGTGCGCACGGAGAGCGTCAGCCGGTTGGCTATCTCCTTGCTGGACAGCCCGGACGCGGCGAGAAGCGCGATCTCCGATTCCCTCCTTGTCAGGGGCGTGGGCGCGGAGGTGAGCGCCAGCAGCGGGGTGACGGCACCCTGGCAGTGCCGGGTGAGCCGGCTCACCCGTGCCTCCGCCGCCGTGGCCGCCCGCGCCGAGCCGCTGCCGCGAAGGATTCCGGCCGCGTCGGCCGCCGCCTCGGCCGCCAGCAGGTGGGCCCCAATGGCGTCCAGCCGCTCGGCGGCCGCGAGCAGCGCTTCGGCGTCCCGGGCGGCCATGGCGGCGACCAGGTCGGCCCGCGCGCCGGCAAAGGCCCCGTCGCAGCAGGCAGCCAGCTCGGCGAGGCGTTCACAGACCTGCCGGGCGCCGCCGAGCCGTGCCGCCTCGGTCAGCAGGAGCATCTCCGAGCTGCTGTATTCGGCGTCTCGGGCCCGGGCGGCGGCCTGGTACAGGACCTCACGTCCGGCCACCAGGTCGCCCTTGGCGGCCAGCAACCAGGCGCGTCCCAAGGCGTCTTCCCCGGCCATGAACGGAAAGTCCGGATAGCTGTCGAAATCCGCGTGGGCGGACTCCGCGGTCTCCGTGTCGCCGGTGAGGGCGGCCGCGGCCGCCAGTCCGGAGGCGGCGAGCCGCAGCAGGATCAAGACGTTCTGCTGACGGGCGACGGTGAAGGCCTCGGCGTGCCAGCGCCGGGAGTCCGCCGCCCGGCCGGCCAGCCAGTGGATGCGGCCGAGCCCCCACGCGAGCCAGGCGGCAGGCTGGGTCGCGCCCGCCTCGACCGCGCTCGCGTGGCCGCTCTCCGCGGCGCGGCGGGCGTTCTCGAGATCACCGGCTGCCGCATACGCCAGGGACAGGGCGGACAGCGACGCCGAAGGGTGCTGGATGAGAAGGTGTGTGCTGGCGCGCACATGCTCCTCGTAGGCGACCTGCCCCAGCTCGATGGCCTCGGCCGTGCGCCCGGTGGACCCGAGCCCGAGCACCTTCATCCCGAGACCGTAGGTGCGCGCCCGGTCGTCCGGTACGGCCTCCACTCCCCGCAGGAGGCGCAGCCCGGCCTGCGGCTGTCCGCCGATGACGTGGATCGCTCCCTGGTCGATGTCCAGGGCGGCGAGCAGGCGAGGGTCGCTGATGTCGGCGCGCCCTTCGGTATGGGCCTTGAGCGCTTCCTCGGCCCTTCCCGCGCCCCACAGCAGATTCTGTGTGCGCTCCACGGTGATGATCAGCCGCTCCTCGTCGGTGCGGGCCAGGGCGTAGGTGTGCGAGTGCATCTGCTCGGCCTCGCCGAGGCGGCCCACCTGGTAGAGGGCCTCTCCTTCGAGGATCCGGGTGCTGACCGACCGGTGTGTGTCGGGCAGGGCTCGCAGAAGCGTCAGTACCTGCTCGTAGTCGTGTCCGTGGCGGGCAAGCCCGGCCGCCACGGTGATCAGCTCCGGGTCCGCGGACCCGGTCGCGGCGAGTTGCCAGGACGCCGTGCGCAGGGCGTCCTCTCGTCGGCGCGTCCCGCGGGACTCCAGCTTCTCCAGCAGACCGCGCAGCAGGCTGCGACGCGTGACGACGGGAAGCTGTGCGCTGATGACCTCGCCGTACAGGGGGTGCGCGAGCGTCACGCTGGTGCGCCGGCCGTCCGCCTGGACGTGGATCAGGTCGGCTGCTTCCAGCTCGGCCACCGTGGCGGAGGGCACCTGGGCGGTGAGGTCGCTCACGCTGAGCGGCTCGGCGAGCGCGAGCAGTTGGAGAGCGTGGCGGCCGACGGCGTCGACGGTCGCGAGCCTGTTCTCGATCCGCTCCGCGAGCCATCGGGTACCCGTCGGCGGACCCGACAGCCGCCACAGCTCGCCATGGCGGGCCAGATCGCCCCGTTGCAGCGCGCCGAGCACCAGTTCCCTCAGGAAGAGCAGATTGCCGTTGCTCGCCCGGTGCAGCTCAAGGCTCGACCGGCGCTCGACACTTCCGCCGAGGACGGAGGAGAGCACGGCCTCGGTCTCCGTGGACTGAAGCACCGTCAGGTCGATTCTTCGCATCCGGTCGCACTGGTCCAGGGCCCGTACCGCGTCGACGGCCGCATGGCCCGATCGGACAGTGGCCACGAGGAACATCACCCCCGCGGTCAGCAGTTGCGTCACCAACGCCGCCGAGGCCGCGTCCAGCTGGTGGAGGTCGTCGACGAGCATGACGAAGCGGCCGCGCCCCCCGGTCTCGAAGGCCTTGACCGCTGTCCGGAAGGCAGCGGGAGGATCCGACAGGTCAAGACCCGGCGGCAGCAGGTGAGCGACCGCGCCCAGGGGAATCGTGGCCGCCGCCGCGGTGGCCACCGTCCTGCCGCCCCGGAAGCCGCCTGCCACCAGTTCCTCCCAGAACCGCTCTGCCAGACGGCTCTTCCCCACGCCCGCGTCCCCATAGACGATCACTCCGTGGCAGCCGGGATCGTGCCACGCGTCGCGGAGCAGGGCCGTCTGGGCCTCACGCCCCACGAAGGGCCACCGCCCATGCCACACGTCGGGGCACGGGGTGCGAACAGACATGGAACCCTCCGGGATGTGCGCCCCGACGGCCGGCACTCACGGCCGGGTCACGGCGGCCCGCTTCCTCGATGGGCAGCACCTGGCTGTCACGCCAGCCGGGGGGCGGCTTCCGCAGAGTGGGGACCGACCGTGAGGGCAAGCCGTCGGACAGACCCTACAGACCAGGACCTGTCAGCCGAAACCGCATTTCGCCCCACGTCTCAGGCTGCCCGCGGATCGCAACCGCCTTCCGGAGCCCCTGCCCAGCTCCCCTGTGGCGGGGTGCTCTTCCTCCATTCCATCCGGTGATCACCAGGGGTCCGGCGGTCTTCAGATATCGGCGACCGGTGGCGGTGTCCGTGTAGCGGGATCCCAGGGGCGCGGCCAGGCCGGCGCCGCGACAGGAGTTCGGAGAGCCGGAGCCCGCCATGTCGTACTCGCCGGACTCCGATTCCCCACCGGTCCAGGTGACCGGCGAGTTCCGTACGTCGATCCCGGACAGGCGGACGCCCGAGGAACGCGAGTCGGGCCCCGGCGCCCCGGCGAGAGCGGACATGAGGACCAGCGTGTTCCCGGCCTGTCCGTCACTCCAGAGCAGGGTGTCGGGTACCTCGACGTCCTTCACCGCTCGCAGGACGATCGAGCCGGAGTGGGCTCCCGGGACGGTGCCGTTGCGGTAGACGTGCGATGTCTGGACCGAGTCGCCGGCGGTGAGGTCGGCGATCCGCCCTTCGCCGTCGGTGGCCACACCCGGATCTGCCGGGGAGACCGCCAGAAGGACTCCGGTCGCCCCGGCGGCGACCAGCACGCCGCGCCGGGTCACTCCCCTCCCCCGGCCTGCCGGCCCTGCCCCGGCCGGAGCAGGCTCCGCCGAAGCGGTTTCCGGCGGCTGCGGCCGGTCCTCCGCCATTTCCCCCTGCACACGAATTTCTCCCCTCATTCATACGAGAAAGGCGCTTCCCGGCGTCCCACGGGAGGCGCTCTGAGAATGTGCGATGCGTGTCCAGCCGTGAGACCCCGTTCGCCGGGCAAAGCCAGTCGATGCGCCGGAACGGTTGAACAACGGCGGAGCAGGTGCGTCCGCCACCGGGGCGGACGCACCTGCTTCTGCCCGGCCCTTACCGGATCAGTACTCCACGATCCGCACGGACTCGACACCGAAGGCGCAGGAGCCCGTCCACTTGGTGACCGTTCCGTCGGTCCACCCTCCGGCGCTGGTGGAGTACAGCGGGCTCCAGGCGCACTCGGCACGGACGACCCACCGCCCGGTGCCGGTGCAGGTGCCCCAACCCTGGTTGCCCCAGATTCCGGTCGTGCAGTTCATGTGGTACATGGGCGTCGTCGCCGCCGAGGCGGAGGGCGCCGCGAAGACCCCTAGCCCGGTGGTGGCCAGTGCGAGCGCTCCGACGACGGTCGCCTTCTTCAACCGTGATCGCAAAGTCATGCGGGTATCCCCCAAATTCCGGTGCTGACATGACGTCAATGGATGGGAACAACCTAGGAGTTGCCTGCAATGACTGTCGTGAGCAGTTGTTACTCACCTGCCATGCCGTTCCGGGTCTTGATCCAGTCCTCGAGCGCGGTCTTCAGCTCGTGGCCGCCCCGGGGACCTCGCGTGAGTCAACCTTCATTCGAATACGGCCACTTACCGACAGAGACCGCTTGCCGGCGATCAGCGAGCAGGAATTACTCATGACCATCGCGTCCTCCTTGGATGAGGCTGCGTCAAGTAGTTGTCAAACCAAGGAGAATGCGCATGGCAAAGCAACACCAGCGGCGAGTCGTCAAGGCCGGAACCCTCATCAGCGCGGCCCTGCTGACTGCCTCGATGGCCGCTCCCGCTGCCCAGGCGGCAACAGGCCCCGACCCCGACCTGCAGACCGCGGAGGCGGCTGCCGTCAGCTGGAAGAACGCGGCAGGCGGCACCGAGATGATTCGTGCACTGCCCCCCGCAGAGGTCAAAGCACGTGGACTCGCCGAGTATGTGAACCTCTCACGCTACGAGATCACGAAACCGCACAAGAGCGTCAGTGCGTTGTATCCCTCCGCAGCCGGGGCGAACTCCAAGAATGGTCTGGCCGCGGCTGCCGCCTCCGGATGCTGGTCCCACGACACCAGGAGCGTCGGTACGGACCAGCTCCATGGCACCGGTCACACCGACTGGTGCGGCAACGGAAGCGCCATCACCTACGCCTCCTCCAGTTGCTCCGGGTATGACGCCCCCTGGATCCCGACATACAAGTACCTGAGCTGTACCGCCAGTCCTTCCTACGGTCTGGGATTCAACGTCTACGACGTTCGCTACAACTGGGATCTCTGCCCCCTCTACGTGCCGCTCTGGGATTCGTGCACCACCCACTCCCGGCCGCTCACGCATCTTCGCTTCGGCGCCGGCGGAAGCTACTGGGTGATATCGCAGAGCTAGTGTGCTGGACCCTGCGTACCGACCTACCCGTTGCCGCCGGGCACCATAGGGTGCCCTGCGGCAAGCGGGCCGGGCAGTCGTTCTTGTGTGCGACGCCGAGCCGCGCCCTGGACCACCTGAAACGCCGGTCCTGATCATCAGCGTGACGGACAGTGCACCCACGCCACCAGCTGCCGCAGGACCTCTTCGAAGCCGGCATGTAACGCACCGGCCGTGAAGCGACAAGAGGAAGTGAAAGGGACGGGGAGAAAGAAGGAGTCGATGTGAGGCACCCGCCACGCGGTTACGAGGTAGCGCGGATCGGTGAGGATCCGGAGGCGTTCGAGGCGTTCTACCGCGAGCACGTGCAGACGATGCTGCGGTACGCGGCCCGGCGGAGCCGTGATCCTTTTGCTGCGGCTGATCTGGTTGCCGACGTGTTCCTGGCGGCGATCTCGGCGGCTTCCGGTTACCGGGAGGAGTTGGGAAATCCTATTGCGTGGCTGCACGGCATCGCCCGGAATGTGGCTGCGGCCGAGGACCGCAGGGCGGCTCGTTTGTCGGTGGCCGAGAGCCGGATATCCGGTCATCGGCTGCTGGAGAACGACGACATCGCTCGGCTGGAAGAACGCATCGATGCCGAGCAGGCCTGCCACGGCCTGCTGGCCGCGATGGCCACGCTGCCGGCGGGCCAGCGGGCCGTGCTCGAGTTGGTCGCGGTCGACGGCCTGACCATCGCCGAGGCCGCAGCCGCGTTGGACATCAACCCGGTGGCTGCCCGCGTCAGGCTCCACCGCGCCCGCAGCGCCATGCGGCGCGAACTGGCCGCACAGACAACAACGGACTCCACTCCCTCCCTTTCGCCCCCACTGGAGGTCACCCCATGAACCCCGGACGCTTCGAGGAGCGATTGATGCACGAGCTGAAGAATCATGTCGAGCAGCGAGCACAGGACGTGGCAGCTGCGGAAGAAGCCGCGCGCCGCCCCAGCCGGACGGGCCGCAGGCGCTGGGTCCCGGTCGGGCTGACCGCCGGCCTCGCTGCCTCGGTCGCCGCCGCCGTTCTCGTTCTGAACCCGGGTGGCGGTGCCGGGTCGGCCGTCGCCGGCGGCGGCTCCTCGGCCAACTCCCTCAACCGGATCTCCACCGTCGCCTACACCCTGCAACGTGAGCCTTCCGGCGAGGTCAAGGTCATCACCGGAAAGACTGAAGGCAAGGTAGACGTTGAAGGCCTGCAGCGTGACCTGGCCCGCATGGGCGTGCGCGTCAAGGTCATCGTGACCGACCCCAGCTGCCCCCCAGCGGCAACCGACGATGAAACCGCCAGCGCCTCCGCGCCGAAGTCTGGAAAGCCCATTCCTGTCGATCCCGGCGGCAAGCTCGGCAAGGCCATTCGCTCGGTGGTCGAGCACGGCAAGGACGTCGTGTACATCAGCCCCAAGGGAATCCCCGCCGATGAGACACTGACCTTCGTCTTTGACGACCCCAAGCAGGTCTTCGGCTACTCCGTTTCGCTGTGGCCGGGCAACGGCCCCGAGTGCATCCACGGATCCCGATAGCAGGCCTGAAGCAGTCATAGCGTGCCATTGCTGCTGGTGGTTCCTGCCCTCACCGGGGCACGGAACCACCAGCAGACCAAACAGAACCGTTGGGCAGTACTCACACACTGCGGTTCAGCGTCGGCTGTCGCCCGGGCGAGCAGGCTGGTCACCTCGGCAATCGATGGTGTCGTGCCGGGTGATGGCCATGCCCGGCAGACGTCGGCCTGCTCGCACTCGTGCCGTCAGACCTTGCTCTAGCGGCAGGCGGCATCCGGGGGCACCCAGCCGAACGGGGCCTTCTCCGCGATCGCGCGGCGGACCATCACCTTCGCCATTTCATGGCGCTATCTGCTCCGCTCCCGGGGGGCGCTCTCGGCTGGACTGGAAAGAGCGCCGGTGCGCGAGGGGACCCACTCCGCGACGTGCGGTGAAGTGATGGCGCAGGGCGTCGGCGCTGCCGAAGCCCGAGCGAGTGGCTACGGCTTCCACCGGCAGATCGCTGCTCTCCAAGAGTTGCTCTGCTCGGTGCAGCCGCTGGTCGAGCAGCCAGCGGTGCGGCGTTGCGCCAGTGGCTGCCTTGAATCTCCTGGCGAAGGTCCGCGGCGACATTCGTGCCCGGGAGGCCAGCATGTCCACAGTCAGAGGGCGCTCGAGGTGTGCCTGCATCCAGTCCAGCAGGTCGGAAAGCTCATAGCCGGTGCCGACTTTGGGGACCGGCATTTCGACGTACTGCGCCTGACCGCCAGATCGGTGTGCCGGTACAACCATACGGCGGGCCAGTGCGTTGGCAGTCGCGGCGCCATACTCGCGGCGCACGATGTGCAGGCAGGCGTCGATCCCGGCGGCAGCCCCGGCACTGGTGAGAATGGGCCCATCCTCGACATAGAGAACGTCCCGCTCGACCCGGACGCTTGGATGCTGCTCAGCAAGCTGGTCGGCGAACTGCCAGTGTGTTGCGGCTCGCCGCCCGTCGAGCAGGCCCGCCATGGCGAGCGGGAAGGCACCCGTGCACACGGACAGCACTCGGGCACCGCGGACGACCGCGTGGCGTAGCGCCTCAGCAATCGATGGCAGCACAGGCCGGTCGAGATCCGGCCAGGCCGGCACGGTCACCAGGTCGGCATTGGCCAACCGTTCCAGCCCGTACTCGACATCGATGGAAAACCCCGACGTGGTGGCCACGAGGCCCGGACGCGGTGCGCAGACCGCGAAATCATAGACCGGCAGGCCATCGTCGGAGCGGTCCAGCCCGAAGACCTGACAGACCACACCGAGCTCGAACGCTGCCGCTCTGTCGCCGACCAGGGCGACCACATTGCGCATCACAGGTCCATCATGGCAGAAACTTCCTGCACCCTGTCAGTCCTGCCAGTACTCTTGCGGCTTCCCGTCCGGCAGGCTGCACCCCATGGACCACTCCCACGCAGGGGCGACGACCAGGGATTGGCGCTGCGGTACGCCCGGTGTTCCGGCACACACATCCGTCGCGCGTCGCTATTTGATGCACTGTCAGATATGTCACCGAAGGATTGCTGCGTCGACAGCGTGATCACTCTGGGCCTATCGGCCGGTGGACCGGACGGGATCGCTCCGGCACGGCGCCGGGCCCGGGATGCTCATGCGGCGCAGCACACCCCTGAGGGCCGTTGGTCGACGGCGGCTGGACGGCGCGCCGAGCGGTGGCATCACACCATGCGGAGCCGCTGTGCCAGTTGTTCCCGCGTGAGATCACGCAGGGTCGTTGACACACAATACAGTGCATTCTCTGCACAGAATCACCATTATCGACCACCCACGGAAATACGGAGAGTGCAATGACAGAAGGAACGCCTGTCATCAACCCTGTCAGCAAGCAGGGTTACATTCTGGAATTCGACGAATCCTTCCACGGCGATGACCTGGACAGTTCCCGGTGGCTGCCGTACTATTTGCCGCACTGGAGTTCTCGCGAAGCAGCGCGCGCCAGGTATCATATTGAGCAGGGCGCTTTGAATCTGCTCATCGAAGAAGAACAGAAGCCATGGTGCCCTGAGTTCGACGGTGACATCAGGGTTTCTTCCTTGCAGACCGGTTTGTTCGCCGGCCCCGTCGGGAGTCCGATCGGACAAATGCATTTCAAGCCGTCCCTCCGCGTGCGCGAGGCACAGGACCCCAGCAAGCTCTACACCCCTCAGTACGGGTTCTTCGAGATGCGGGCGAAGGCGACCGCCGACCCGCACTGCATGGTAGCTCTATGGATGATCGGATATGAGGATGTGCCGGAACATTCCGCGGAGATATGCATCTTTGAGATCTTCGGCCGTGAATTGACTCCGGACACGACAGCCGTTGGCATGGGACTCCACCCATGGGGCGATCCCGCCATTCACGAGGAGTGGGCCGCGGAGCACCTCGCCATCGATGCACGCGAGTATCATACATATGCCGTGGAATGGACTCCGGACCACGTCGCCTTCTTCGTCGACGACAAGCTGGTGAAGGTTTCGAACCAGTCCCCCAGTTACCCTATGCAATTCATGCTCAGCATTTACGAGTTTCCTGAAGGCCGACAGGTCGCCAGCTCTTATCCCAAGCGATTCACTGTGGATTATTTCCGCGGCTATCGCGCGGCCCCTGCCCCGGACTGACACGCCGCGGCGGCACAGGATGTTGCGCTGGACGAGCTCGGAGAGACCCCTTCCCGGCCGGTGCCGTACTGGGGCTGGGGCAGGCTGCCGGACCGGTACGGCCGCCGTTGGGATGGTGATGACGGCGAGTCGCCCATGCCCAAGCGGTCTCCCAGAGGGCTTGGCGATCCGCCGCCGCATCCTTCCCGGGTGGGGCGATCGACGGCGAGGCAGGCGTTCACGCCAGGTAGCGATGTGGCCGGGGAGTCTCAACCGGCCACCAGCGCCAGGCCAAGTGCGGTTCCCGGTCAAGGCGGAGAAGCGCTCGACCTGGCGCTGTCGCTGAGCGGCTGGGTGCCTCAGAGGGGACCGTGGAGCGCTGTCTGCAGGGCCGGTTCAAACACTCCCGCCGCGACCTCGCCGACAAGCTCGCCGCCGAAGTACGCGGGGACTGGCAGCCCCGTGTCCAGCAGCGCATGGCTCCGGGGAGCCATGCGGTGGTGAGCTCTGTGGGGGGATGTGCTCAGAAGGGTTGCTGTCTACCGTCGGTGGGGCATTGCCACGCGCTGACCTCGGAGGACGCCTGTTGTGCCCGAAAATGTCCCGATGAAGGAAAGTGTTGGCGGATTGGTGCCGGACAGGTCGGGGGTTCGGGCGGATCTGCTGACTGCGAGGGCCCGGCCGTTGCCGCCGCTGTCCTGGCCCCGCCGCTTGAGCCGGCTCCCGCAGGTCTCGGTGTTTCTGCTCGCTGTGGCCTTGGGCGGGACCGGCGCGGATCTCACCGCACATGTGCTGGCTGCGGTGCACGCCGCCACCGTGGTGGTGGCGTTGCGGTGGCCGACGCCGGCGTGGTGGCTCGCGATGGCCATGACGGTCGTTGTCGTGGTGGGGCATCCGCCCACCCACGACAACTGGCTGTGGGTGTGGGCGGTGCAGGCCGTGGTGCTGTTCCTGCTGTCGCTTCGGGTGCGTCCTTTCTCGGCGGCTGTGGCGACCGCTGTCACCGCCTTGCTCATGCTGGTTCTGAAGCTGTCCGGGACGGCGGTCGGGGACTGGCCCGTGACCGCCTTTGGCACCGTGTTGCTCGTTGTGGGGCCGGCCTTGGGGTCGATCAGGCGGGGGCGGCGTGAGGATCGTGCCCGGCTGGCTGAGCAGTTCGTTGCGACCGCCCACGAGCGGGCCGCGCGGACCGTGCTGGAGGAACGAGCCCGAATCGCCCGTGAGCTGCACGATGTGGTCGCCCATCACATGTCCCTGATCTCCGTTCAGGCCGACGCTGCCCGCTACCGTGTGCCGGATCCGCCCGCGGAACTCGTCAACGAGTTCACGTCGATCCGGGCGAGCGCGCTGGAGGCTCTGACGGAGCTGCGCCGCCTGTTGGGCGTGCTGCGCTTTGAGGTTCCCGGCGATGACGCGGCCGGCACGGCACCGCAGCCCTCCCTGGTTCGACTCGACGACCTGCTGGACTCGGTCCGCGCCGCGGGGCTGACCGTCACCTCGCAGGTCCGGGGGACGGCGCGGGCCCTGCCACCAGGGGTGGAGTTGTCCGCGTACCGGATCGTTCAGGAAGCACTGAGCAACTGCCTGCGGCACGCGTCCGGCGCCGAGGTCGTCGTGCGGATCGGATACGGTCACGACACGCTGACGCTGAGCGTCACCAACACTGCCGCGCCTGTGGCGTCCGGACCGTCACCCGGCGCAGGGCACGGCCTGACCGGCATGCGCGAGCGTGTCGCGATGCTGGGCGGCGAGCTGACCGTCGGCCCCGCGTCCGACGGCGGCTGGGAGGTCCATGCTGTGCTCCCTGTCCCCGCCCCACCCACCGGCAAGGAGTCGACCCCGTGACAATCCGCGTGCTGATCGCCGACGACCAGGCCATGGTCCGTGACGCGTTCTCGGTCATGCTCGGCGCCCAGTCAGACCTCGAGGTCATCGCGTGTGCCGAAGACGGCGAGCAGGCCGTCGCGCTCACCGAGAAGCTCGAGCCGGACGTGGTCGTCATGGACATCCGGATGCCGAACCTGGACGGCATCGAGGCCACCCGCCGCCTCACCGCACGCCCCGAGGCGGCTACCAGGATCCTGATCCTGACCACGTTCAACCTGGACGAGTACGTGTACGAGGCGCTGCGTGCCGGCGCCGGGGGTTTCCTGCTCAAGGACGCCTCCGGTGACCAGCTCGCGGAGGCGGTGCGGATCGTCGCGCGCGGTGACGCCCTGCTCGCCCCGGACATGACCATGCGGCTGATCAACGAGTTCGCCCGCGCCACATCCGGTCCCCGGCCCACGCCCGGGGCACGGATCGAACGACTCACGCCGCGTGAGACCGAAGTCCTGGTTCAGGTCGCATTCGGCCTGTCCAACGCCGAGATCGCGCGGAAACTCGTGGTCGCCGAAGAGACGGTCAAGACCCACATCGGCCGCATCTTGAGCAAGATGCAGCTTCGGGACCGCACCCAGGCAGCCATCCTCGCCTATGAAAACGGTCTGGTGGTGCCCGGCTCCAAACCGCGGTGATCGCGCGTACCCGCGGGGAGCCAGGCGGCGGTTTCGCTCGGTGGGGGGACGCCGGCCAGGAGGTCCGGCCGGGACGCTGGTGCCATGTCCGGCAAAGCCTGATCCGGCCGCCGGTGATCCCACCTCACGGAGCGCCAACATGTCCACGCCCCAGCACTCTGTCCCGGCCGCCCGATCGGCCCGCCGTCAGGCACGCCCCGGGCCCGTCCGCAGGATCCTCCGCGTCGTCCTGGCGCTGATCGCCTCGCTGATCGCCTTCCTCGACGGAGCGATCGTGCTGGGCGCCTGGATACCAGCGATCCCGAAAGCCGGCGTCATCGGGCCGGTCCTGGGAGGCCAGTATCCGTTCCACATCGCGCTGCTCGCTCTCGTCGGGCTCGGCCTCGGTGTGCTGGCATGGCGTAGCGGTCTTGTCCACTGGGGTCGGACACTGACCGCGCTCACCGCTGTGTCGGCCGCTTCCGCCCTGGCGATCGGCGCGGTCCAGTACGCCACCGCCGGCAAGGAGCACACCCGAATCTCCTTCGGCGAGGTCATCACCCAACTCGCCTACCCGGGCGCCGTCCCCGACGACTCCCCCACCTACGCCAAGCGCGACGGGGAGGAGCTGAAGGCCGACCTCTACCTTCCCAAGGCCGCACAAACCCGCTCGGGCAAGGTCCCGGCGATCGTGCTCGCGCACGCCGGTGGCTTCCACACCTTCGACAAGAGCGACCTGCGCGACACCGCCCGGTGGCTGGCCGACCACGGCATCGCCGCGATCGCCATCGACTACCGCCTCGCCCGCCCCGACCGGCCCACCTGGGACAAAGCCCCCCAGGACCTCGTCACCGCACTTGGCTGGACCGAGGACCACGCCGGCCGCTACGGCATCGACCCCAACCGAATCTCCCTGGGCGGCATGTCCGCCGGCGGAACCCTCGCCCTGGACGCCGCCTGGCGCCTGAAGAACGGCACCATCAAGGCCGGTGACGGCCGCGCTCCCAAGCCCCCGCACTCCGTCGTCGGGTTCTACCCCGGCACCGACGTCACCGACATGTGGCAACGCGACGTCGCCGGCACGCGCCAGGCCGCCGAACTGTTCACCGGCGGCACCCCCGAACAGCACCCGAACCGCTACCACGCCGTCTCGCCCACCACTCATGTCACCGCAGGGCTCCAGCCCACCCTCCTCGTTGTCGGCGACCGCGACCGCAGCGCATCCCCCACCACCATCGACGACCTCGCCGACGCCCTACGCGCCAAGGGCGTAGGCACCACGGTCAAGAAACTGCCGTTCGCCGAACACGCCTTCGACGACGCCTACGGCAGCCTTACCTCCCAGACCAGCCGACAGATCCTCCTCGACTTCCTCACACGGTAACTCTGCGCCGACCTGCCCTTGATGGGGTCCCAGCAGTACTCGCCGAGGGATGGCGGATGGCCCGGCCCCAGAACCGAGCCATCCGCCATCACGGGCATCAGCACCGAATCAGTGCGAGTGGCCTCCGGCCCGCGTGCCCGGACCGAGAGGCGCACAGAGTTCCCGGGGCCAGCGCGCGGCAGCCGCGCGCTGGCCCCAGACCCGAACGTCACCGCCACATGTCCGTTCGCCGCGCCTTGCTGCAAGCCGCGCCACAGCATCGTCCGGCCGGCCTTTCCGGACCGCATACGGAAATTGAGCAGTCGTTACTCTGACCGGTCCACATGCGGATCGGGGAAACTCAGGCGTCCAGGCGCACCACGGCGCGTGGCGCGTGTCCGCAGGTCCGAGGTGTTTGCCTGTCCGGGCGGGCCGGGCCGTCGCCGTGACCTGCTGCCTTCCGCGGACGGCGATGGTGAGAGACGCGGGCTTCGGAATCTCACCGCCGACAGGCCGTGCTTGTCGCTTCCATACGAGGACTTCGTGATTCGCCGGGGCGCGGCACCGGGCCGACCGTCACGGACTGGCCCCCACCACCTTCGACAGACCGGACAAGGATTCATCCACCGATGCACTTCTTCAGCAGGCTCCGGCGCTCGCCGGCTCACCTCGCCGTCGCCGCGAGCGTCGCGGCGAGCACGCTCGTGTCCCTTCCTGCTCCGGCCGCTGCGGCGGGATCGCCGGCCCCTCCGCGCGTGTCGATCTTCGCCGCCGTGGCGGGCAACGAGCCCGCGGGCACGTACACAGACCTGTCACCGCTGGCCTTCCACAGCAGCGTCCCCCTCGACATGCCGGCGCATGTGCGCCACGACGCCACGGGGCGATACTCCGTCTTCTTCTCAGGCCCCGACCTAGGCACCGCACCGACAGCCGGCCTTCATGTACGGGCAATGACCGACGGCAACTGCATGCCCTTCGACGGCATCACCCCCAGCCGTCATCCAGGTCTGCAGATCGACGTGGCCTGCTTCGACAGCGCAGGGCGTCCGGCCGACCGCCGCTTCACCATCGCGTACAACGCCCGCGGCGCGGCACACGGGGCGATGGTGACCGCCGCGACCGCGCCCGGTGCCGTGTCCTCCGACTGGCGGTTGGCCGAACCGCAGGACACGGGCAGTGCCGCGCGTGTCGCCTACACCCACCCGTCGCCGGGTCAATACATCGTCGACCTGCCCTATCTGCCGGGCACGGCACCCGAGTCGTTCGCCGTCACGGCCCTCGCCCCCATCGCCGAGGCCGCTACCGGCCGGATCCCGGACGTGGTGTGCGGAACGACGGGGCGGGCGCTGATCCCTGGGGATGCGGGTCCGGTCCGGCAGATCTCGGTGATCTGCCGCGACGCGGTCACCGGAGGCTTGGCTC
The DNA here is from genome assembly GCF_053591895.1 of Streptomyces sp. NPDC002867. Classification (NCBI taxonomy): domain Bacteria; kingdom Bacillati; phylum Actinomycetota; class Actinomycetes; order Kitasatosporales; family Streptomycetaceae; genus Streptomyces; species Streptomyces sp. NPDC002867. The sequence goes on along the minus strand of NZ_JBSFUR010000001.1, from coordinate 175,311 downwards.
CGGGCGGCACCCGGATCCATGTCGGATACACCCGTGGCGTCAACCTGGCGGGAGCGTCCGGTGTCGGCGAGGCGTACCTCACCGCGCCCTGGATCTCCACCAACTCTCGTGTGGTGCTGCCCAACAGTGCCGTCCACGACCCTGGACCGGTCACAACAGGGGCCGTCGCCGTACAGCGCCATGCCACCGGCCAGTACACCGTCGACATCGCCAACCAGGAACCCGACATCGGCTACGCGAGCCTCATCGCCACGGCCAACGGCTCCACCGCGCTCTGCCGTGTGTGGGTGCCCGACCCGGGCCGACCGGGCCATCTCTCCGTCGTCTGCCGGAGCCATGCGGGCCCGATCGACACCAGCTTCCACCTGCACTTCGTCTCCAAGAAGGGGAGTGTCTGATCAACGGCGGATCTGCTGATCAAGGGAGAGACGCCAAGTAAGCGGGACGACGATCGAGCAGGAGTCCGTCGCGGAGTCGGCAGGCCGTGCGATGCCGTCGGCCGCGTCGGACGAACGACTCGTCGCGATGCTGGTCGACCGGGCACGCAGTAAGGGCCTCCAACTCGCCGGCTACGCTGGGCTGTTCGCAGCGGCTGACGAAGCGTGCTCGGGAGGGCGCGCCTGATGAACGGCCCGGAAGAAGAGGAAGTGATCCCGATTCTTCAGGTCAAGGATGCCGCTGCGGCAGTCGCGTGGTACGACCGTCTGGGCTTCACCCAGCAGGTGAAAAACTGCATGTCTGCACTTCTGGTCTCCCTGCTGCTGCTCGTAGCCGGGTGCGCGGACAGCACCGCCGAGCAGTACCAGGAGGGTTACCGCTTCGGCCAAGGGGGACCTGCGGCCCATCTCGGCACTCCCGCCTCTGCTGACAACACCGCCGACACCGGCGCGGCGGAATCGGAGTGCGGTGAGCACGCAGAGACAGATGGAGTGGAACCTTTCCCGCCCTCCCAGGATTGGATGGCGGGCTGTATCGACGGCGCCCTGGGCCGACCGGCCTCCCCGCCGACAACACGCCAGGAGTTCGGGGCGCTCGCGCCGCACCACCTCCGCCAGGTGGAGAGGGTCAAGCCCCTTCCTATGCGCGCAGGGGGATCACCCGGGCGCCTGCCGGCCTGAAGCACTGGAGGGCGGCCGGAGAGCAGGGAGATGGCGTCGCTTCGCGAGGTCAATGCCCAGACCGGGGCCGGCACCGCCTCCCCGGGAGGCTGCCCCACCTCGTGCCTGCGGGGAGCCCACCGGCCGCCGTCAACCACATCGATACGCAGCACGGGCCGCCCCGACGACCCCCGATGTCATACCTGTAGTGAACCGGGCCGGCGCACTGTGGAGGTGAACCGGCCCTGTGCATGGCCTGTGCCGGCACCGCCGGTGACGGCACCAGCGCGAGACCTGCCGGACCGGCCGTACCAGCGCGACGACTTCCCGGACTGCGGCAGGCGGATTCAGCGACAGCGGTACGTGAAGGCAGCCTTGGCCGTATGCGGGGTCGGGGAGAGGATGTCGACGACGGCGCCGGCCCGCTGCGTACCCCGGCCGTTGAAGGTCCAGCGCAGGACGAGCCGCGCCTCCTTCTGGTGGGCCGAGACGGACTGGGTCAGCTCCCCGGAGACGGTGCCGTCGCTGCGGAGCCAGCGGTAGCGGATCATGCCCGGGGCACCGTTGGTCCTCGCCGTGGCGACAACCTCGGCGGTACCGTTGCAGCCCACCTCGGTTGGCTCGACGCGAACGGTGACCTCGGTGACCTTGGTGGCAGCCTGCTCCGGGAGAACCCGCAGCGCAAGGAAGACCGCGGTCACGGCGGCGGCGAGCAGGACCGGCAGAACCCACCTCCGTATCCGCGCGCCCTTTCGGCGCCGGCGTGGCGGGATGACCTGCGGGCCACCCCGCCACACGGCGGTGACAGCTCCCCCGGCCTCCTCCTCGTCCGTCAGGAGCACCGTCGGCGCCTCACCGCCCGCCCCGGGAGGGCTCAGGGGGTACAGACCCGTCTTCCACAACGTCGCGGCTGTGGGAAGGGCGTCGCTCCGGGAGACGGAGGAGTCGCCGGAGCTGACACTCCAGCCTGTCGTCAGGTACTCAGGGCCGTCGTCGGCCGGGCCGTGGGGCGCGGGCGCCCGCCCCAGCCGGCCGAGACGCTGTGTCGGCCAGTCGTGGGGATCCGGCATGGTAGCTCCAGACACAGCGCTCAGCCCAGTTCGGGGAATTCGATGGTGCATGCCAGGGCGCCCGTGTCCCGATACGGCTCACCTGACCCGGCTTCCGGCGTCGTGGATATCCGCAGGCCCCAGTACCGCGGGCATCTGTCGCTGCGGAAGGTGTGCGTGTAGCGGAGGTCGTATGAGGTGCGTCCCTTGAGCACATAGGTCTCCGTGGCGCCGTCCTGCTCTCCCGGAGTGCCGCTTTCGTCGCTGTTGTACCAGGTCAGGGTGAGGGTGACTGGTTCGGGGCCGGTCGTGGTCACCGCGACCGCGGCATCGGCTGCGCGCCCCGACGACGCCGGACCGAGCCGGGTGATCTCCGCACCGCTGACCGCCACGGAGCCCGCCGCGGGCGTCTGCAACCCGCCACCGGTGGGAGTGGCCGCTGCCGGCTCTCCCGGACCGACGGGTTCGAGGGAGGGCGCGCCGGACTTCCCCTCCCCGGCCGCACCGCCTGCGGTGCCTCCTCCGGAGGGGGTCGCATCGGCTCCGCCCGAGGGCGAGCCGGGTGAAGTGGAGACGGACGGGGACCCCGAGGAGGAGGCGGACGCCGAAACCTCCGCCGGCCCTGGGGCGGACGGCGAAATCGTCTTGCCGGGCACCGGAGGGGTCTTGGACCCCGGTGACGACGAGGACGCCTCCTGCGAGGAGGGACCCCCGCTCACCGCAACGGCAGTCAGCACCGCCACACTCGCCAGCACGCCGGCACCGACGAGTACAGGGACGCGCAGGCGACGTCCCGCCCCGGCGGACCGGCCGGCAGGCACGGCGCCGCCCCCGGACCGAAGCCGACCGGGCCGCCGTACACCCTGGGCGCCATCCGGTCCGTCAAGGTCCGTGGTGGCAAGTGACGTCGTCGCCTCCTCGCCCCCACCGGCGAAAGGCTCCAACAAGCCCACCATCAGTCCCGCAGCGCAGAGCGCCAGTGCGTGGAGGCCCCGCTCCTCCCACTCGTCTCCATAGCCTGCGACAGCCACCGCCTCAAGTTCAGCGAGGAAGTCGGCTGCAGATGCCGGCCGGTCCAGTGAGCGCTTGGCCATACCGCGCTCGATCAGAGGCCGAACCGGCTCCGGCACGGACCGGACGGGTACCTCCGCCGACAGGTGCTGCACGGCTATCTCCGCCAGGTGCTCGCCGTGGAACGGCCGCACCCCGGTCAGGCACTCGAAGAACGTGGCGGTGGCGGCATACACGTCCGTGGCCGGGGAGGCCGCCTCTCCCTGCCACTGCTCAGGTGCCATGTACATGGGGGTTCCTGCCCCGCTGGGGGTGCTCCCGTCGCGGGCCGCGATCCCGAAATCGACGAGCTTTGACACGCCTTCGCCCGTGACCAGCACATTCTCCGGCTTGTAGTCGCGGTGCACGATGCCGGCCCCGTGCGCGGCACAGAGGCCGAGCAGGGAGCCCTTGAGGACCGTCAGAGCTGCCTCGGGGGTGGTGGCTCCCTCCTGCCGGAGCAGCGTCCTCAGGGAAGGGCCGTCGATCAGTTCCATCACCAGCGCGGCGCCCTCCTCGCTCTCCACATACCGATGGAAGCGGGCCACATGCGGAGAGCGCAGGTCCCTCAGAAGCCCCGCCTCGGTGCGGAAGGCCTGGAGAAATCGGGAGTCCCCTGCCAGCCGGGCATCGAGGTACTTGATCGCCACCGGGTCACCCGTGGACTGCTCGACGGCCATCACTACACGTCCGCTGCTGCCGGCCCCCAGTTCCCGCGTCTCCACGAAGCCGGGAATCGACCAATTCTTCACGTGACCCATCTGCCTTTCTTCACTGTGAGCCCGTGCCGGGCGGTGATGCCGTGCCCGACGCTCCGCCGCGGAGGGCAGGCCAGGAACAGGCAGCACGGTCCAGCCTGACCATCCGGGAGCCGGTGCGCATGAGTGATCGCTACTCACTTCTGCCGCGCCGGCCGGGTGGGGAACCGGCCGTGGGACATCGGTACAGCGGTCGCCGCGGATTGATCGTGGCCACCCAGCCCATCGGGTGGCCCGTGGGATTCGGCGGAAGATCCTCGATCGTCTAAGACGTCACCTCATTTGGTGGGTTCGGTAGGCTGTCGGTTGTGGTGGGGACCGTTGAGCGGCTGGTGCCGGACGAGTTGTGGGACTTGTTCCAGCGGGTGGTGCCCGAGGCTCCCCTCGCGGCCTCAGGGTGGTGGCCAACGCCGGCATGGTGACCGGGAGGTGCTGGCGGCGATCGTGTTCGTGGCCACGTCGGGCTGCACGTGCCAGCAGTTGCCTACGGCGTCGTTCGGACCGTCAGAGGCGACGGCTCATCGGCGATTTGCCGAGTGGACGAAAGCCAGGGTGTGGGCCAGGCTCCACCGCCTGGTCCTTGATGAGCACGGCTCCCGCGGCGAGTCGGACTGGTCACGCTGCGCGATCGACTCGGTGAACATCCGGCCCTGAAAAGAGGGACCTGACAGGTCCGAACCCTGTCGACCGGGGCAAGTACGGGTCGAAGATCCGCAATGTTCTCTGGGCTCTACTTCGAGACGGACGCCTCTTCCCATCCGCACAACCCGCCACAGGCGCAGCTTGACAAGCCTCTGGGGAAGTCTGATGCGGCATTAGCCGTGGGGGAGAATTACCGTGATGCCGGGTACGGTGCCGATCTCGGCCAGCGCGAGCCCGGCCTGGTCCAGACCGACAGTCCTGGTGATCAGCAGATCCGGCCGCAGAATGCCGACCGTCGCCAAGTCCATCATTGCAGGATACGCATGCGCGGCCATGCCGTGACTGCCCGAGACCACCAGCTCGTACGCCAGTACACGGTTCATCGACAGCCCGGTGAGCCCGCCGGCGGCCCGCACTTGGACATGCCGTCCGCGCCGTCGAAGGCTTCCGATCCCCAGCTCGGTACTGAAGGCGTGACCCATGGCGTCGATCGACAGATGGGCTCCCCCTCCTGTGATGTCCCGGACCGCGGCGGCGACTTCATCAACGGCTTCAGGGACGCCACGGGTGTTGCCGGGTGCCTCACCACTCGCAGGCATCCGGTGCACTGCGGCAGCGCCCAGTCGCTCGGCGATGGCCAATGCCTCGCCACTGCTGTCCACCGCGACTGCCCGGGCCCCTGAGGCCGCGGCGATCATGACAGCCGAGAGTCCGATCCCGTCACATCCGTAGACCACCACCCACTCACCCGGTCGAACTGCGCCGACCTGGACCACGGCGCGGAAGGCGGTGGCGAATTGGCATCCCAGGCCCGCGGCAGCCGTGAACTCCATCGCCGTCGGCAGTCTGACCAGGTTGACGTCGGCGTGATCGATTGCCACGTACTCCGCGAACGAGCCCCAATGATGGAATCCTGGCTGCGTCTGCCGCTCGCACACCTGCTGCTCTCCCGCGGCGCACGCGCCGCAGGTCCCGCATGCGCACACGAACGGCACTGTGACCCGGTCCCCAGGCCGCCATCTCGAGGCCTGGGAGCCCACCTCCTCGACCACCCCTGCCAGCTCATGTCCTGGCACATGCGGGAGGCAGCGGATGTCCTGGTCGTGGCCTTGCCAGCCGTACCAATCGCTCCGGCACAGTCCTGCCGCCTCAACCTTGATCACTGCCCCGACAGGGGAAGGGGCAGGGTTGGGCACCTCACGGACCGAAAGCTCCTGTCCGAAAGCCTCGAAAACCAAAGCCCTCATACGTGCTGCTCCCCCCGGTCGGCTCCGCTCGTGGCTATGCGCCACAGGATGCCCAGGATCCACATGCATTATCAACTACTCACGTACTGCTGTGTGATCACCCACCGACGCGTACGAGAATTTGCGTTTGCTCCTCCATGACCATGTCACCTGGTCATTCATCCCTCTCATGACCAGAGAACTCACACGCAATGGCGCCGGCATCGACAACCGGACGAGAAAGTCGATGCCTACAGGTTGAGGCTGTGGATGTCAGAGCACTGCTCTACAGCTGGGCGCCGACTGCTTCGGGCACCGGCTTACCGATTTCAGCTGCGGCCACTGCCCGCCGTCCGGCTATCCGGCAGCCAACGCAGTTGGGGTGCCCTCGACGGGCAGTGAGATCCTTTACGCGCCACTCCCACTGGTCAGCCGGACGGGGGCCGCTCGGCTTGCCCCAACCGGCCAGATGAAGGACCCAGGTGACGATCACGGACAGAGCGATGACCGCGACTCCCGCTGCGATCACAGGACCGGAGGCAGCGACGATGCCAAGGCCGGCGACGCCAAACCCCAAGGTTCCGATGGAGGTTCCTGTCCACCCAGCCACCGTGTGACCCATGTCTACATCACCATGTGCGCTCATCAATACTCCCAAAGCCTTGGTGAACCCCAGCCCGTACGTCGAAGGAAAGCTTGGATCACTAGAGGCGCTCAGCACTTGAGTAAGAACTACTCACTCACGAACGAGAGCCAGAGCACAGGGGCGGGTTCAAGAACCTCCCCGCAAAAGTGGTGAGAATGAGCATTGAGGGGGACGCGAGGCTGGCGGCAGAGCAACGGCTACTCGTCTACGGCAGGGCGTCGGGGTGCCGAGCGCTCACCACTCGGTCCACCACCGAGGAAGGACGGGTGCCCTGGAAGCCGGAAGGGCTCGAGGTGCCGGTCCTGCCATAATTCGCCTGACTCGGGAACGGTAAGAGCATGAAACGTTCATGCGCCCGGGGAAACTCCATGAGGGACGGGATGAGTCGGAACAGCATGCCGCGGCGTTGGCCACTGGTGGGGCGCGAAGCCCAGATGAAGGAGTTCGACCAGGTCCTCCAGGACGCGCGCAGCACCGGATTCCTGCTTTTCGGGCCGGCGGGAGTCGGCAAGTCCCGGCTGGCCGAGGAATGCCTGGGCCGGGCGGCCGAAGCCGGGCACCGCACGGGCCGGGCGGTGGCCACCGACGCCGCGGCGTCGGTGTCACTGGGCGCTCTGGCCCATCTGCTGCCCCATGGCATCGACTTGTCCGACCCGGTCTCGGGGTTCGCGAGGGTGGTCAAACTGCTTTCGCAGCCGGATTCGCCGACGTCCCGCATGGTGATCCTCGTCGATGACGTCCACCTGTTGGATGCGACCTCGGCGATGCTGCTGCGGCAGCTGATGGACGCCGGAGTGGCCTTCCTGCTGGGAACAGTGCGGTCAGGGCACGGGGCGGCCGTGGCCGTCACCGCCCTCGGGCACGAGGACGCCGTATGGCGGGTGGACCTGGCCGAGTTCGGCCGCGAGCAGGTCGAGACCCTGCTTGAACAGGTCCTGGACGGGCCGGTTGGCACGAACGCGGTCAATCAGCTGTTCACCACGAGTGGGGGCAACCCGCTCTACCTGCATGAGCTGGTACGGGGAGCAGTGGACGTCGGAGCGCTGACCTGTGACGACGGCATCTGGGACATGACCGCGGACGAGGTGCCGGGGACCCGGCGACTTACCGATCTGATCCGTTCCCGGCTCGCCGTCGCCCCGTCAGAAGGCCGACAGGTGCTCGATGTGCTCTCGCTGTGCGAACCGCTGTCCCTGGACCGCCTCGGCAAGGACGTCGGCCCGGAGGCACTCGACCAACTGGAGGAGGCTGGACTGATCGTCGTCGCGCAGGCGGGTCGGCGTACCGCAGTTCGGCTCGCCCACCCCCTCTACGGCGAGATACTGCGCGCCGACATGACCACGCAGCGCCGTCGGGAAACACTGCTGCGGCAGGTCCGGCTGCTGAAGGAGTGCGGGGCGCGCCGCCGGGAAGACGCGATCCAGCTCGCAACCTACGAACTCGCGGCCACCGGCACTGCCGATCCAGCGCTGCTGATCCAGGCGGCAGTGCTCGCCACCCATGCTCGCCAGTACCCGCGCGCGCTGGAGCTGCTCCGTGCGATCCCACAGGAACACCGCAGTTTCCAAGTCCGGCTGCTGCTGGGAAAGACGCTGTTCGAGGCCGGTGACTTCGAGCAGGCCGAGGCCGAACTGTCCGAGGCCGACGCAAAGGCGGTCAGCGAGCCGGAAGTACTGGCCCTCGTTCTGATGCGGACCCAAAACCTCATCTGGGGGCTAGGGGCCCCCTACGAGGACGTCCTCGGCGTCATCGAGGCCGCCCGCGGCAGGGTCACCAGCCCGTCCGGCCGCCGAGCCCTGCGGTACAACGAGGCCGCCGGAGGCTTCGCCGTCGGGGATGCCCAGCACAGCCTCAGCCTGTGTGCCGACCTCGAACCGGATGTCGCGCAGTCGCCAGACCCGCAGATCTGGCTGATGGCCGCCATGATCCGCTCCGCCGCGCTGGCATGCCTGGGGCATGCGGAGGAGGCCGTGGACTGGGCCCGACGTGCCATCGCCGCCGGTTCGGCCGCTGCCGGCCCGTCCTCCGCATTGGCTTCGCACGAAGCAGCGCTCCATTCCATCCTTGTCCTGGCTCTGACGGAGTTCGGCCGCCTGGCCGAGGCTCGTGCGGTGGGCGAGCAGGCGTGCGACGGCATTTCCGAGATGAGTGCGAAACCCGAGCGCCGGCTGTTGGCCTTCCATCTGGCTCGTGGCTCGTGGCTTGCCGGTCGCCCGGCGCAGGCCCGTCGCTTGTACGCGGAGCTGGCCCGCGCGTCACGGCCCCACGCCGCGGTCGTCCTGCCAATAGCGCTGGCGGGTTTGGCGGCGGCAGCTGCCATGCAGGGTGATCTCGAAGCGGCCGAGGCGGCCCTGGTCGAGTACGAAGGGCTCCCGCGCTCCGTGTTCCTCGCTGAGGAGAAGTTGGGCAGGGCGTGGGTGCACGTCGCCCGGGGCGAGCTGACCCGCGCCCGAGCCGTACTGACGGCTGCCGCAAGGGAAGCCTTCGAGCGCGGACAGACCGCATTCGAAAGCATCCTGCTGACTGATCTTGTCCGGCTGGGCGGTGCGCGGGCAGCCGCCGCGCGGCTGGAGGAGATCGCGGCCGAGTGCTCGGGACACTTCCACCGTGCCCGTGCGGATCTAGCAACGGCATGGGCGGCACAGGATCCCGACGGACTGATCGCCGCCTCGGATGCCCTGGAGACAATCGGAGCGGACCTGCTGGCGGCCGAGGCGGCAACCACGGCCGCCACCCTCCTGAGGGAGGCCGGAGAGGTCCGCCGAGCCAACGCCGCTGCGGTCCGCGCTGAGGTCCTCGCCGACCGTTGCGAAGGGGCCACTACCCCCGCTCTCAGGGCTTACAAGAGCGTCGTGCCGCTCACCGCGAGAGAACAGGAAATCGCGCTCCTCGCTTCCCGGGGCATGGCCAGTAAGGACATCGCCGCCGAGCTGACCCTCTCCGTCCGTACCGTCGACAACCACCTGCAGCGCGTCTTCGCCAAGCTCGGCCTCACCACCCGCCGACAGCTTGCCGACCGGTTTCTGTGACGAGTTGGTGCCTTGCGCCGCCTCCTCGGCCTGCAGCTTTTCAGACCATGTCCTGAGGGGGCTGGACGCATAGATCGTCCGCGCTCGTGCACGTCAACACCCTGCCGCTTCAGCAGGTCCTCGCGAAACCGGCCTGGGCATCGAGGCCCACCGATGACGACCGGCGCGGACTGACCGCGCTGTTCTGGTCGAGCACCAACCCGTACGGCACCTTTCGCCTCGACATGGACAAACGGCTCATGCTTCAGCCTCAAGTCGTACCCGGCCCGCGCGGTGCAGCTGATGACGGAGCCCTGCGCAGCCGGACTCGAAGCTCCGCCAGGCGCCAGACGAGTGAGGGCCTTTGTCCCACTTGGCATAGGCGCGGGCCAGGGCGCTTTGGGCCAGGTCTTCGGCATCGTGATGGCTGCCGGTCAGCAGATACGCGGTGCGTACCAGGCTGGGCCACCGGCCTGTCATGAAGTTGTGGAATTCGTCATCGCTGCCGTTGCTCAAGCAGACCTCGCCAAGGTTCGGCTCTGGCCGGCCTGCGGTATTCCGCGGTGTTTGTCACGACTGAACCTCGGCAGGGAAGAGACAGGCGGCGCGAAGGGACACTTGCTGTAGCCGCCGCTGACGCCCCATCCGGGGGCGACAGCGGCACTTCTTGACTAGCTCTGGACGATGATCGAGGGCTTCACAGAAGCGTCCGCCTTCGCGTCGAAGACGTAGTAGGCACCCCAGCCGGGCTTGCCGGCCAGGGTGGCGACCTTGGCCTGAAGGGTCCGGGCCCCGAGCTTGACAGTGACCTTGGTCGTCGCCGTCACCGGACCGCGGCAGATCCCCGCAAACAGCACACCGGAAGCGTCGCCGCGGGCGATCGTGGAGACCTTCCCGGGGAGTACGTCGGCGACCCGAATGACATCCGGCTTGTCAGTACCCGAAGACTTCGGGGCAACAACGTGCAGGCCCTCCGCCGTCAGCCACAGCTCGTTGCCGGCAACCGCGATCCGCTCACCCGGCGCAACCACCTGCACGGCACCGGCCGTGGAGGCCATCCGGGCGGAGGCGCCTGCGGGCGCTGCCGACACCGGCGATGCGCTTACGGACGATGCGACCGCCTGCAGCCGGTCGACCACAGCGCTAACTGTTGGGTTGCGCTTTAGAAAAGTTAGTGCTTGTCTGGGCCCCCAACGACGAGCACATCGCTTTCGAGGAGACTTCTACCGTGACCACCCCTGTTGTCGCGATCGCCTACCACTCCGGCTACGGCCACACCACCGTCATCGCCGAGGCCGTCCGCGACGGAGCGGCCGCCGCCGGTGCCACCGTCCACCTGATCAAGGTCGACGAGATCGACGAGGCCCAGTGGGAGCTGCTCGACGGCTCCGACGCCATCGTCTTCGGGTCGCCCACCTACATGGGGACCGCCTCGGGTGCGTTCCACAAGTTCGCCGAGGACTCCTCCAAGCGCTGGTTCACCGACGCCTGGAAGAACAAGCTGGCGGCCGGCTTCTCCAACTCCGGCTCCAAGAGCGGCGACAAGCTGCACACCCTGCAGTACTTCGCGACGCTCGCCGCTCAGCACGGCATGCACTGGGTGAACCTCGGTCTGAAGCCCGGATGGAACTCCACAGAGGGCTCCGAGGACGACCTCAACCGCCTCGGCTTCTTCTTCGGCGCCGCCGCCCAGACGAACTCCGACGAGGGTCCGGAGGGCGTGCACAAGGCCGACATCGCGACCGCACAGCACCTCGGCGGCCGGGTGGCGGAGACCGCTCGTACGTTCATCGCGGGCCGGGCGGCCGTCGCCGCCTGAGCCGTACACGGCCGCACAGAGCGGAAGGGCCCGTCACCGAGTGACGGGCCCTTCCGCTCTGTAGTACCGGCGCCTGCTGTGGCCGCGCGGGATCAAGCCGGTCATCGCCCGACGCGGAATGCCTCACGGCTCCGGGCTCGGCGCAGTCCGCTGGGGAGTAGTGCGGACGATACTCATGGGACAAGAGCGCCTTCGTCGCCCGCTTCCTGCGCGACCGCGGCCTCCAGCGGGAGATCGAGGAGTGCCGGAACGTGAGGGAGGCCTGGAACCGGGCGAACGCGGGATCTACTACGGCAAGGGCGGCGAGGCGGCACCGGTACGGCCCGGCAGCGCGGCCGTCAGGAGCACGCCGACCGCCGCCACGGCCGCGAGGACGGTCAGCGTGGGCGCCGTCGCGGAGCCGGGCACTTCGGCAGCCCCGGCGAAGGCCGTCAGCATGGTCGCCGCGGCCACTCCCAGCGTCGGGCCGATGTTCATGGCGGTCTGCTGGAGTCCGCCCGCCACCCCGGCGTGCTCCGCGGGCGCATGACGCACGACGACCGCCGTCGCGGTGACCATCACGGCACCGAAACCGGCACCCACCAGGAAGAAGCCGGAACCGATCGCCACCGCGCCCGACGCCCGGTCGAGGCCGGAGAGCTCGAGGGCACCCATGGCGAGGAGGCCCATCGCCACCGCGGCCGTCCGGCGCGGAGCGCAACGGCGCAGCAGTACGGCGCAGACCGGCGCGCCCAGGACCATCGCCACGGCCCCGGGCAGCGCCCGCAAAGCGCTGCGGAAGGGGTCGAGGCCGAGCACGTCCTGCAGGAAGTAAGTGCCGGTGAACAGGGCACCGAACAGCACCGCCGACCCGGCCACCAGAATGCCGAGGGCCGAGGCGACGGCGGCCGACCCGAGCACCTCCGGCGGCACCAGCGGACACCGGGTGCGCCGTTCGTGCCGTACGAACGCGACACCCGAGATCACGGTCGCGGCGAATCCCGCCACGGTCGCCGCCGACCGGCCGGCCTCCGGCATGCCGACGAGCGTGTGCACCAGGCAGACCAGGGTCACCGCGAGCAGGCAGGCCCCGGCCGGGTCGAGCCGGGAACCGGACGCCGCGGCGGACTCGAGGTCGGCGGCCTTCGGCTCCGCGGACTCCGGGTCCACAGGCTCCGGATCCCGTACGGCAAGGACGAGCAGTCCGGTCGTCAGCGCCGGTACGACGTTGAGGAGGAAGACCACCCGCCAGCCGAACTGCGCGGCGAGCGCCCCGCCGGCCAGCGGCCCTGCGGCGGCCGCCACCGCGATGACGCTGGTGCGCAGCGCGATGGGCATCCCCAGCCGGTCGGGCGGGAAGGCCGCCCGCAGCATCCCGAGAGTGGCCGGCTGCAGCAGCGCTCCGAAGACGCCCTGGGCGACGCGCAGCACGATCACCCAGCCGATGTCCGACGCCAGGCCGATTCCCGCAGAGGCGGCGCCGAAGCCAAGGATCCCGGAGGCGAACACCTGCCGGTGGCCGTACTGGTCACCGAGGCGGCCGGCGAAGACGAGCAGGCTCGCCACCGCGATCAGATAGCCGGTGCTGGTCCACTGGACCTGCTCGAAGGAGGCATGCAGATCTCGTTGCATCGTGGGCTGCACGATGGTCAGCACCGTTCCGTCGAGAGCGACGATCGCGGCCCCCACGACACTGCCGGCCAGCGTGATCCGGCGGTGGGACACGCTCACCGGGCCACCGGACCGAGGTGGGCGTCCAGCACGGCGCGCAACAGCGGCTCGACGTCGTCGGTGCCCGTCGCGAGCTGAAGGCTGCCCCAGCCCCACAACTGAGCCACGCCGTGCAGATTCGCCCACAACGCGGTCGCGACGACCTGCGGCGGGGCCTCTCCGGGGCGCGGCCGCACCTGGGCCACCGCGTCCACGAATCTGCCGAAGAGCGGCAGGCTGGTCTCCCGCAGACCGAGATGGCCGCTTTTCAGCAGGTCCTGGCGGAACATCAACTCGAACATGCCGCCGTCGGTCCGTGCGAAGTCCAGATACACGCGGCACAGCTCGGCGACCCGGGCGCGCGGCTCCTGCTCATGGGCCTTGCCCACCTCGGCGGCCCTGCGCGCCAGGTCGGCAAAGCCCTCCCGGGCGATGGCGGACAACAGGGACAGATGTGTCGGAAAGTAGCGGCGGGGAGCGCCGTGCGAGACGCCCGCGCTGCGGGCGATCTCCCGGAGGGACAACGCCTCCACTCCCCTACTGGTCACAAGTTCGACCCCCGCAGCCACCAGCCGCGCCCGCAGGCTCTCGTCCTGTTCAGTCATAGACACTGTCTACCGCAAGGTGGTAGACAGTGTCTACGCCCAGGTGGGCCATGCCTGCTTTCGCCATCGGCCCCGCACCGCCTGCGGCGGCCCTGGAGGCCCTCGAGCGTTGGGCCATGGCACAGACGGCACAGGCACACGACGGCCGCACAGGAGCTTCCTCGACGAGATCAAGGACGCGCTCAGCGCGCGGGCCGCGCTCCTGGTCCTCGGGATCCTGTACGGCTTCGGCTGATGGAAGGGCGGCGGTCACCTCACCCGACACCCAGGTCGCCGACGAAGCCCTGTACCGCCTCGCCCGGCTGCCCGGCGCCCCCTCGAACCGCGCCCCCTCGGACCGCGCACCGTCGCCGACGGGACAGCGACCCGGCGGCAGATCACGGAGCGGAAGATCGACGGGCACTGGTCGGCGAGCTGCCGGGGCGGCATCGGGCCTGAGCGGTGGAGGGCGGCCCGAGACGGGCTCCAGCGTTCCGGCACCCGCGCTCGCCACTGTCGCCGCCGCGCTGGTGGGCGCGGGCGGCTGACTGCTGATGCGTCGCCGCAACGCAGGCGCCCGCCAGGCAGTCGGCAACCGCCCGCAACGTAAACCGCCCACCGTGGCCGCCGTCTTACAGCAGACGGAGGGCCCGCTCGCCGTAGCGGGTCTCGAGCAAGGCGCCCGGCCTAGGTCGCTGTGGACAGGGGGATGAGAGAAGGTCAGAGGCGTGCGAATTCGGACACGCGCACGCACGAACCAGTCATGCCGCGCGTCGCGCGGGCTCACGAAACCGAATGGGTCACCGTCCCGCTGTAGAGCCCGCCGACGGCCTCGTTCGGGATGGTGATCTCCAGGGTGGGGTTCCAGTGCGCGCTGTTGTTCCCGCTGCCCGAGGTATGGGAGAACGCGGTGCGCGGCCGCTCCAGGCTGGTCCGGTCGGCACGCGTGGGCTGGCCGGGCACGAAGTCGCCGTTGCCGGTGGTGGAGGTCGCCGGGCCGGACCAGTAGTCCACCAGGTTCGGCGGGACGGTCTCGGTGGGCTGGTCCGTTCCGGTGTCGAACTGCGTGGAGAACACCGTCGCTGTCCACGTGGCGTCCGCCGCGGCCCGCTCGTCGTGCACCCCCACGGTGCCGAGCTGACCGCTGATCGTCTGCCCCGGGAACCCGGACCCCAGATCGCGGGAGGAGGGCACCTCGATCACGAGGTTCGACGTTGCCACGGTGAATGTCACGGTCGTGTCCCCCGACGGCCCTTGGGCGACCGCAGGCAGCGATGCCGCGCCCACCAGGGCGACGGCGATGGCAGACGAAAGAATCGCTTTTCTTCTCACCCGACGAACATATGCCGGTATGTGATGAAACCTCAGCTTTTGCCCCGCGTCACGCGACCGAGTGGGTGACCGTCCCGGTGTAGGTGCCGCCCACGGCGGACGCGGGGATCGCGACGATCAGCGTCGACTGCCAGGCGGTGGTGTTGTTCCCGTTGCTCGGGTGCCGGGGCCCATGGTGCTGGTGGCCTGACCCGACCAGTACGAGACCTGGCTCCTGGAGATCTGCCGGACGGCGCCACCGCCCGGCGTCGTGAAGTCGCTCGCCGACACCGTCGCCGTCCAGACCGCCGGCCGCCTGCCCCGCGTATCCGACACCCGGACTTCGCCGAGTTGTCGGCTGATCGATGAACCAGGAAAGGCCGCGCCGAGATTCACCGCGGCCGGCACGCTGATCGACAGCCTGCCCGGCGGTTGCGCGACGCGTACCACGTCCTGGCCCGCCACCCGCTCGGCACCGGTGCTGTCGAAATCCGTGAACATTTCGACTCGCTCGCGGGCGCGGGGTGCATCCCAAACTGGTGACAAGTGCTGTTCGGTTCTCGCGGACAGAGCCATCATGTCGCCAGACGGCAGCATGTCGTCATGCGGTGGGCTTCTCGTGAATCATGCGGCCTGGCTGCCGGCTTCCCTCCTCGACCCGGCTGGGCAGCCGGAGCCACCACAGGACGACCCCCGGACCGCTGTGCAGAGGCGACGTCGTTCTCGGTCCATTCGTCCTTGCCGGCCGACAGCGCCGTACCGGGTGCTTCGAAAGGGAGTCGAGTGCCACGACGAGGCGGGAGTCGTACTCGGGCCTCGCCGTCTGTTCGGTCTTCAGCGCGCGGCGCGGTCTGCTGCTTCCCGTGTGATGTCGGCGTAGAGGCGGAAGAGGGCAGGGCCGGCTTCGCCGCGTTCTCGTTCGTGCAGGGCCGCCCAGCACCGGGCGATGAGCTCCCGGGCCTGCGTGCCGGGCCAGGGTTGGGGCAGGAGCTGAGGCGGCAGCAGTGGGTCGGGCTCTATGGCGCGGGTGAGTTCGGCGGCCAGCTCGACCGCGATGGTAAGGAGTGCGGACGGGGTGAGTCCGGCAGGGTCGGTGAGCCGGGCGAGGCGGGGCTGGGCGATGCGGCTGAGGCGGTGGTAGCGGTCGGCGATTTCCTGCAGGGGCCACAGGCGGCGGGCGAGTTCGGCAGGCTCTTGGGTATCGCCCCTGCGGAGGTCCGTCGTGGTGAGGAGGGTGAGCGAGTCATGGGCGCCGAGGCGGCGGGCAGCTTCTTCGACGTACGGTTCCCAGGTGTTGGCGCAGACGTACAGTCCGCCCTGGAGCAGGGCGCCGCCGAGGTGGACGAGCGTCTCGCGCAGGGAGTCCCGGGCCGTGCGCGCCGATTCGGGCACCGCGAAGGCGGCCAGGTGCCAGACACCGTCCCAGGGCGCGAGCCCGGCGTCCTGCTGGAATGCGTGCCGGAGGAAGTCCGCGTCGGGGGCGAGGGCACGCGTGGTGTCCGCGGTCGCGTGCAGCTCCGCCTTGCGGCCTCGGCCCTCGTGGGTGAACCGTCCTTCGGCCACGAGGCGTTTGACGCACAGCCGCACCTGCTGGTCGCTCATGCCCAGGGTGTTGGCGACGGTGTACAGCTCGTCCGCGCCGACGGTGCCGTCCTCGCGGATCAGCGCGTGGACGAGCATGCGGGTGGGGACCTCGACGTGGTCCGTCTCGGCGCTCACAGTTCTGTCGTTCCTCTCGTTCCGACGGCGCGACGCATGGTGGTCACCGCGCCGAACCCCAACAGCCCCCGCAGGTAGGGCGTGTGCTCGGTCCGCACGGCCGTGAAGCCGCGCCGCTCGTACAGGGCTCTGGCCCGCGGGTTGGTGTCGATCACATCCAGTCTGATCTCCCGGCAGTCCTGCTCCACCGCGACGGCGGCCACTTCCTCTATGAGCAGGCTCCCGACGCCGCGGCCGCGTATGCCCGGGTCCACGGCGATGCCGTCCATGACGAGTTGCCCGGGGGCCGGGTGGCGTTCGAACAAGGCGAGGAGCAGGAGTCGGTGCAGTCCTCGCAGATGTCCGTACGCGCGCAGCACGGCGGAGGCCGATCCTCCGGTGAGGGCCCGGCCGCCGAGTTGGTAGCCGGCGAGGCCGATGAGCTGCCCGCCGAGAAGCGCGCAGACCGCGCGATCGGCGTTCAGGTGGGCGGCGAGGAAGGGCACCGCCCTGTCCGGCGGGTTCAGGGCGGGGCCGGGTTTGCGGCCGAAGGCGTCCCAGTACAGCTCGGCCGCCCGCCGCTCGGCTCCGGCCGGAACGCCCCGCCGGACCGTCACCGGTCCAGTGCCGGCGCCCGTTGCGTCCAGTCCCATGCCTTGCCTCCCTTTCTCGCCGCAGTTTCAACGGAAACTATCATCTTCATGACGATCGTTCTCTCGAGGATAGGTTCAGCTCTCATAAACCGAACAGAGGCGGTCAGATCTCATGTGTCCCAAGATCCAGCCCCGACGGCGCGGGCTCCGCATCACCGTGTGGTCACTCGTCATGGTCCTCTTCGTGGCCGCCGGTCTCGTCGGTGTGGTGCTGTGGCAGAACTCCTACGACATGGACGAGCAGCGGGTCTCGATCCGCCACGGCGGCCACACCCTCAACGGCGTACTGGCCACCCCCAAGGACGGCCGCAAGCACCACGGGCTGGTCGTGTACGTCCACGGCGACGGCCCCGTCGACGCCACCCACGACGACGGTTACAAGCCCATGTGGGAAGCGAACGCCAAGGCCGGGTACGCCTCCCTGTCGTGGGACAAGCCCGGCGTCGCCGGCGCACCCGGCAACTGGCTCGACCAGTCCATGGACGACCGGGCCAACGAGGCGGCCGCCGCCATCGCCTGGGCGCGCGCCCGCCCGGACATCGACGGCCGCCGGATCGGACTCTGGGGCGCCAGCCAGGCGGGCTGGGTCCTGCCGAAAATCGCCGCCAAGACGCCCGTGAGCTTCGTCTTCGCCGTCTCGCCCGCGATCAACTGGCTCCAGCAGGGCCGCTACAACCTCCTCGCCGAGCTGCGCGCCGACGGCGCATCGGCATCCCGCACCAAGGCCGAGATCGCCAAGAGCGACACCACCCGCCGGCTGTTGGAACACCACGCGACCTTCGAGGAGTACGTCAGGGCGATGGGCGGTGACGCGGACGGCATGACCGCCGATCGCTGGGGCTTCATCTCCAAGAACTACACCGCGGACGCCACGCAAGACCTCCGCGCCCTGCGCGGCGTACCGGTGCTGCTGACCCTCGCAGGCCACGACATCAACGTGGACACCGCCGACACGGAGCGCATCTACCGCAAGGTGCTGGACGCAGGCGGTGCATTGACGGTCAAGCGTTACCCGGACGCGGCCCATTCATTGCTCAGGCAGTCCATCGAGCAGTCGGACCTCAAGACCACTCTCACCGCGCTCTTCTCCCCCCGCTCGCTCTTCGCGGGCCGATTCCTCGACGGCCAACGACAGTTCCTCAAGGATCTCGGCCGAGGCAGCAATGCCACTCCATGACACCCCCGCAATCAGCCGGCACCGCTTTCCGGTCAGCCGGCGGCGGGTGCGGTGCCCTCGCCGAACGGCGGCACGTCGTCTGTGGCGACGTCCAGGCGCATGCGCACGTAGCGCAGGGGGTGCGCCAGGCGCCGCGGTCGATGGCGGTGTCGCCGCTGAACTCCGCGACGAGCTCGGGGACGAGCAGGATGGGGTCGAGGATCTCGCGGCTGCCCCAGGTGACGCTGAACCGCACACCGGTCCACGGATGCCCAGGACCGGACTCAGCGAGATGGTCGGCGAGCTGCCGGGCGGCGTCGGGCGGCAACGGCGTGGTGCGGCCCACCGGGCGCAGCCGGTGGTCGGTGTCGTAACGTCCGAGGACGAGCAGTTGCGGCCGGGCCTGGCCGCCGGTGACCGCGCCGATGACGGCCTCGGTCGTCTCGCGGCGCCGGACCTCGAACCACGCCCGGGCGCCCGGCACATTCGGTCCATCCGTTGGGCAGCTGTGCGGCGGTCAGGAAGACGCCGTGGCCGGCGGTGCGCAGTCGGCGCCGATCGGCCTGCTCCACAGCGAGGGCGTCGTCGCCGGTGGGAACGTGGTGCTCGCAGAACAGGACCCATCCGTAGCGGGCGTGCTGGGTTGCGGATCTTGGCCAGGGTGGGGCTGGAGGTGCGGCCGCAGGTGGCACAGCGGCACCGCCAGGGCGTCATGGACGTCGTGTACGGCTCCAGGGGCTCGAAGCCGGCCTCGCGCATCGAGGCGACGGCGCGCTCGGGTCCTCCCGGCGCGCGGCGGCGGCCCGCAGGTCGGCGCGGCGTCGGCATCCGCTCTGCCCGGCCCGGATCGAGCCGAACGTCGAGGCGCTCGTCCCGCAGCCGTGGCAGAGGCATCGCCAGGGGTACTCCACGCCGCGATAGGGCTCCTGGGGGGCGAAGGCCGGCGGCCGCGGGCTCGGCGGGGGCGGTGTCGTGCACGCCTACGCCGTCGGCTGCGAAGAGGCTCCCGCCGGAGCGCCGGTGCTGCCGCTGGACCGGGCGCTGGACGCAGCCCGGCAGGCGGGCGTCCGGCTCTGCTCCGTGTCGAAATCCACGCCCGGATGACGTCCACGTACGGCTGGGAGCCGAAGCCGCGTACGGCGTGGACCGGGATGCCGAACTCGGCGAGCCAGTATCGCTGTCACGTGAGGAGGCGGCCGGCTGCGTTGACCTGTGTGTCGGCTTGTTCGTCGAGCCGGTCGACGAGGATCATCGCCACGTCGTCTGTGAGGCGGCCCTCGGTGTGGCGGAGCAAGTGCTGGTGCAGTTCGTCCAGGAACTCCGGTTGGGGTAGGGCGTGCGCCGCTTCCATGGCCTCGGGCAGGCCGAAGAAGTCGTTGTCGGGGCTGCGGGCTTCGATCACGCCGTCGGTGTAGAGCAGCAGACGGTCGCCCTGTAGGAACGGATAGGTCTCGGGCTTTTCGGGAGGGCCGGTGATGAGGTCTTCCAAGCCAAGCGGTGGCAGTGGTGAGGTGGGCATCAGGACCTGGGCCCTGCCCTGGTGCAGCACCAGCGGGGGCGGATGGCCACGGTTGATCAGTTGCACGACGGGTTTGTCGGGCACCTGGGCGATGAGCGCGGTGACGAACCCCTCCATCAGAGCTTCCTGATCGAATGCGCCCGGCACGGCGGCCTCCCGGCTCAACGCGGCCGAGCAGTGGTTCATGACCTCCACCAGCTCGTCCTCGTAGTGCGCGGCCTCCCGGAACGCGCCCAGCGCCACCGCGACCGCGCGAATGGCATTCAGCCCCTTGCCGCGAACGTCGCCCACGATCATGCGGACGCCGTAAGGGGTATGAACTGCCTCGTACAGATCACCGCCGACCTGGGCCCCGGTCCCAGCCACGAGGCACAGGCTCGCGGCCCGCACTGGACCCATCCGAGTGGGGACAGGACGCAGGATGACCTCCTGTGCTGCCACCGCGATCCGGCGCACCTGGTCGAGCTCGCTCTGCCGGCGCGTACGCACCGCGTTACTCAGGATGACACCGGCCACGGAGACGACGAGCAGACCCAGGAAGTTGCCGTAGACCTGCGGGGTGCCCCACGCCTGGTTGTAGGTGGCGGTCGTCACGCTGACGGCCAGAGCGACGGCTGCGGCGCAGAGAGTGCCTGTCGGCCCCATCGTCAGCGCGGCGAGCGCCGGCGTTGCGATGAGGAGGGGGCCGGTGACCAGATCATGCATGGGCGAGAGCTCGACGCCCAGCACGGCCAGTGCGAGCGCGAAGGGCAGACCCTGCGCAAGCGTGAAGAGGACCTGGCTGTGACTGTCCCCCGGTCGAGGAGGCGAGCGGAAGAGCAACCGCATGGGTACAGCCTGCCTCGCTGAGGGCCTTGTGTCCTCCCAGGAAACCGGTGACCCGTGGCCGACAGACCTCGATGCTGTTACGGCCCTGAAGCTGAGATCCGCCAACTGAAGCACTCAGTCACACCGGTACAGGAGCAGGAAAAGGACGACGATGACCGCGCCGACGGGGCCGAGGACCGTGTCTGTGCTGGGTGATGACGGGCGCTTCCCTCTCGTCCGCGACGGCCGGATGCTCTGCGCCCAGGCAAGTCCAAGAACGGGTGGAAGCACCGGCGCTTTGGCAGTGAAGACGCTGTGTGGTGGGTGCGGGCCACGGGACGGGATGTCAGCCTCGGCGACGTGCCGCCGGAACAGCGCTGCCCAGGAAGCGACTACGGAACATTCCACCGCCGGCCCCCGAAGCCGGCGAAGACGCTCCCGGTCCGGCGGCTGAGCGCGGCTCTGATCGACGCGCTGGGCCCCGACTGCCACCTGTGCGGCGCCCACCCGGGCGCGATGGTCGATCACGGCTACTCGACAGGCATGGTTCGCGGTCTGCTGTGCGGCCTGTGCAATCGGCGCTTCTGTACCCGCGGTATCTGGAGTGGAGCTCGGCAGCTTCCTTGTATGAGGCGTGGCCGATCGCGCGGTACGCCTTGTCCAAGCCCTGGCCTGGACGGCTTCGCTGGCTTCGGCGAGGTCGGCGCGGAGCTGGTGCGCGACGGACGAGGTGCTCTTGAGCTTGACCGCCTGGCCGATCTCGCGCATCGACGGCGGGTATCCCTGGCGGGCGACTTCCCGCTCGATGAAGGCGACGATGGAGGCCTGGCGGGTGTGAGTCCATCGGGGCCGGTGCTGACGCCGGGCGGCCGCCCGGGCCGGGCTGCGGTTTCGACGGCATGCCTGTGGTGCTCCCCCTGAAGGGATCTTGCGCGCGGGGACAGTAACCGCCAACCACGACAAAGGGAACACCGTATCGACAACCGACTGTGAGAGGCGGATTCCTGTGGGTGGTCGCCGGTCCGGATCTTCAAGTGACCGTGACGCGCAGGACGTACCGCTCTCCGGTGCTGATCGCTTCGGCCTGCTCGACCAGGTCGGCGGGGGTGAACTCCAGCAGGGCCTGGTCGGCCGCCCGGCGCAGCAAGGGCAGGATCTCAGCGGCGGGCCGGCCCTGGTGTGTCCTGGCGAGGTCTGCGAAGGCCCGCTGGTACGGGGCCCCGTACGATGCGCCGGCGCTGTCGGCCAACAGCCGATAGAGGTGCTGCCTTCCCACACTGATCTCGCCCATGGCCCGCTCCCGTGCCTTTCGGGGCCCGGCCTCTCCGGGCCCTCGCTTTCGACGCTACGAGCCGGGTCTGACATTGATCCCAACCGGGGGCCCGCCTCGACGCCACCACACCTGCGGGGCTTGCCCTGCGCGGCTGGTCGATGGAGGAGCCGGCCGCGCCCCGGCACACGGCAGCGGGCGGCACAGGGCAGCGGCGCAAACAGGTGGGCCGGGAGCCTGGCGAACACCGTGCCTGCTACCCGCTGGGCCGCCTGACCCGCGGCCAGGCCGTTTGCCGGTCAGCCTGCGGCGAGGGCCCTGCCTTCGCCGAGCGGAGGCACATCTCCTGTCGTGACGTCCAGGCGCGGCTGCGCCTATGCACGGCGCGGCAGCTGTCCGCACGCGGGTTTGCCCGGCGTGCCGGCGGTTTCCCGCACGCACGAAACAACCAGCCGGAACAGGAGGCATGAAGGCCATGCCGAACCCCGAGCAGCCAGAAGTGCGGCGCAGTGACAAAGGAGCAGGGACGCCGGAAGACAGCCAGTCCCGCAAGGCAGTAGAGCCCGCCAAGGGCGGTGGCCGTGCTCACGGCGCCGATCGCGGGAACAAGGGCGGCGGCGAAGGGGGCGGCACGCCCCCGGACCAGCAGCCGGACCACCCCTCCTGAGCGCCCCCGCACAGATAGGTGCGGCTTACATCCTGTCTACGACTGCGCCCACCGGCCCGCGACCCGAGCGCCGAAGCTCACCGATCCTCGCCGGCCCCCTGCCAGCGGCACTGCGCACCCGCCTCACCATCTCCGGCACACGCAGGCTCTACGCCCTCACCCCCGACCTGCCCACAGCGATCGACGCCGCCCAGGACACCGGCACAACCGCCCGCATGACAGGGGGACCGCCCCATGGCCGCGACGGACAACGCGGGGGGGGCGGCGTCTTCCTTGCGTGGACCGGCGAGACACCTCACTGCGGTGAGATGAAGTGCGCCATCAGGTGGGCTGCCGTGACGGTGCCGAGCAGCCGCACGCCGTCGGCGTCGCGTTCGATGACCGCGACCAGCGGACTGTGGGTGCGGGCCATCAACGCGGCGACCTCCATCGGCCGGGCGTCCGGGCCGACCACCGGCGGCGGGAAGAGATTCCGTGGTGCCCACTCCGCGACCGTCAGTCCGGCCAGCCGCTCCGTCACATCGGCGTCGTGCCGCTCGTCGACGACGGCCGCGAGCAGCGGATCGTCGAGAAGGTAGACCGGCAGAAGCTGCCGGACGAGCTGGGAGCCGGGAACGATGGCGTAGGGCTGCCCGTCCGCGTCGAGGACAAGGAGCGCCGGCAGAGACCGCCCGGCCAGCATCCTCGCCGCGTCCATCGCGGCATCGTCCGTGGTCACGAACGGGTACGGCTCGGCAAGATCTCGCGCACGCACGACCGCCCTCCTCGCTCTGTGGCACCGCAACTCCTCGGACCGCGGCTCACCTCACGGAGGCGGGCACCCCGTCGGTGCGGCGCTCGATCACTACCCCGGCCGGGCCATCAGCGATCACTGGTCTCATCGAACGGCGGCGTACCGACCGCTGCGGCCACCGGTGCCCCCGCGACTCGAGTGTCGGACATCGGCTCAGGGCAGTGCCGCACGCCCGAAGAGCAATGCGTAGCCGGACGGCAACCGTCCAAGGACACGGTCCAGCAGGTCGGGGCCGGCGAGGTCGGCCAGGGCGCTGAGGACGGCGGTGACGTTCCAGCCTGCGCTCTCCTCGGTCGCACCCTCGATCGGTGCCGCGACGGTCTCGACGAACGCGCGGGCGCCCAGCGGCGTGGTCGCGGGCACCGGATCGAGCAGCAGCCGCGCACCTCAACAGCGCTGGCGGGCTCAGGCGCTATCAGCCAGTTCCGTATGACCGTGAAGGCGGGCGCAGTGCGCACAGCAGAAGAACTGCCCTGCAACCTGCAACCCGTGCCCCAGGATCCTGCAGCCGCAGCGATCGCAGATGGGAGCGAGACGATGCGCGGCACACTCAATGCTGTCGAAGACGTGCACCGCATCGCCTGCCGTGTGAACTTCGAACAACAAGGCATAGTCATTGCCACATACTTCACAGACCGCCATAGTCACTCCTCACCCTTGCCGGCGCGACCGCACCGCCTCTTCTCCAGCGAAGCAGCTGCACCAGCGGCGTGCGACTTCACACGGCGCACGCGGCGGTGCCGGTCTCGTCGACCACGCGCCCGCGACCTGCTCCCTGCCGCCACCACTGGCCACCGGCACCAGTGCGGCTCAGTCGTTGCGGAGCGCCCCGCCCACGCAGTGACGGCGCGGCCTGGCTGGCACGAAGGTCATCGGGGTCGGCGATCCACAGCAATTGCAGGCCATCGGGCCTGGCGGCGGATTCGCGGAGATCCACCGACTGGTGGGCGGCACGGTGCTGGACACCAACCGTCGCCAGGGCGACGCCGTGGAACGGGCGGCTCTGGAGGTCTGGCGTGCCGGTGGCCGGGCGCAGGCGCTCCGTCTCCTTGCCGATGGCGGACGTGCGCATGCCACTCAGACGGCCAGCGACCAGCTGCGCCCCTCCCCGAGCCAGTCGCGTCTCAACCGGCCGGCGAGCCTGGGTATCCCCGCTGGGACGACCGGAACGCACGCCCGTACGGGGCGTGGACCTGCGCCCGGCTCTCGTCGAAGCTGACCGAACTGATCCGGCGCGCCAACGGGGCCGATCGGGCCGCGAGTGAACGGGCGCAGGCAGCTGACCGGATTGCGGCGGTGGCTGCACAGCAGCCCGGCCCGGGACTGCGTACGGCGGCCGAGGCTGGGGCCCTGATCGACAGGGCGGACCGGCTGGCGCGCCTGGCCCGGCACCATGCCGAGGGCTCGGAGCGCGCCCGCGCTGAGGCCGAACGTGCCCGCGGGATTTGCGACACGGTGCAAGATGGTCCAGCAGGAGGCGAACGACCGGCGACGTCGGGTGCAGGGAGCGCGGCCCGCCGGGCCGGGACTGCGCGGCGTGATGTGACAGCGGTTGACCGTGGGCGCCGCACCTGGCGGCTGTCGCCCCGTGCAGGGCCGGTTCGTGCGAAGGTCAGGGCGCGTGCCGGCGGCCGAGGCGGTCGGCACGACCGGCCCTGCTCAGCCGAAGACCACCGACCACGGGCGCGGTGCGTCCCCCGCGTCGCCCATCGGCACCGCCGTCGTGTGGTCGCGCGCCAGCACGTCCGCCGCGACCGCGGCGAACTCCCGCGCGCCCGGGTGCGGGGACCGCCGTGGCCAGGCCGCGCGGATCCGCTGCGTGAGCGGTCGCCCGGCCAGTGGCCGCCACGCCACCCTGGGCTCCTTGCGGGCCACCGGCCCCTGGTCGAAGGCGACTCCGTGGCCCGCCGTGACGAGCCCGATCAGGAACTCGGGGTTACGGGCGTGCCGTACGCGGCCGGGCACGAACCCCGCCGCGCGGCAGATGCCGAGCGTCCTGTCGTACCAGCCGGGTGCGGTGGAGCGCGGGAAGAGGACCAGGTCGTGGCCCGCGAGTTCGGCGAGTGCCACCTCGGGCAGCCGGACGAGGGGCGACGTCCTCGGCAGCACGACTCCGAGGTCGACGCCGGTCTCGGGACCGAGGACGATGTCGGTCGCGTCGACGGGGGCGTGCACCAGGCCGACGTCCAGCCCGCCGGACGCCAGCAGGCGCACCTGCTCGTCCGTCGTCACCTCCTGGAGGTCGACCCGCAGCGCGGGTGCCCGGTCGGCGCACTCCGCGAGAAGGGCGCCGAGGACCGCTGCCGAGGTGTCGGGCGGCACCCCGGCGCGCAGGGTGCCGAGGTCGCCGTCGCGGGCACGCCGTATCAGGACCCGGGTGCGCTCCTCGCGCGCCAGCAGGTCCCGCGCCTCGTCGAGGAGGACCGTGCCGGCCGGGGTGAGCCGGATCTGTCGCCGTGAGCGGTCGAAGAGTTCGGCGCCGAGGTCGTCCTCCAGTCTGCGGACGGCGCGGCTGAGCGGGGGCTGGGCCATGCCGAGCCGCTCGGCGGCCCGCCCGAAGTTCATCTCGTCGGCGACGGCGAGGAAGATACGCAGGTGGCGCAAGAGATCCACGGGACGACAGTAGGCGAGGGGGCGGGGGCTCGGGGTGCGGATCGAGGAGAGGCTGGGCGCGGTGTTCGCGGCGGCGGGTGCGGAGGGCAGGATGCACGCGCTGGACATCGACTGCGGCGGGGACGTGGGGTGCGGCGCCGACGAACCGGTCGTGGTCGCCTCGGTGTTCAAGGTGCTGCTGGTGCTGGAGTTCGCCCGGCAGGCGGCGGCCGGTCAGCTCGATCCGCGGGAGCGGGTGCTGGTCACGGCCGGGCACCGGCTCGGCGGTTGGGGCACGGCGGGGTGCCTGGACGACGTGGAGGTCTCCCTGCGGGACCTCGCGCACTTCGCGATGTCGGTCAGCGACAACACGGCCGCGGATCTCCTGCTGGAGCGGGTGGGCGTGGACACCGTGAACCTGCTGGCGAAGGAGCTGGGGCTCGTGCGCACGCGAATCGTGGGCGGCCCCCGGCAGCTGCTGGAGTCGATGCTCGCGGAGGTGGGGGCGCGGGACGAGCGGGAGTTCGCCGCCCTGTTCCCGGCGTTGTCCCCCGTCGAGGTCGGTGCGCTCGGCGTCTTCGACCCGGCGCGGACGAACGCGAGCACACCCCGGGAGATGACGCGGCTGCTGCGGATGATCTGGCGCGACGAGGCCGGTCCCGCGCAGGCGTGCGCCCAGGTACGGGACCTGATGACACGTCAGGTCTTCCGGCACCGGCTCGCGGCGGGGTTCGGGGACGGCGTGCGGGTCGCGGCGAAGACGGGCACGCTGCCGGGACTGCACAACGAGGTCGGTGTGGCCGCGTACCCGGACGGCGGGCGGTACGCGGTCGCGGTCTTCGCCCGCACGCCCGATCCGGTGGCGAACCGCACGCGGACGGACGTGGCGATCGGCACGGCGGCGCGGACGGCGGTGGATTTCCTGCGCGCCCCGTCCGGTGGACAGAGCAGGTGACCAGGTGTCATACACCTGACGGTATGGGTCATGGGCGGCTCCGGTCTTGGACGCGCACGACCCGGGGCTGATCTTCTGCGCGTCATGAGCGAATTCGAGAACACCACGGAGGAAGGCGGCCGGCGGTCGTTCGTCCGCAGGACGCTGCTGCGCGGCGCCGCGCTCGGAGCGACGGTGCCGCTGCTTCCCGCCGCGGCGGAGACGGCAGGGGCGGCGGAACCGAGCGGCGGCGCGGCCGCGCGGGTACGGGCGGACAGCGCGACCCTGCGCTGGCTCGGCACCTCGGGCTGGCGGGTCGGCATCGGCGGGCGCGGTGTCCTCTTCGACCCGTACATCACCCGTTTCGAGACCGGCCTGTTCGGCCCGAAGGGCAGCTTCGACCCGGACACGGAGCTGACCTGTGACGAGGACCTGGTGGCCCGGCACGCGGGCAGGCCGGAGACCGTCCTGGTCAGCCACACCCACTGGGACCACGTCAACGACGTCCCGTACATCGCGAAGTCCACCGGCGCGCGGGTCTTCGGCACGGAGACGACGTACCACGTGCTGCGGTCCCTCGGGGTCGACGCGGCGCAGCTCAGCGTCGTCAAGGGCGGCGAGGTGCTGGACTTCGGCGATTACACGGTCGAGGTGGTCTCCAGTCGGCACAGCCGCAACGCGAAGTGGTCGTACTTCGCCCCGGGCACGCTGCACGCGCCGCCGCCGCGCGCCCCGCGCACCGTCTCGGACCTGCCGGAGGGCGACACGCTGGCGTTCCAGCTGTCGGTGGCGGGCGGTCCTTCGGTGTTCTTCATGGGCGCGAGCGATGTCGACGAGCGCGCGGTGGCCGGGCTGCGCCCGGACGTCCTGATGGCGGCGGTGCCCTCCAGCCGGGCGACACACCGCTATGTCCCGCGGCTGCTGGATGCGCTCGGCGGCCCCGCGACCGTCGTCCCGGTGCACTGGGACCACTTCGAGAGGCCGCTGAGCGGGCCGCCGCTGCGGGATCCGGTGATGGACCTCGACGGTTTCGTCGCCGAGGTCCGCCGGTGCAGCCCCACTTCCCGGGTGGTCGTCCCTGACTACGCGACGGTCTTCGGGGCGGACCTGACGCCTATCGCCTGACCTTGCGGTTCGCCCGCAGCCACTCCTTGTTCATCGCCGCGATCGACGGCAGCGGGATGCCCTTGGGGCAGGCGGTCGCGCACTCGCCGGTCAGCGTGCAGCCACCGAAGCCCTCCTCGTCCATGGCGGCGACCATGTCGAGCACGCGGGTCTCGCGCTCCGGGGCGCCCTGCGGCAGCACGTTGAGGTGGTTGATCTTCGCCGAGGTGAAGAGCATGGCGGAGCCGTTGGGGCAGGCCGCCACGCAGGCGCCGCAGCCGATGCACTCGGCGTGCTCGAAGGCGAGGTCGGCGTCGGGCTTCGGCACCGGCGTCGCGTGCGCCTCGGGTGCGGATCCGGTGGGGGCGCTGATGTAGCCGCCGGCCTGGATGATCCGGTCGAAGGCGGTGCGGTCGACGACCAGGTCCCTGACGACCGGGAAGGCGGCCGCCCGCCACGGCTCGACGTCGATGGTGTCGCCGTCCTGGAAGGAGCGCATGTGGAGCTGGCACGTGGTGGTGCGCTCGGGGCCGTGGGCGTCGCCGTTGATGACGAGCGAGCAGGCGCCGCAGATGCCCTCGCGGCAGTCGTGGTCGAAGGCGACCGGCTCCTCGCCGCGCAGGATGAGGTCCTCGTTGAGGGTGTCGAGCATTTCCAGGAAGGACATGTCCGGGGAGATCCCTTCCACCTCGTAGGTGGCCATGGCGCCGGGGGCGTCGGCGTTCTTCTGGCGCCAGACGCGCAGGTTGAGCTTCATGCGTAGCTCCGCTGGGTGGGGTGGACGTACTCGAAGACGAGGTCTTCCTTGTGGAGGACGGGGGCTTGGCCCGTGTCCGTGAACTCCCAGGCCGCGGCGTAGGAGAACTCCTCGTCCTTGCGGGCCGCCTCGCCGTCCGGCGTCTGGGACTCCTCGCGGAAGTGACCGCCGCAGGACTCGGTGCGGTGCAGTGCGTCGAGGCACATCAGCTCGGCGAGTTCCAGGTAGTCGACGATGCGGTTGGCCTTCTCCAGCGACTGGTTGAACTCTTCGCCGCTGCCCGGCACCTTGATGCGGCGCCAGAACTCCTCGCGGATCTGCGGGATCCGCTCCAGCGCCTTGCGCAGCCCGGTCTCGGTGCGGGCCATGCCGCAGAACTCCCACATGAGTTCACCGATCTCGCGGTGGAAGGAGTCAGGGGTGCGGTCGCCGTCGACGGAGAGCAGCAGGCTGATCCGGTCCTCGGTCTCGGCCACGGCCTCCTGCACGGCCGGGTGTTCGACGGTGACCGGCTCCTTGTGCGGGTTGCGGGCCAGGTAGTCGTTGACGGTGGAGGGGAGCACGAAGTAACCGTCGGCGAGGCCCTGCATCAGGGCGGAGGCGCCGAGCCGGTTGGCTCCGTGGTCGGAGAAGTTGGCCTCGCCGATGGCGAAGAGGCCCGGGACGGTGGTCTGGAGGTCGTAGTCGACCCACAGTCCACCCATCGTGTAGTGCACGGCGGGGTAGATCCGCATCGGCACCTCGTACGGGTTCTCCGCGGTGATCCGCTCGTACATGTCGAAGAGGTTGCCGTACTTCTCCTCGACCTTCGCCCGTCCCATGCGAGCGACGGCGTCCGCGAAGTCGAGGTAGACGCCCTGGCCGCCGGGGCCGACGCCGCGCCCCTCGTCGCAGACGTTCTTCGCGGCGCGCGAGGCGATGTCGCGCGGCACGAGGTTGCCGAAGGACGGGTACATCCGCTCCAGGTAGTAGTCCCGCTCGTCCTCGGGGATCTCGTTCGGCGGGCGGTGGTCGCCGCGTGCTCTGGGGACCCAGATGCGTCCGTCGTTGCGCAGCGACTCGCTCATCAGGGTCAGCTTGGACTGGTGGTCGCCGGTGCGCGGGATGCAGGTGGGGTGGATCTGGGTGAAGCAGGGGTTGGCGAAGTACGCGCCGCGCCGGTGGGCGCGCCAGATCGCGGTGGCGTTGGAGTTCATGGCGTTCGTCGACAGGTAGAAGACGTTGCCGTAGCCGCCGGTCGCGAGGACGACCGCGTCGGCGACGTACGTGGAGATCCGGCCGGTGACGAGGTCGCGGGCGACGATGCCGCGGGCGCGGCCGTCCACCACGATCAGGTCGAGCATCTCGGTGCGGGCGTGCAGGGTGACGTTGCCCGCGGCGATCTGGCGGGAGAGGGCCTGGTAGGCGCCGAGGAGGAGCTGCTGGCCCGTCTGCCCGCGGGCGTAGAAGGTGCGGGAGACCTGGACGCCGCCGAAGGAGCGGGTGTCGAGCAGTCCGCCGTACTCGCGGGCGAAGGGGACGCCCTGCGCCACGCACTGGTCGATGATCTCGACGGAGATCTGGGCGAGCCGGTGGACGTTGGACTCGCGGGCGCGGAAGTCTCCGCCCTTGACCGTGTCGTAGAAGAGGCGGTGGATGGAGTCGCCGTCGTTGCGGTAGTTCTTGGCCGCGTTGATGCCGCCCTGTGCGGCGATGGAGTGGGCGCGCCGCGGGGAGTCCTGGTAGCAGAACTGCTCGACGTGGTAGCCCTGTTCGGCGAGTGTGGCGCCGGCGGCGCCGCCGGCGAGGCCCGTGCCGACGACGATGACGGTGTGGCCGCGGCGGTTGGCGGGGTTGACGAGTTTGGCCTCGAAGCGCCGCTTGTCCCAGCGTTCGGCGACGGGCCCTTCGGGCGCTTTGGCGTCGGCGAGCGGGGCGCCGACCTCGTAGTCGAGAAAGCTCATGTCAGCTCACCACTTCGGTCATGACGGCGACGGGTACGGAGAGGAATCCGGCGGTCAGTGCGAGCGCCAGCACGTTCGCGACGGTCTTGAGGACGCGGTCGCGGGTGGCGCTGCCGACGCCGAGCGTCTGGGCGGCGCTCCAGAAGCCGTGCCGGATGTGGAGTCCGACGGCGAGCATGGCGACGATGTAGATCACGTTGCCGTACCAGGTGGAGAAGGTGTCCACGACGTTCTGGTAGGGGTGGCCCTCCTGGAATCCGCCCGTGTGCACGGTGCCGGTCGTCAGGTCGAGGAGGTGCCAGACGATGAAGAGGCCGAGGATGACACCGCCCCAGCGCATGGTGCGGGTGGCGTAGCTCGCGCGCGGCCGCTTGTGGACGTAGCGGCTGGGACGGGCCTTGATGTCGCGGCGGCTGAGCTGGTACGCGGAGACCGCGTGCCCGATCACGGCGGCGAGCAGCACCACGCGGACGAGCCACAGTGCCCAGGAGTGGTGCAGGACCGGGGCGCCCATGGTGCGCAGCCAGTGGCCGTACGCGTTGAACTCGCCCGGCCCGAAGAAGATCTTCAGGTTGCCGAACATGTGGGCGACCAGATACCCGAGCATGATCAGACCGCTGACGGCCATGACCGTCTTCTTGCCGATGGTCGATGCCCAGAAGGTGCGCGTCCTGGACGGTTGTCGTTCCGTCCGCGTTGCCAGAGCCATGCCGTCGACGCTAGGGCGAAGAACACGAGAGGTCCAAGACATGATTCTGCTCGGATCAATAGGCTGGCCCTATGGAAGCTCTAGAGTGGTGCCATGCAGCTCCAGCAGCTCCGCTACTTCGTCGCGGTCGCGGAAACCCGTCACTTCACCCGCGCCGCCGAGCGCGTCCATGTCTCCCAGCCCTCCCTCTCCCAGCAGATCCGGGCCCTGGAGCAGGAGCTCGGCGCCGATCTCTTCGCCCGCGCCCGGGGCAACATCGCCCTCACGGACGCCGGTGACGCGCTGCTCCCGCTGGCGCGCCGCATCCTCGCCGACACCGAGACGGCCCGTCGCGAGGTGCAGGAGCTGGCCCAGCTGCGCCGGGGCCGGGTCCGTCTCGGCGCCACGCCGAGCCTGTGCACCGGTCTGCTGCCGCAGGTGCTGCGCACCTTCCACGATCTGCACCCGGGCATCGAGATCCTGATCGAGGAGTCCGGCTCGCACGATCTCGTACGGGAGCTGGCGCGCGGTGCGCTCGACCTGGCGCTCGTCGTGCTGCCCCTGCCCTCGCCCTCGCCGGCGCTCACCACGGTCGAACTGCTGCGGGAGGACCTGGTGGTGATCTCCTCACCGGCGGCCGCGGCGCCGCCGGCTCCGGCGCGGATCGCGGATCTCGCGGGCGAGCCGCTGGTGATGTTCCGCCACGGGTACGACCTGCGGGAGCTGACGGTGGCCGCCTGCCGCGCGGAGGGCTTCGAGCCGTCGTTCACGGTGGAGGGCGGCGAGATGGACGCCGTGCTGGGGTTCGTGCGGGCGGGGCTCGGCGTCGCCGTCGTGCCCAGCATGGTCGCGGAGGGCGCCGGAGGGGACCTGCGGGTCACGCCGCTGGCCCGCCCCGGTCTGCGGCGCACGATCGCGCTCGCCCACCGCAGCGATGTGGCGCCGCCGCGTGCGGCCCGCGAGCTGCAGCGGGTGCTGCTGGACTCGCGGGCCTGAGCGGCCGGCCCAGCCGGAGCGCCGGGTCGAGGATCTCCCGGCTGCGACAGGCGACGCTGAGCCGGACACCGGTCCGCGGATGCCCTGGGTCGGATGCGGTGAAGTGGTCGGCGAGCTGCCGGGCGGCGTCGGGCCGCAGCGGCGTGGTCCGGCCACCGAACGCAGCTGACCATCGGTGTCGCAGCGTCCGGGGACGAGCAGTTGCGGCCGGCCCAGGCTGCCGGTGACTGCGTCGATCATGGCCTCGGTCGTCTCGCGACGGCGGACCTCGAACCAGGCCCGGGCGCCCTGCGCATACCTCTGCCGTCTGCCCTTGACGACGACGCCCTCCACACCAGGGACGCGGGTTCAGGAGGTCAGCCACTCCAGCGCGACGGCCGGGTCGGTCGTCATCGGGCACAGCGTCCATGGGGGCGTCAGACCGTACCCGGTGAACGAGTTCTCCAGGACCTCGCGGCGCCGTTCGTACGGCTCGGTGAGCAGCTCTTGGCCGTCGGCCTGGAGGTCGGCCATGGACAGGAGCCACTCCACCGGGGGGATCGCGTGGGCGATCGCGACGATCTTCCCTTGCGGCTCCTGGGCGACCAGCGGGCTCGCGGTGCCGAACTGGACCGGGAGTCGCCTGCCGGTGCGCAGCCGGTCGGACGATCTCCGCCGGCATCGCCGGGTTGAGGAAGTCCACCGGCTCGAGGAGGGCGTGCAGGACCCCGGGTCGTCGTCGGGGACAGCGGGGCGGATGCGGTACCGCTCCTCGGGCGTAGCCGCCGGCCACGTCCGGTCTGCGGGCGCTGCCGCCTGGCCGGGCCGGGGAACGGGTGTCACCGGGTGACGACACGTGCTGGAACACCGCTGACCGGCAGGGGTCATGTCGGGCATTCGGGCCGGGCGGCGAGCGACGGCGCCGTGGCATGCTCTGGCCCCGCCGGGCCGCGCATGAGAGCAGCGTCAACTGGCCGTGGAATCCTGGGGAGGCTTCGTGATCATCACATGCGCACAACTGGACGATCTGCCCATGCTGCTGTCCTTCCGCGACGAGGCGGCGGCCTGGCTCGGTGAGCTCGGTACCGACCAGTGGCGCCGTCCCTACCCGGCAGACCGCCTGCGGGCAGCCGTCGAGGCGGGGCAGACGTTCGTGGTGCGCGACGGCGGGGCGACCGCCGCCACCGTCACCTTGGCCCCGGTCCCCCCGGAAGGGCTGTGGACCTCCGAGGAGGAGGCCGACCCCGCGCTGTACGTCAGCAAGCTCACCGTGGCCCGCACACACGCCGGGCAGAACCTCGGCGGGCGGCTGCTCAACTGGGGCGGGGACAGGGCGTACCGGTCTCGGGCGGCCTGGGTCAGGCTGGACGCCTGGACGACGAACCGGGCCCTGCACCGCTATTACGTCCGCCAGGGCTTCGAACACGTCCGCACGGTCCTTGAAGGCAGCGCGGTCAGCGGCGGTCCGCGGGTGTCCGGCTGGCTCGCCCAGCGCGCGGCCCGCCCGGCGGAGCACGGTTTCGCGGACCGGACGCCGCCGGCCTGAGGCGGCGGGGGCAGGGGCGGCAGGGTGCGACAGCCTCGAGCTCGGGAGGCGCCACGGCCCTGAAGATCACCTCTGCACAGGGACACTCCTGCCCGCGGGTGGAGCCGGGACGCGCCGCGGAGTCATCAGGGCGGCCAGATGCTCGAGGTCCTCGTAGAGCCGCGGCTCACAGCGGGCATGCCTCTGGCGCTCGATCCACGGTCGGTAGCCCTCCCAGATGGCGATGACCGAGCCGCCCCATGCCCGGTCGATGACTCGCAGGTCGAACGCGTCCGACCGCGCGGCCACGCCGAGATGGTTGTAGATCGTCAGGTAGGCGTAGACGAGCCGTGTCGCCGTGCGGTCACCCGCGTCCATTCGGCCGATCAACGCGGAGACGGCCGCGGGGTCCCGCTCGTCGGGGATGCCCTCGTCGCGCAGTTCCTTGCGCCTGTCCATGGTGGCGGCGAGGTACTCCACCGTCGCCTGCTTGCGCCGTCGGTCATGGTCCAGTGTCGTGGCGCGCGACAGCATCACGAGCTGCCACAGCACCGCGCCGAAGGCGACGACACTGACCAGGAGGGCACCGAACGAGGCGACCAGGGACCAGCGCTCATACGACGTCACGACCGCACACTCTACGCAACTCGCCGATGCCGCACACCGGTTCCTGGCCTTCGGCCGGGTAATGCAGCCGTCCATCAGGGGGCGGCGGGGCCGCCCGCGCCGGGAACCTCCCGGGCCTCCTACGAAGAGGCAGGAGGCCTGACCAGCGCCTACCGGTTCTGCCCAGCACCGGGCACGTGAACGGCCACGTGGTAGTTGCCGATCGGATCGGCAAGACCGCGCGGGCTCACGCACTTCGCGTTCTGCAGCTCGGGATCGGCTCCGACGTCCAGCAGTAGCCGGAGCGTTGCCGGATCACCTCGGTAGTTGAACACCGCATTGAACAGAGCGGTGTTGCCGTTGCTGTCGCCGACGTCCACGGACGCACCCGCCGCCAGGAGGATCTCTGCGGCCGGCGCAGCCTGGGACTGCGCGGCGAAATGCAGGGGCGTCATCCCAGCCTTGTCCGCAAGGCTGGGATCCGCCCCATCCGCCAGGGCCGCCCTCAAGCCGGCGACGTCTCCGTGCAAGGCGCCGTAGTGCACCAAAGTGCGACCCATCCAGTCCCGACCCTGATCCTCATCCGCCATGACGCCCATCCTCTCCGAGCTTGACGGAAGAGACAGGGGCTCCCCACCGGATCAGACCGCGTCCGCCAGGACCAGCGCGTGGATGCGGTCCGGCGCACCGGGCCGTGCGTAGTACCAGCCCTGGGCCGTGTCGCAGCCGAGCTCGCGCAGCTGCTCGGCCTGGGCTCCGGTCTCCACGCCCTCCACGGTCACGGCGAGTTCGAGACTGTGCGCCAGCGACACGATGCCCTCGACGATCTTCAGATCGACGGGGTCGGCGGGGTGCTGCTGCATCCCCTGCGTGAAGGAACGATCCAGCTTGAGCACGCTCACCGGCAGTCTGCGCAGGTTGGCCAGGTTCGAGTAGCCGGTGCCGAAATCGTCGAGCGCGATGTCCACGCCCATCTCGGCGAGTTGGCGCAGCGGCTTGAGCAGGTCCTCGTCGGCGCCGATGAGCGCGGACTCGGTGACCTCCAGGCACAGGGCGCCGGGCTCCAGGCCCGAGCGCTCCAGTACGTCCACCGTGTCCGCGACAAGCCCCGGGTGCTGGAGCTGGGCCGGCGAGAGGTTGACGTTGATGCGCAGCGGGCCGCCGTCGGTGTGCCGAATGCTCCAGAACCGGGCCTGCCGTACGGCCTCCTGGAGAACCCAGCGGCCGAGCGGCACGATCAGCCCGGTGCGTTCGGCGAGCGGGATGAACCGGTCGGGCCCGAGCACCCCGTACTGCGGGTGGCACCAGCGCACGAGCGCCTCGGCGCCGTGCACGCTGCCGTCGCCGAGGTGGACGAGCGGCTGGTACTCGATGAAGAACTCGTCGCGCTCCAGCGCGGCGGGCAGGGCGTTGGTCAGCCCGTGCCGGGTGATGGCGCGGGCGTCGGCCTCCGGGTCGGCCAGCTCGAAGCGGTTGCCGCCCGCCGACTTGGCCCGGTACATGGTGATGTCGGCACTGCGCAGCACCTCGGCGCTGGTCCGCTCGCCCCCCGGGCCCTCGACGATGCCGATGCTGCCGCGCACGGTGAACTCGCGCCCGTCGACGGTCACCGGCGAGGCGAGCGAGCCGAGGATGCGGGAGGCGAGCTCGTCGACCTCGCGCTCGGTGTCGGGTCCGGTGGTCAGCGCGACGAACTCGTCCCCGCCGAGCCGGGCGACCATCTCCCCCGGCGCGGTGGCACAGCTCTGCAGCCGGTCGGCGACCTCCACGAGCAGCCGGTCGCCGGTGGCGTGTCCGAGGCTGTCGTTGATGGCCTTGAAACCGTCGAGGTCGAGGTAGCAGAGCCCGAAGCGGGCGCCGTCACCGGCCGACACGGCCTTCTCGAGCCGCTCGAAGAACAGGGTGCGGTTGGGCAGTCCGGTCAGCGCGTCGTGCGTGGCCTCGTAACGCAGCCGCAGGTTGAGGAGCCGGCGCTCGGTGGTGTCCTCGAGGAGGGCCAGCTGGTACTGCGGGGCTCCCTCGGCGTCGCGCAGCAGCGAGACGGTGAGGTTGGTCCACAGAACCGTCCCGTCGTTGCGGTAGAACGGCTTCTCCGTCCGGTAGTGCTCGCGCTCGCCGCGCACGAGTTCCCGGTAGAGGTCCCAGACCTGGGGCCGGTCCTCGGGGTGCACCCACTCGGTGACCTTGCGGCTGCGCACGTGGTGTTCGAGGCCGCCGAACATCTGCATGAGGGTGTCGTTGACCTCCAGCAGATTGCCGTCGAGGTCGGCGATCCCGATGCCGATCGCGGCCCCGTCGAACACCGCCCGGAAGCGGACCTCGGTGGCGTGCATCGCCTCCAGGGCGTCGTTGCGCGCGAGCAGCGAGGAGCGGGCGATGGCCTCCTGCTCGGCGAGGGTGCGTTCGCGCAGCGCCGCCGCGAACCCGGCGGCGACGGCGTGCTGGAGCCGGGCGCAGCGCGCCCTGCTCTCCTCGGCGGTCTGCTCCTGGTCGCCGCAGTACAGCACGAGGTACGACTCGACGACGCCGAGCGTGCGGCTGAGCGCGTCGGGATCCGTGCAGTGGGCGTCGACGAGCGACCTGCCGATCCGCTGCCCGGACTGCGGGTTGAACGGGCGCTCGCGCAGTACGCGGCACAGGTCCCGTGCCACCGGCAGCAGATGCTGTTCCAACTCCGGCCGGGTGAGCGACGTCGACGTCACCGGGAAGACGGCCCGGCTCCAGATCGTCGCGAACCGTCTGAGTCTGTCCTCAAGGGCGTCCGCCTCCGCGTCGGGACCGGTCGCCTGCGACGACGGCTTCACGCCTTGCGCCCCACCCCGGAGAAGCCCGAGAAGGCATATGGGTCCTCCTGGTCGACGGGGGTGTCGGGCCGCCAGTGGGGCATGGCGACCAGGCCGGGCTCGACCATGTCGTATCCCTCGAAGAAGGCCGCGATCTGCTCGCGGGTGCGCATGACCAGGGGGTTGCGGATCTCGTCGTAGACGGCGACCGCGCCGCCCGCCACGTCCTCGGGGACCGGTATCCCCTCGTACGAGGCGTGGGTGATGATCAAGAGGCTGCCGGGAGCGAGCGCGTCACGCAGTTCCGCCACCGCGGCGTACGGATCGTCCTCGTCCTCGAGGAAGTGCAGTACGGCCACGAGCAGCAGGGCCACCGGCCGCTCCAGGTCGAGCAGCCCGGTGACCTCGGGGCTGTCGAGGATCTGCCCCGGCTTGCGGAGGTCGGCGCAGACCACGTCCGACCGCTCGTCCCCGGCGAGTATGGTCCGGCTGTGGGCGACGGCCACGGCGTCGTGGTCGACGTAGACGACCCGGGCCTCGGGGTCCGCCGCTCGGGCCACTTCGTGGACGTTGCCGAACGTGGGAATGCCGGAGCCGATGTCGAGGAACTGGCTGATCCCCTCGCCCACCGCGTAATTCACGGCCCTGCGCATGAACGCGCGGTTCGCCTGCATGATCTTCGGGAGGCCCGGCATGAACCGCATCGCCTTGCGCGCCGCTTCCCGGTCGGCCTCGAAATTGTGCGAGCCGCCCAGGTAGAAGTCGTAAATGCGGGACACGCTCGGCACCGATATGTCGATGCTCTGCGGGGCCCAGGCGGGACGCTCCATCGATGTCTCCAACAAGTCGCCACGGCGGATCGGCCATGTCCATGGCCAGCGTTCGAGCCGAGGCTACTGATCGCCCGCCAAGAGGGCGAGCCCAAACGGAAATTAGCGGTCCGTTCTTGGTCACACGTCGTCGTCACGTACGCGGGTCATGACCGATCGTCACGGGACCGCGGTACGGTCACCCCGCACATGCGGCCGGCCCGCCGTCGCACCCTGGGGGGTGCGAGGCGGGCCGGCGGGGGGCCTTTCCCCGAGAAAGGCCCCGGGTCGGAGGCGCGGTGTGGGGACTACTTGGGCGCTCCGACCGGCTTGCCCTCCGGCGACACGGCGTACCAGGTGCCGCCGACGCCCTGGCCGTTGGTGTCACCGGGCTTGGCGTCGCCGGAGAAGGTGTAGATGGGCCAGCAGTCGATGGTCTGCTGCTCGATTCCGTCGGGCCGGTCGAAGGTGACGAAGCCCTTCTTGAG
Source organism: Streptomyces sp. NPDC002867 (assembly GCF_053591895.1). Lineage (NCBI taxonomy): Bacteria > Bacillati > Actinomycetota > Actinomycetes > Kitasatosporales > Streptomycetaceae > Streptomyces > Streptomyces sp. NPDC002867. The sequence goes on along the minus strand of NZ_JBSFUR010000001.1, from coordinate 136,665 downwards.
GATTCCCTCGGTGTCGTTCTTGTCGACGGGCTCGACGACGGGCCACTTCTCCAGGCACTCGCCGGTGCAGGCCGTCTTCATGGGCCAGGCCGAGTCCTTCATGAAGCGGTAGACGGTCATGCCGTTCTTGTCGACGACGATCTCGCCGAGCTTGGGGTCGTTGCGTACGGACAGGCCCGCGAGATCCGCGGCCTCGCCGCCCTCATCTTCGCCGCCCTCCTTCTCGCCGCCCTCGGCACCGCCGCCGGGCGCCGCCTTCTTGCCGTCGGGGGCGGACGCGTACCAGGTGCCGCCGACGCCCTGGCCGTTGACGTCGCCGGCCTTGGTGTCCTTGGCGTAGCGGTACATGGGCCAGCCGTCGATGGTGAGCTGCTTGGTGCCGTCCTCCCTGGTCACCTCGCCGATCAGGGACGGGTCGACACCGGGCGCCGCGGTCGCGCCGCCGGCGGCCACGACGGGCCACGCCTTCGCGCAGTCCCCGTCGCAGTTGGACTTCGGCGGCTTCGCGGTGTCCTTGTCGAACCGGTAGAGCGTGAAGCCCGCGCTGTCCGTGACGACCTTGCCGAGGTCCTTGCTCTCCCAGACGGCGAGCTGGCCCGCGGGCTTGGCCGCGGCCGCCTCCCCCCCGGCGCCGGATCCGTACCCGGCGTCCGCTCCGTAGCCTCCGCTGCCTGGCTGCGCGGGGTTCGCGGCGCCCACCGCCTGGCCGGGGGTTTCGGTGCCCTGGTCCTGACCGCACGCCGTCGTCAGCGCGAGTACGGCCGCCGCAGTCACCGCGAGCGAGGCGTTCCGCCAGGTGTTCATGTCCACTCCCGTAGTTCTTCCAGCCGGATCCGGCGCCTGGGGGCGCCGTTCATGGCCCTAGGTACGGACGGGAGAGCGGCCTGTGTTCAATGCGCGCGAAAAAAATCTTCGAAGCCGGCGCGGACACGAATGGGGAAATCCCGGTGGCACCAGGTGAATTCACCCCGATCCGGCAGTGCGGGAAATGGCTTGAACTCAACTCAACCATGTGGCCCTTGCGTCACTCCGGCGCCGGTGTCTCAACAGCAGCGGTCCCGTGCGGGGCGCATCCGTGTACGCAGTTCTGTGCTCCCCTTGTGCCCCGAATCCTCCATTCGACGACCAGTTCCGCACCGGTACGGGTCCGCGGGCAGGATCGCCCTCTCTGCGAGCCGGGGCGCGGTGGGTGAAGCGATGACCGGCCATTCCATCGGCGCGAGACGCGCCGTCGTCGGCCGCCGGCCGTGTGGGTCCGGCCCCGTCGTACGAGTCCAGGACAGGACGGCTCTCCCCGATGCTGCCGGGCCCCGCGAACAGCAGCGTCGTCGCCCTTCGCATCGCCGACCCGTACCGATACGCCGACACGCCCGGCATCTCCCCCGCTTGGCGCAGCGTTATGCCCCGTTTGACCTACACCGATCGCGTCCGTCCCACGCCGCTCTTAACGTTTCGGTGATCGAGGAGCACTCCCCGACCTGTGCGGAACGGTTCCGCTACTGCTCCTCGAGGACCCGGAGGTCCGACCATGCGCGCGATACGTGCCGCGTCCGCCGCTCTGCTCGGAGCGGCCGCACTCGCCCTGACCGCTCCCACCGCAGCCTTCGCCGTGAACAACACGCCGTACGACTTCCGCGTGACGCCCTCGACCGTCGCCCCGGGCGGCCGCGTGACCCTGACCGCGGGCGGCTGCCCGAGCACGACCACCGTGACGTCCGGTGTCTTCGACGCCGTCACCATCCCCCAGAACGGCGCGGCCACGGCCGTGGTCGACCGGGACGCCAGACCGGGCGCCGTGTACTCGGTCCAGTTCAACTGCATCGGCCGGATCGGCACCCTCGATCTCCGGATCTCTGGCGGCACCTCCACACCGACCGTGAGTTCCACGACGACCATCGCCCCCTCGGGTGTGGGCGGCGGCCTGGGCGGCAGCTTCGAGGACATGAACACGACCGAGGTCGTGGCGGGCGGGGTCCTGGTCGCGGCCGCCGCCACTGCGACCGTCCTCGTCGTCCGCAGGCGCGCGGCGCACCGCCGTCACTGATGGGCGGCCAACGCCCTTCTCAACCGGACCCAACCGCCCGCCGCCCCGAGTCCCGCGCAGGACTCGGGGCAACGGGCGGTTGGGTCCGACCGGGAGGTTCGACCGATCAGGCCTGACCGCTGACCGTGCGGCGGCGGCGGACGATGAAGAGGCAGCCGCCGACGGCCGCCGTGGTGACCAGGCCGGCGCCGACCGCCATCTCGGTGCCGGTGGGCCCGATCGACCCGCCGAGTCCGCCCGCCGCACCGCGTGCGCGGATCACCGTGAACGAGGCGCTGGCGGTCCGCGAGCTGTCGTTGCACCGGACCGTCAGGTGGTAAGTGCCGGGAGCAGCGTTGTTGCGGACGCGGGCCGTGGCCGTGGCCGCACCCCCACCGTCACCACCGCGGTTGCCACCGTCACCGCCAAAGTTGCCACCGTCCCCACCAAAGTTGCCACCGTCCCCACCACGGGGGTCACTGTCCCCACCACGGTTGTCACCCTCGTCGCCGCCACGGTTGCCACCGTCATCACCACGGTTGCCACCGTCATCACCACGGTTGCCACCGTCATCACCACGGTTGTCACCCTCGTCACCGCCACGGCCGCCACCGTCACCACCAAAGTCGCCACCGTTGTCACCGCGGTTGCCGCCGTCGCCACCGTTGTCACCGCGGTTGCCGCCGTCACCGCCAAAGTTGCCACCGTCGCCACCACGGCCACCGCCGTCATCACCACGGTTGCCACCGTCGCCGCCACGGCCCCCGCCGTCACCACCAAAGTCGCCACCGTTGTCACCGCGGTTGCCGCCGTCACCGCCAAAGTTGCCACCGTCGCCACCACGGCCACCGCCGTTATCGCCACGGCCACCGCCGTCACCGCCAAAGTTGCCGCCGTCGCCACCACGGCCGCCACCGTTATCGCCACGGTTGCCGCCGTCGCCACCACGGCCACCGCCGTCGCCACCACGGCCGCCACCGTTATCGCCGCGGTTGCCACCGTCACCACCACGACCCCCGCCGTCACCACCACGACCCCGACCGTCACCACCGAAGTTGCCGCCATCACCACCACGGCCACCGCCGTCGTTCCGGGAGAGCACGGCGTCGGGAAAGGCGTTCGAGCTGACGACGCCACCGCGGTGGCAGCCGTCGACGCTGATCGTCAGGGTGCCTCCGGGGAAGACCGAGGACGGGCTGACGTGGACGTTCCTCGGGCCGTCGCCACCGCCGGCGGCGGCCAGCGGAGCGCAGAGCCCGACGGCCGCGAAAGCGGTCGCGGTCGCCGCGAGAGCGCGTGTAGCACGCATCGTTGAACCTCCAGCGGAAGACGCTCCGGAGCGGCGCTCCGGGATATTCGACGAGGACGCCTCCCATGACGAACCCTCACCGCCAGTGACGTACGTCGCATTTCGGCCTTGGTCCACCCCAGTGAGCGACACGCCGTGCGGGCGACCCGCCACCTGACGGAGCCGCAGGTCACAGACCGTTAGGATGTTTATCAGCCCGTTACTCGGATGGGTCACCCCGAGTGGCCGCCGCCACCCGTTCGCCCTTCCCTTCTCGCAGCGCCCGCCGACCGCACTTAGCGTGACCACATGCGCACAAAGGGGAGAACCATGGGCCAGGACATCTACGGCTCCGAGCGGAGACGACGCTCGCCCTGGGGCGTGCTGGCCCTCGTCATGCTCAGCGGGATCGCGCTGATGAGGAACGGCGTCGACGCGGGGATCGGGCCCCCGCAGCCCGCGGCCGCCGCGTCGCTCGGCAAGCACGCGGGCGAGACGTTCCTGCCCGTGCCGCTCGAACCGCTGCCGTACGCGCCCCCGACCCGGGTGCGCGTCTCCTCGCTCAAGGTGGACGCGCCGATCATGGACGTCGGCCTGGACGAGAAGGGGTGGATCGCGGCACCGCCTGCGCAGGAGCCCAACCTCGCGGGCTGGTTCCAGAACGGCGTGGCCCCCGGTCAGCGCGGCACCGCCGTGATCGTCGGGCACGTCGACAACCAGGCGGGCCCGGCGGTGTTCTACGGTCTCGGCTCGGTGAAGCCCGGGGATTCGGTCGAGGTGCCGCGACTTGACGGCAGGACGGCTGTCTTCGAGGTGTACGGCGTGGAGGTGTTCTCCAAGACGGACTTCCCCGGGGTCCGCGTCTACGGCGACACCGGTTCGCCCGAGCTGCGGGTCATCACCTGCGGGGGCGGCTACTCCAAGACGCACGGCTACGACGGCAACGTCGTCGTCTTCGCACGTATGGTCAAGGCCCGCTGACCCGCGGCCCATTGCCGGCCACGGCCTCCGTGGCCGGCGGCCGGCCGGTCGCCGGCCGCCGACCCGCTCAGCGACGGGGGACGGTGATGCGGTAGCCCTCCTCCAGCAGCTTCGGCAGGTACCTGCGCAGGGCCGCGACGCTCTGGGAGCGATTGCCGCCCCCGTCGTGGGAGAGCACGACGACACCCGGGGCCGCGCCCTGCAGCACCCGCCTGACGATGGTGCGGGTGCCGGGGGTCGTCCAGTCCAGCGTGTCCAGGGTCCAGGCCAGCGGTTCCATGCCGAGCTCGGCGCCGATCTCGAAGGAATGCCGGTTCCACGCTCCGTAGGGCGCCCGGTACCAGAGCGGTGCGGCGCCCACCGCCTCCTCGACGACGTCGCTCGTCCTGCCCAGCTCGTCACGGATCCGGGACGGCGCCAGGCCGGGGACGAGCGGGTGCGACCAGGTGTGGTTGCCGATCACATGGCCGTCGTCGGCCATCTCCCGCAGCAGGTCCCCGTGGTGCGTCGCCATCTCCCCGCAGACGAAGAACATCGCCTGCACGCCGTGTTCACGCAGGGTCGAGAGGATGCCGGGGGTGTAGCGCGGGTCCGGTCCGTCGTCGAAGGTGAGCACCATCGTGCGGTCCGTCGCGGGCACCTTGCGGAAGGGCCTCGTGCGCACCGGCGGGACCGCGCGGCGCAGACTCGCGGGGGGATACGCGGTCATGGGCTCCAGACGGTAGGACGACGCCTTCGGCGGCCGTGCCGCGGTCCGAGGTCCCGCGGCACGGCCGGGCGGAGCGGGGGCGGGCGAGGGCGCGGTGCGCCCGGATGTGATGGGCTCGCCGGCGAACAGCTCGCCGACGACGGCGGCACCGCCGAGGCAAGCGGCGAGGCGGAGCACCGAGCGGCGTCCGCGGAGCAGCTGGTCCTTGTCCATGGCCCATGGCTCGCACGGCTGACGCCGCGGGCAACCGATCGACACCGGGTTGCGGGGCGGATTGACCCGATGGGAGCAGTACCGCGGGCCGGGCGCTCCGCACGGGTCCTCGGGCGCGTCGGCGGCCGTCCGGCCGGGGTACCAGCCTCGGTGGCGTGACCGAGCATCCAGCCCACCGGTTCGAACGCGGTACGGACGGGCCGAAGGTGATCCTCGTCGGCCTGGGCGGATCGGATTCGTCGCTGCGGGCCGCGGCCTACGCGAGCGGTCTCGCACGGCGGCAGCGTGCGCTGCTGGCGATCGTCTACGTCCAGCCGGTGATGCCCGCGGGCGCGGCGCTCGGTGTGCCGGTGGCCGTCGCGACCGGGGAGATCGCCGAGGGCCTCGTCACCGAGATCCGTACGGCGGCCGAGCGGGTGCGCGGTATCTGGGACGTCCGCTGGGAGTTCCACACCTTCCGCGGCGACCCGTACACGGGACTGGTCACCGCGGCCGACGAACTCAAGGCGGACGCCGTGGTGGTGGGGGCCTCGGAGTCGGCGGGCCACCGGATCATCGGCTCGGTCGCGGTGCGGCTGGTGAAAGCGGGCCGGTGGCCCGTGACCGTCGTCCCGTAGGGCCGGTGCCCGGGGCCCTCAGCGGCCCTTGGTGAGTCCGTCCGTCGTGCCGCGCGCCGTGGCCGCGCACCACGGCGCCGACGTCCGCGAGGGCCGTGCGGTGGTCGTCGCGTTCGCGATCGGTCCCCAGCGCCTCGGGCAGGCTGACGACACGTCCGGCGACGGTGTCCGTCCACTGCGGGACGGACATGTGCCGCCCGCGGCCGCCAGGGCGGGCCTGCCCCCGCGGCCGCCAGGCGGTCGGTGCCTCCTGCCACGGCGACGAACAGCTGGACGGTGACCACGCAACGGGCGTACCGGTCCGGCCGACCGTTCGCCGCACCACTCGCCGCTCGGTGCGACCGTTCGTCGACGACCGCTGTGCGGCGTCTGTCGCTGTGCGCCCGGATGCGTTCGTATACGGCACGTGGCAGCGACCGACGGGTGAAAGGGTGTTCGGCAATGGCAACGGCGACCGCGACGACCGACGAGTGTGCCATGGCGGAGCTGCAGCGCGACCACGGCCCCGCCCTCATGAGCTTCCTGCTCGGCCTCACCTACGGGGACCAGCAGCGCGCCGAGGACCTGCTGCAGGAGACGCTGGTGCGCGCGTGGCAGCACCCGGAAGCGTTCGAGGGCCCCTACGAGTCGATGCGGCCCTGGCTCTTCACCGTCGGCCGGCGCCTCGCCATCGACGCACGGCGCTCCCGGCTCGCGCGCCCCACGGAGATCGGCGACGGCGTCCTCGCCACCACACCGGACCCGAAGGACCCGACCGAGAGCACGGCCCTCGCCCTCGACGTCCGGGCCGCGATCGGCGCCCTGAGCCCCGAGCACCGCGCGGTGCTCGTGCAGATCTACTTCCGCGGGCTGAGCGTCAACGAGGCCGCACAGGCGCTCGGCATCCCGCCGGGGACCGTCAAGTCGCGCTCGTACTACGCGCTGCGCGCCCTCGCCCGGTCCCTGCCGGGCTACAGCCGACGCGCCGTCCCGTCCGCCCCGCCGGCCCCGGTGCCGCACTCCGTGCACACGGACCACGACCACACGGTGTCCCTATGCCGAACGTCACGCCGGAGTTGAGCAAAGAAGGGCCCCCGTCCGTCTTGGACGGTGGAGGCTCGTCATCGAGTCCCGGACGCGGTCGAGAGGAAAGTGGGTGGGAGGCGTGCAGCGCGAGAGTGCGAACGGCGCCGGGGGACCGGGGCTGGCGGTCCCCATGGCGTGGCTGTGCGCCGAGTACACGGCCGAGGAGATGCTGCGGGCCGGCGCGCTCGTCGAGTACGGCTCACTCGAGTTCCGGGCGGGGCGCCGGGCCCTGGCGCTGACCATCCACCTGTGCGACGGCCCGGGAGCACCGGAGGCGGTGCGCTCGGCGGCCACGATCGAGGAGTGGCTGTCGCTGACCTCGTACGGACACCCCTGGCAGGAGTGGGTCGAGGAGCGGCTCGCCACCAGGGCAGCCCGGGAACGGCACGGCGGCCCGGACCCCGATCTGGCGCTGGCGACCGCCGCCTGGGACTGGCTGCGCACCACCGAACTGCTCGCGGCCGACCTCGGGGACCTGGAGCCGTGGCATCCGGCGCGCCCGCTCGCCGCCGGCGTGGACGAGACGAGCCAGGTGTGGACCCCGGCCTGGCAGCTGGGACTGCCGCTGGGGCATCTGGCGATCCACCTGTGGTGAGGACCGCACCACGGCCGGGCGGCCTCAGTCGACGCGCCGGCCCGCCGAGAAGTGCACGCCCGCACGGTACTTGGGGATCCGGATCGTGATCTTCATGCCGGCTCCGACGGCCGTCTCGATGACGAGCCCGTAGTCGTCGCCGTACACCTGGCGCAGCCGCTCGTCGACGTTCAGCAGCCCGATCCCCGACGCGGTGGACCGCTCCCCCGCCAGGATCGCGCGCAGCACCTCGGGGTCCATGCCCACCCCGTCGTCCTCGATCGTCACCGTCGCCTCCGAGCCCGCGTCCTGGGCCGCGATCATGATGCGGCACTCGTGCCGGGAGTCCTCGAGGCCGTGCTTGACGGCGTTCTCGACGAGGGGCTGCAGGCACAGGAACGGCAGGGTCACCGGCAGCACCTCGGGCGCCACCTGCAACGTCACCTTCAGCCGGTCGCCGAAGCGGGCGCCCGCGAGCGCGAGGTACTGCTCGATGCAGCGCAGCTCGTCCGCGAGATGGGTGAACTCGCCGTGCCGGCGGAAGGAGTAGCGGGTGAAGTCGGCGAACTCCAGCAGGAGATCGCGGGCACGCTCCGGATCGGTCCGGACGAACGAGGCGATGGCGGCGAGCGAGTTGAAGATGAAGTGCGGCGAGATCTGGGCGCGCAGAGCGCGGATCTCCGCCTCGATCAGCCGGGTGCGGGAGCGGTCGAGCTCGGCGAGTTCCAGCTGGACGGAGACCCAGCGGGCGACCTCGGTCGCCGCCCGCACCAGCACCGCCGACTCCCGCGAGCCGTAGGCCACCAGGGTGCCGAGCACACCCTCCTCTCCGGTCAGCGGCGCGATGACCACCCAGCGCAGCGGGCACTCCAGGTCCTCGCAGTCGGAGTGCACGCTCTGGCTGCGGCCCGAGTCCAGGACCTCGGCCACCCGCACCATCACCTGCCGCTCATGGTGGTCGGCGCCCGGCCCGTCCCACGCGAGGACGCGCTCGCGGTCGGTCAGGCACAGCGCCTCGGTGCCGAGCAGGGAACGCAACCGCCTGGCCGCCTTGCGCGCCGTGTCCTCGGTCAGCCCCGCACGCAGCGGCGGGGCGGCGAGGGACGCGGTGTGCAGGGTGTGGAACGTCGCGTGCTCCACAGGCGTGCCGAGGTCGAGGTCCGGCCGCACGCCGCGCCGGGCGCCTGCCCTGCCGAGGGCGAGACCCAGCACCGCCCCGACGGCGAGCAGCACGGCGCCCGCCGCGGCCAGCGCGGCCGCTTCCGTACCGGTCATCGCTCCGCTCCTTCGGGCTGCGGCCGGCCGGCGAGCTCCTCCGGGAGATGCAGCCGGGCAAGGGTCGCGGCCGCGCCGGCGGGTATGTGGCGTGCGGTGGCCAGCGAGACGGCCACCATCGTCAGGAAGCCCAGCGGTACGGACCACAGCGCGGGCCACGCCATCAGCGTGTGCGGCCAGCCGTCCGGTGCGAGGCCCGCCCGCGTGGCCATGACCGCGGTCAGGGCCGAGCCGCCGCCGAGGACCAGGCCCGCTGCCGCACCGGGCGGGGTGAGCCCGCGCCACCAGATGCCCAGCACGAGCAGCGGGCAGAAGGACGACGCGGCGACGGCGAACGCGAGCCCCACCGCGTCGGCCACCGGCACGTTGCTGGTCACCACGGACAGGCCCAGCGGCACGGCCATGGCGAGCAGGGTCGCGAGCCGGAAGTGCCGTACGCCGCGCGAGGGCAGGACGTCCTGGTTGATGACCCCGGCCACCGACATCGTGAGGCCGGACGCCGTGGACAGGAAGGCGGCGAACGCGCCGCCCGCCAGCAGCGCGCCGAGCAGCTCCCCCGCGAGCCCGCCGATCACCCGCTCGGGCAGGACGAGCACCGCGGCGTCGGCGGCACCGGTCAGGGCCAGTTCGGGCGCGTAGATGCGGCCGAGGGCACCGTAGACGGGCGGCAGCAGGTAGAAGGCGCCGATCAGGCCGAGCACGACGAGGGTGGTCCGGCGCGCGGCCCGGCCGTTGGGACTCGTGTAGAAGCGGACGGCGACATGCGGCAGGCCCATGGTGCCGAGGAACGTGGCGAGGATGAGTCCGTACGTCGCGTACAGCTGGTAGCCGTCCCGCCCGCCGGACAGGGGCTGGGACCAGCTCACCGGGTCCGTCCCCGAACCGGTCCGCTCGGGCACCTCCGCGCCTTCCGGCAGGCGCAGGACGGTCCCTGCCTCGATGCGGTGGGTGCCCTCGCCGAGGGTGACCTTCTCGCCGTGGTGGCGGATCTCGTCGACCGCGCCGGTGACGCCGAGGGTGAGCGGTCCGTCCAGGTCGACGCGTACGGTGTCGCCGAACCGGACGTCGGTGTCCGCGCGGAGCACGGCGGGTGCGTCGAAGCGGGCGCGCGGCGCGTCGTCGCCCGCCCAGGCGGCGACGAGGAACAGTGCGGGCACCAGCAGAGCGGTCAGCTTGAGCCAGTACTGGAAGGCCTGCACGAACGTGATGCTGCGCATGCCTCCGGCCGCGACGGCGCCGGTGACGACGACGGCGACGACCAGGGAGCCGAGCCAGTCCGGCGCGCCGGTCAGGATCTCCAGGGTCAGCCCGGCGCCCTGCAGTTGGGGCAGCAGATACAGCCAGCCGATGCCGACGACGAACAGGGACGCCAGCCTGCGGACGGCGGAGGACTCCAGGCGGGCCTCGGCGAAGTCGGAGAGCGTGTACGCGCCGGAGCGGCGCAGCGGGGCGGCGACGAGCACGAGCAGGACGAGATAGCCGGCGGTGTACCCGACCGGGTACCAGAGCATGTCGGGCCCCTGGAGCAGGACCAGGCCGGCTATCCCGAGGAAGGAGGCCGCGGAGAGGTACTCGCCGCTGATAGCGGCCGCGTTGAGACCCGGCTTGACCGTGCGCGAGGCGACGTAGAAGTCGGAGGTGGTGCGGGATACGCGCAGGCCGAGCGCGCCGATGAGGACGGTGGCGAGCACCACGACGGTGACCGCGGCCACCGCGTAGGTCTGGTTCACGGTCAGCGGCCTTCGACGAGCCTGGTGAAGTCGCGTTCGTTGCGCTCGGCCCGGCGCACGTACCGGCGAGCGGTCAGCCACATGACGGGGTAGACGCCGAAGCCGAGGGCGGCCCAGACGAACGGGGCCGGGGAGCCCGGAAACCCGCCGAGCACGGCGGGCAGGGCGAACAGGAGCGGCAGCGTACCGACGAGGAGCACGAGGGCGCCGAGCGCGACGAGGGCGGCCCGCAGCTGGCTGCGCATCAGGGAGCGCACATACGTGGTGCCGAGCGTGGTCTGCTCGCTGATCTCGAACCGTGCGGGCGCGTGGCCGGGGGGCCGCCGCGTGGCCCGCGGCACCCCGGTGACCACCTCGCGGCGAGGGGGCTGCTCTGCTGACATCGTCCGTCCGCTCCAGCGTCTGTCGGCGAAGGCGGGTGGATGGGGAGTCTACGCAGCGGCGATCACGGTGGGTAGGGGCGAGCCGGCCGCGGACGCGCCCGGCGCGACGGGCGGCTTGCTCCGGAGCTCCGGGACTCCGGGACTCCGTGGCCGCCGTTCCCGCTCGGCCGGGGCGGGTGCGGTCAGTGCGGGCGCGGGCCCGCACAGGCGCTGAGGGCGATCTCCAGTTCCACGTACGACTCCTCCGCCCGGCGGAACGCCACCTCCAGGGCCGCTTCGGTACGGGGACCCGCGAGGCCCCTGGACGCCTCGCGGATGCCCTCCAGCACATCCGCCCAGCGGCCGGCCGCGCTGCGGGCGGCGGCGAGCAGTGCCTCCAGATCGGCCGGGCCCGAGGGAGGCTCCGAGGGCAGTCCGTTCAGCTCGTCCAGCAGTGCTTCGATGTCGGACATCAGGCCCCTTCTTCCCCCGGCGTGATCAAGGTTAGGTCCGCGGCGCGCGGCCCGGGAGGCCGGCGGAGGGCGCCTCGCCCAGCGGGGCAGGTCCGTCGCCGGACGGCCCGACGCCTGCGACCAACGGCTCCTCGCGGCCGTCGAACGGTCAGCCCCGGACGCCGGGAGCGGGCCCGCCCGAGCCCTTGGGACCGCGCGGGAGCATCAGCAGGTCGCGCAGCTGGCGCGCGTGGCGGCGGCTCACCGCCAGCTCGGCGGTGCCCACCCGCACGGTCGTCGTCCCGGCGTCCAGGCGGAGTTCGTCGATGCGGCCGAGCGCGACGAGGTGGCTCCGGTGGATGCGCACGAAGCCGCGCGAGGCCCAGCGCTCCTCCAGCGTGGACAGCGGGATGCGGACCAGGTGGCTGCCCTCGGCGGTGTGGAGCCGTGCGTAGTCGCCCTGTGCCTCGACATAGGTGATCTCGTCGACCGGTACGAAACGGGTCACACCGCCCAGCTCGACGGGTATCTGCTCGGGACCGGGCCCGGGCACCACCGTGGGCAGCGTTGCCGGCGCGGGCTGGGGGCGCTGCGTGTCGCGCTGCGGGACGACCAGTTCCCGGACCCTGCGGACCGCCTCCGCCAGCCGTTCCCTGCGCACCGGCTTGAGGACGTAGTCGACTGCCTTGAGGTCGAAGGCCTGCACGGCGAAGCCCTCGTGCGCCGTGACGAACACGATGAGCGGCGGCCTGGCGAATCCGGCGAGCAGTCTGGCGACGTCGAGGCCGGTCAGCCCGGCCATGTGGATGTCGAGGAAGACGACGTCGATGGCCTCCTCGCTGTCGGGGCCCGCTTCGAGGGCCCGCCCGATGCGCCGGAGCGCCTCGGTGGCGTCGGTGGCCCCTTCGGCGCTGCGGATCCGGGAGTCGGCCCGCAGGAGGTAGAGCAGTTCCTCGAGCGCCGGTCTCTCGTCGTCGACAGCCAGTACGCGCAGCATGCTGCGGAGTTTAGGCGCGACCCGGAGCGCGGACCACGCCCCGGTTTCCGTACGCCTTTGCGATCGCGTCCTGCGGCTGGCCGCCGGGTTGAGCAGAGCGACTTCCTGCTGCGTATACCAGGGTGACCGCCCGTAACACGAGGAATCGAGGACCCCCGATGAGCCGCCAGCAGCCGCACGAGGATGTGGCCGCCTACGCGCTGGGCGTCCTGGAACCTGCCGATGCGTTCCGTTTCGAGGAGCATCTCACCGAGTGCGTCATGTGCGCGGTCCGGCTCTCGGACTTCACCGCCGTCGCCCGGGCCGTGGCCGAACTCGCCGGTCCCGCGCGTGCCGACGCCCGCCCCTCGCCCCGCCTGCTGGACCGGCTCACGCAGCACGTGGCGCTGGAACGGCGGCGCGCCCGCCGGCGGCGGCTGCGGCTGGCGGCCGCGGCGGCCGTGCTGGCCGTCGGCCTGCCCGCCGCCGTGGTCGTGGCCCAGGACGGCGGAGATCGGCCGGCGCCGCAGCGGGTCGTGGCGTCCGACCCCGTGACGGGCGTGCGGGCATCGGTGGCCCTGGAGGACCGGAGGTGGGGGACGTCGGTGGCGATGCGGTTGGCGGGTCTGCCGGGGCCGCGCACATGCCGGCTCGTTGCGATCGGCAAGGACGGGGTGGAGCATCCGGTGCTGAGCTGGTGGGTGCCGGCCGGCGGGTACGGCGTCGCCGACGGCCCCGGGTACGCGGGGCCTTTGGACATCGAGGGGACCACCGGCCTGCACACGGCGGAGATCGGCCGCTGGGAGGTGCGCGGCGACCGGGGCGAGCGGCTGCTGTCGATCGGCGGCTGAGCCGGGGGCGTACCGCGCGGGGGCGGGCGGGCATGGCGCTTGTCGGAGGAACGCCGGGCGGGAGGGGGAGCGGGAGGCGCCGTCACTTCAGCAGGCGCGAGAGCCTCCGGTCGGCGAGCGGCTTCCCGCCCGTCTGGCATGTGGGGCAGTACTGCAGGGACGAGTCGCTGAACGACACCTCGCGGATGGTGTCACCGCAGACCGGACACGGCTCCCCCGTGCGCCCGTGGACCCGCAGCCCGCTCTTCTTCTCCGACTTGAGCCGTCCCGCCGCCAGGCCCCGCGAGCGTTCGACGGCTTCGGCGAGCGTGGTGCGCAGCGCCTCGTAGAGCACGTCGGTCTCGTGCTCGTCCAGGTTGTGGACCGGTTTGAAGGGAGACATCTTCGCCGCGTGCAGGATCTCGTCGCTGTAGGCGTTGCCGATGCCGGCGATCAGGCTCTGGTCGCGCAGCGCGCCCTTGACCTGGCGCCGCTCCCCCGCGAGCACGGCGGCGAAGGCGGCGCGGTCGAAGGAGTCGGCGAGCGGGTCGGGGCCGAGCCTGGACACGCCGGGCACATCGGCGGGGTCGCGTACGAGGTGCACGGCGAGACGCTTGGTGGTGCCCGCCTCCGTGAGGTCGAAGCCGCCGCCGTCCGTCAGGACCGTGCGCAGGGCGAGCGGCCCCTTGCCCGGCCGGGGCGGCGTCGCGGGGAACTCGTCCTTCCACTGGAGCCAGCCCGCGCGGGCGAGATGGACGACGAGATGCAGGCCGCCGGCGGTGATGTCGAGCCACTTGCCGTACCGGTCGACGGCGGTGACGTCGGCCCCCTCGATCGCGGTCAGCGGCGGGTCGTACGTCTTGAGGACACTGACGGCCACCGGCATGACACGGGCGACCCGGCGGCCGACGAGATGGCCGTCGAGGAACTCTCGGAGTGCTTCGACCTCGGGCAGTTCGGGCATGTCTCCACCCTGCCGCACGGGGCGGCCCGCCGCACCAAGTGCGGCCCGTCCCGCACGGGTGTCACACCCGAGGGACAGGGGCTCGGGTCACAGTCCGTAGACGCGGGAGGCCGTCGCCCCGAACACGGCCCGTCGCTCGTCCTCGCCGAGGGCGGCCGTGAGCTGCCTGGCCGCGTCGACGACCTCGCCGTAGGAGGCGGTGAGCCGGCACACCGGCCAGTCCGATCCGAACATCAGCCGATCCGGCCCGAAGGCGTCGAGCACGGTGTCCGCGTACGGCCGCAGGCCGTCCACGGTCCAGCCGTCCCGGTCGGCCTCGGTCACCAGCCGGACAGCTTGCAGACCGTGTTCGGCCGCGCGGCGAGCACGCGTACCGATCCGGCCCACGGGTCGAGTTCGCCGGAGGCGACGGGCGGCTTGCCGAAGTGGTCCAGCACGAAGGTGAGTCCGGGGACCCGGGCCGCGGCCTCGGCGGCGGCGGGCAGCTGAGGTCGGCGGTTGCCGCCTCGGGGTCGACGGGGGCGTAGAGGTTGCCGAGCGCTGCGGCGCCGAAGGAGAGTCGGGTGATCTCCACCGTGCTGCGTCCGAGCGTGCTGCGTCGCATCCCGTTGCTGCCCCTTCGCCGTGGGTCCGGGCGGCCTTCGATCACCCGCATATTCATCGGACCACTGCGACGGATTCAACACCTGTGCACGGGAATCCCGCAGCATGCCCGGCTATCAGTCCGATCTACCGGGCCATTCCCGCTCGGGATCTGTTGCTGCCGACGAGGCTCACCAACGCGTCCAGCTCCTCCCGCGCCGCATGCGCCAGACGGTCGACGTCGGGCAGCGCCTTGCCGTCGGCGACCAGCCCGATGTGCACCTGACCGCCGTACGTCGACATGGCCACCGCCAGCGACTGTCCCCGGGCGAGCGGCGCCATCGGGTAGATCTCGCGCAGGGGGCAGCCGCCGAGGGACAGGGCCGATCGGGGCAGCGGCACGCTGGTGACGAGGACGTCGAAGAGCATCCGTGCGGCGCCACCCGCGATCGGGGCTCCGAACCGGTGGGCCAGCGGCGGCAGTTGGTCCGCGAGCAGCGCGACGGCTCCGGCCCCGCGCGCCGGCCCCGCCGCCTTGTTGCGGTCCATGGCCTCGCGGACGGAGGCGAGGCGCGCCAGAGGGTCCGGCTCGGCGACGGGCAGCTGGAGCAGGTAGGCGGACAGTTTGTTGCCCGAGCCGGAGGGGCTGCCGGGGCGGCGGCGCGAGACCGGCACCAGGGCGCGGGGGCCCGCGGCGGGCAGCCGTTCGCCGCGCTGGTGCATCCAGCGCCGGAGCGCGCCGGCGACGACGGCGAGCAGCACGTCGTTGGCGGTGCCGCCCGCGACGCGGCGCACCTGCTGCACGTCGTCCAGCGGCAGCACGGCGGTGCCGAGCCGTCGCGTACCGCTCGGGGCCGCGGTCAGGGCGGGCAGCCCGCGCGGGTCGAGCCGGCTGGCCCGTACGACGGAGGCGCCGACGCCGACCGCGCGGCCCAGTTCCTCGATACGGCTCTGGGCGAGGTCGGCGAGCATGCGGGGCCCTGCGAGCCAGGAGCGCGGGGGCACGGGGCGCGTGCGGCGGGTACCGGTACGGCGGGCATCGGCGATCTCGTCGAAGATGCCCGCGCCGATGGCGACGGCGCGCATGCCGTCGGCGAGGGCGTGGTGGAGTTTGACGAGCACGGCGAAGCGTTCGCCGCGGGGGTCGCGCAGGAGGTACATCTCCCAGGGGGGCAGACCGCGTTCGAGCGGACGCTCCATCAGCTCACCGGCCGTCGACGTGACTTCGGCGATGAAGTCGTCGCCGGTCAGGCACACGTCCCGGACGTGGCGTCGCACGTCGAAGTCCTTGGCGGCGCTCCAGGCGGCTCCGCCGACGGGGAGCAGGACGTCGCGGACCCGCATCCTCAGCCGGGGCATGGCGGCGGCGCGGTCCGCGAGCAGGCCGAGGACGCCGTCGGCGCCCCCGCCGCCGGGCGGGGCGCCGAAGAGGGCGAGGGCGCCGAGGTGCATGGGATGACCGGCGGATTCCAGATGCCAGAACGCCAGGTCCAGCGGGGCGAGAAGCTCAGAGCTCACGTGGTCCTCATGTCTCTGGGAGGCCGGGAGTCGCAGTCAACATCTTCCGGACGGTTACGGTCAAGTATGATCGGTTCACGGACAGTTAACAGTCGCCAGCGATCAGATCCGCGGCCGGTCCGGAATGAGGAACTCGCACCACACGCACTTGCCGCTGCCGCGCGACTCCACGCCCCACGACTCGGACAGCCGGTCGACCAGCATCAGGCCCCGTCCCGACACTCCCGACTCCCCCGCGTCCCGCCTGCGCGGCAGCGCGCTGGAGCGGTCCTCGACCTCCACCCTCATCCGCCGTTCGATGCCCGACAGCACCCGCACGGTGACGACGGCCCCGCCGTCCGTGTGCAGCAGCGCGTTGGTGATCAACTCGTCGGCGGCCAGCTCGACCTCGTCCGCCCGCTCGTGCGCACCCCAGGCCCGTACGGCGGCTCGGACCATGTGCCGGGACGAGCGCAGCGCCTCCGGGTCGTTCTGTCCGACGTGCTGCTGGAGGCGGCCGAACACCTGAGGCGCGTAGGCACCTTTGCGGCGCAGCAGCAGGAGGGCCACGTCGTCGTCACCACCGCGCTCGTCGACGACCTCGCACAGCCGGTCGGCGAGCAGTTGGAGATCGCGTGGCCCGCTGTGCACCAGGGCGGCCAGGAGCTGCATCCCGTCGTCGAGATCGGCGCCGGGCTGTTCGACCAGGCCGTCCGTGTAGAGCAGCAGCGTCTGTCCGGGGTCCAGTTCGACGGTGCTGACCGTGTATTCGAGCCGGCCGAACTCGGCGGAGAGCCCGAGCGGCAGCCCGCCCGGCACCGGCAGCCTGCGGCAGCTGCCGTCCTGGTTCCTGATCAGCGGATCGACATGACCGGCACGCACCATCTGCACCACCCCGGTGGACAGGTCCACCTCGGCATAGGTGCAGGTCGCGAACCGGTCGGTGTCGAGCTCGTGGAGGAAGACCGACGACCTGGCCATCACCGTGGCGGGGGTGTGGCCCTCGGCCGCGTACGCCCGCAGGACGATGCGCAGCTGGCCCATGACGGCGGCGGCGTGCGTGTCGTGGCCCTGTACGTCGCCGATGACGGCGCCGACCCGGCCGCCCGGCAGCGCGATGATGTCGTACCAGTCGCCGCCGATGTCCCGGCCGAGGCGGGCGGAGCGGTAGCGCACGGCGATCTGGGCGCCGGGCACCTCCGGGATACGGCGGGGCAGCATCGCCTGCTGCAGCCCTTCGGCGAGGTCGTGCTCCTGCTCGTACAGGACGGCGCGCTGGAGGCTCTGCGCGATGCTGCTGCCGAGGGCGACCAGCAGATTGCGCTCCTCCGGCGTGAAACCGGTCTTGTCGCGGTACAGCAGGCCGAGTGCCCCGATGGGCCGGGCCTGGGCGATGAGCGGCAGATAGGCGGCGGCGGAGATGTCGAGGTCGCCGATCGCGTGCCAGAGCCGGGGGTAGGACTCGGCGAAGTCCTCCTTGGACTCGATGAACCGGGGGGCGAGCGTGCGCACCACCTCGCTCATCGGGTACTGGTCGTCGACGCGGGTGTAGCGGGTGCCCGGGACGAAGGAGCCCTCCGGCCCCTCGGCGACGAGGCGGATCCTCCCGGATTCGAGCAGGCCCATCACCAGGCTGGTCGCGCCGAGGTGTTCGAGGCCGTGCGAGTCCTTCAGCAGCTCGATGACGTCCTGGACGGTGCGGGCGTGGGCGAGCGCGGCCGTCGTGGTCTCGACGACGCTGGTCTGACGGCGGCGCTCCTCGTCGACCTCGACGCGTGCGCTGGAGTCGGCGAGCTCCTGGGTCGCGTCCCGCACGATGCCGATGATGCGGACCGGACGACCGCTCTCGTCGCGGCGCACGCATGCCTGGGTGTGCGTCCAGCGCAGGGTCCCGTCGCGGCAGCGGATGCGGAAGTACGCGCCGTAGTGGTTGCTCCCGCGCTTGAGGGCCTGCGCCACCATGCTGTCCAGGCGGACGGCCTCGTCCGCCGGCACCCGGGCGGACAAGCTCGCCGGGTGGCCGTCGTACTCGTCCGGGTGCAGATCGAACACGTCGAGGCCGGGCTCGTCCATGTGCATCAGACCGGTGGTGAGATCCCAGTCGAAGCAGCCCATGCGATTGAGCGTCAGGCTCACGTCCGCGTGCGCCGGCCAGTCGTCGGGGAGCGACAGGGCACCCGCTGCCCGATCAGCCATGGAGCCACTCTGCCATCATTCGGCGCATTCCACGAGCGGATCGGGCAGGGTCCCCTCAGCCCTGGTAGGGCTCCGGCGCGACGTCGTCCTGGGCCGGTGCCATGTCGTCCCCTGCGGGCGCCTCGGAAGGCGGCACCGGGTCCGGCTCGACCGGCGCCTGCGGCTCCGCGCCCGGGACCGGCGGGTCGGCCGGCAGGGGCTCGACCTGGTCCTGCGGGTCCTGAGGCACGTCCGCGAAGGGCTCGTCCACCGGGTCCCACGGTTCGGCCGGCGACTGCGGCGCGGGCACCGCGCCCTGGGGGGCCGGGGCGTCGGGCGCCGGGACGTCGGGCGCCGGAGCCTGGGGCGAGGGCCTGCCGTCGGGCCCGGCGGGGCCGACGGCGCCGGAGGAGGCGCCCTGGTCGGCGGAGCCGGCGGATTCGGAACGCGTCAGGTCCATGAACACCTCGTCGGGGTCGACGGGCGGCAGGACCTCGGGCCGGGTGTCCTCCTCACCGTCGGTGCCGGCGGGCCGTTCGATCCAGGTGCCGTCGGCGGTGTCGACAATCAGCAGGTTGTTGACCACCTGGACGGCCGGCTTGATCACGAGGGCCCGGTCGGCACGGTAGCCCGGCCACGGGTCACCCTTGGTCGCGACCGTGCGCTTGACGGCGACCGGCGGCTTCAGCGGGTTGCCGCCGGCGCAGCGCACCCGGGGGGCGCCGTACTGGTCGACGAGCACCGCGGTGCCGGTCTGGAGGACGGCCTGGTAGGCGGCCGCCTTGCCGTCGCGGAAGGAGTGGCCGGTGATGCGGGTGTCGGAGCGCAGTACGACGGAAGTGAGGCCGCGCAGGAACTGGGGGATGTCCGCCCGGTCGATCCCGGCGCCCTCGGCGAAGGCGCGGGCCTTGTCCTGGTCGCCGCCGAGGAGGCGGACCTGGGCCTCGACGTCGCAGCTCGCGATCGCGTGGGTGCCGGCGTACAGCCCGGGCGTCGAGCCCGACAAGGTGCGCAAGGTCGTCCCCGCGCCGGACAGGCTCCTGGGTGCCGCGGTGACGAGCGGCGGTGCGAAGGCGGGCGTGGGGAGGGCGGTCGACGCCGTGAAGGGATCGGGGCCCTTGGCCGCGAGCGGCTGGAGGAGCACCTCCTCCGATTCCGCCGCCCGGCTCTCGCCGCCGCATCCGGCAGCCAGGGGCCCTGCACACAGCACGGCGACCGCCGCGAACAAAGGACGCATCGGTGAGCGCACCAAGATCTCCCGCCTTCCGCAACTCGAGATGTCCCTCAATTTCTGACGGATAGACAGACGGGGCGCGACTTGAACACGTTCAGTTCAACCTCTAGGCTCCACTCCAAGGAATTGAACATGTTCAAGCCTGGGGTGGGTGCCTGATGTCCGCACTGGTCAACCTGATCGTGATGCTGGGAATGCTCTTCGTGGTGCCCGCGGGGCTGCGTCTGATCGACCCGGTCCGGCTCGCGCCCGTTCGGCGGACATGGCCGCTGTTCGCGTCGGCGGGAGCGGTCGCCCTGTGGTTGCCCCGCGGCGCGGCCGCCGTCGCGCTCGCCGCCGTCTACGCCGTGGGCACGCTGGTGCTGGCCGCCCAGGCCCCGAGGCGGCTGCTGCGCACGCGGTCCCTCGCCCCGGCGGAGTTCGCCGCGCTCACCGCGCTGGTGACGCCCTCGGTCGCGGGCGTCGCGCTGGTCGCCGAGCGGGCAGGTCACGAGCTCTTCGGTTTCTCCCTGCCGATCCTGGCGCTCACCGTGCCCCACTTCCACTTCGCGGGCTTCGCGGCGGCACTGGTGGCGGGCCTGGTGTGCCAAGCCACCGACGCAACCGGGCTCGCCCGGTTCGCGGCCCTGAGCGTGCCGGCCGGCACCCTGCTCGTCCTCGGCGGTTACTTCACGGGTGACTGGGCCGAACTGGCCGGGGCACTGGTACTGACCGCCGGCATGTGGGCCGTGGCACTGCTGACCTGGCGCGACGTGCGCGGCGGCGAACGGGACCGCGGCACGCGGGCGCTGCTCGGTGTCTCGGCGGCCGTGCTTGTGGCGACGATGCTGCTCGCACTGAGCTGGGCCGTCGGCGAAGCGGCGGACCTCCCCCACCCGAACCTGACCTGGATGGCCGCCACCCACGGCCTCGGCAACGCTCTGGGCTTCGGGCTCTGCTCGGTGCTCGCCTGGAGACGACTGAAGGAGACTGCCGCATGAACCGCCCGGACGCCCGAGGCTCGCTCACCTACCCCGAGACCGGCGCCACCCGGCACGGCCCGCTGCCGGACGGCTACCACCATCTGCACCACACGGTCCGCATCGGCTGCGGTCGCGCGGCCTTCGAGGCGGCCGGGGCCGCTGTGACCGGATGGGGCATGCACCGCGGGTCGGGGGCCCGGGTGCGCGCCACCGCCGACCGGGCCGAGGCGGGAGTCGGCGTCCAGATCGCGGTGGGCGCCGGACCGCTGCGGCTGACCGCGCCGTGCGAGGTCATCTGGGCCGTGTACGAGAAGGACCGGACGGGGTTCGCGTACGGAACGCTGACCGGCCACCCGGAGTGCGGCGAGGAGGCGTTCACGGTCGATCTGCACGACGACGGCTCGGTGTGGTTCACGGTCCTCGCCTTCAGCCGGCCCGCCGCCTGGTACACCCGGCTCGCCGGGCCGCTCGTGCCAGTGGCCCAGCGGCTCTACGCCCGGTGGCTCGGGCGCACGCTGCGCGGCATCGCCGCCGCGGCCGGGCGCCCGGCCGGCTGATCACCGGGGCGGCTGTCCGATACTGGGAGGGATGGAGTGGTTCGGCGACGATGCCTACTGGCTGAGCCGGCTGGTTTTCCAGCGGGCTCTTGCCGCCGTGTACCTGGTCGCCTTCCTCTCGGCGGCGCTGCAATTCCGCGCGCTGATCGGCGAGCGGGGCATGCTGCCGGTGCCGGCGTTCCTGCGCCGGGTGCCCGCCCTCGAGGTGCCGACCCTGTTCCGGCTGCACTACTCGGACCGCTTCTTCGCCCTCGTCGCCTGGACCGGCGTCCTGCTGTCGGCCGCGCTGGTCGCCGGCGCGGCCGACGACGTCCCGCTCGGCGCCGCGATGGCGTGGTGGGCGGTGCTGTGGGCGCTGTATCTGTCCATCGTCAACGTCGGCCAGACCTGGTACGGCTTCGGCTGGGAGTCCCTGCTGCTGGAGACCGGGTTCCTCGCGGTCTGGCTCGGCAACGAGCGCACCGCACCCCCGGTGGTCGTGCTCTGGCTGCTGCGCTGGGTGCTGTTCCGGGTCGAGTTCGGCGCCGGGCTCATCAAACTCCGCGGCGACCTGTGCTGGCGCGAGCTGACGTGCCTGTACTACCACCATGAGACCCAGCCGATGCCCGGCCCGCTGAGCTGGTTCTTCCACCATCTGCCGAAGCCCGCGCACCGCGTGGAGGCGGGCGCCAACCATGTGGTGCAGCTGGTGGTGCCCGTCCTGCTGTTCACTCCCCAACCGGTGGCGAGCGTCGCCGCGGGCCTGATCGTGGTGACCCAGCTGTGGCTGGTGCTCTCGGGCAACTTCGCCTGGCTGAACTGGCTGACGATCGTACTGGCCCTGCCCGCCGTCGACGGCTCGCTGATCGCCGACGGGCCGGAACTGCCGGACGCCCCGCTGTGGTACGCGGTTGTGGTGCTGACCGTGGCCGCGGGGCTGCTGGCCCTGAGCTACCGGCCCGTGCGCAACCTGCTCTCGCGGCGCCAGGCGATGAACCGTTCCTACGACCCCCTCCATCTGGTCAATTCGTACGGGGCGTTCGGGACGGTGGGCCGGGTCCGCTTCGAGATCGTGGTGGAGGGCACGGACGAGCGCGTGGCCCACGAGGGCACGGTGTGGCGCGAGTACGGCTTCAAGGGCAAACCGGGCGATGTCCGCAGGCTGCCGCGCCAGTTCGCGCCGTATCACCTGCGGCTCGACTGGATGATGTGGTTCGCCGCGCTCTCCCCCGCCTACGCCCGCTCCTGGTTCCTGCCCTTCGTGGAGCGCCTGCTGGACGGTGACCGGGACACGCTGCGGCTGCTCGCGCACAACCCCTTCCCGGACGCCCCGCCGGTGCAGGTGCGCGCGCGGCTGTACCACTACCGGTTCACGACCTGGCAGGAGTGGCGGCGCACGGGGGCGTGGTGGCACCGGACCGCGATACGGGACTTCCTGGCGCCGACGAGGCTGCGCTGAAACGGCAGGTGCGCCGCGCCCGGTCCTGACGGCGGGCAGTCACGGTGAACACACCCGTGCCCCCTGCCGGGAAGGCAGGGGGCACGGGGCGAAGCGCCGATCAGTCGATGCCGGGAAGGATGTGCGGCTCGGCCAGGTCTTCCTCGTATCCGGCCAGCCGGATGGGGGCGGAACGGGCCCAGACCTCGAGGTTGCGGATCTCCTCGGTCTTGCCGGGCGGTTCGGTGCCGTTCTCCGACGGCCGCTTCTCATGCTTCGCATCTGGTGTCACCGCGCACTCCTCTGTGTCGCGTATGTGGGACAAGGGCAGTTGGGTCGCGGTGGCGCCGTCAACTCGGGCGGGACCGCGGCCTGGTTGCAAGCCTGTCCCAGGACGACCGAAGGGGACTTGTGGATCCCTTGGAGGCCGTCCGTTCACCCCAGGGTAACCAAATGAGCGGACCCCCGCTCGATGGGGCCGATAATGCGGCTCAATTCACGCCAACAACCCCCTCCAGATGGACAACGGCCGGTGCACCTGCTGGTGCACCGGCCGAAGGGGGTGGAGCTATGGGCGAGTTGCCCGATTGTTACCAGTTTGCGGGGGCGTAGTCCTTGAGGAAGCAGCCGAACAGGTCCTCGCCGCTCTCGCCGCGGACGATCGGGTCGTACACGCGGGCGGCTCCGTCGACGAGGTCGAGCGGGGCGTGGAAGCCCTCCTCCGCCAGACGCATCTTGTCCGGGTGGGGGCGCTCGTCGGTGATCCAGCCGGTGTCCACGGCGGTCATCAGGATGCCGTCGCTCTCGAACATCTCCTGCGCGCTGGTGCGGGTGAGCATGTTGAGCGCGGCCTTGGCCATGTTGGTGTGCGGGTGGCCCGCACCCTTGTAGCCGCGGCTGAAGACGCCCTCCATGGCGGAGACGTTCACCACGTACTTGCGCCGGCCAGCGGCGGCCGCCATCACCGGGCGGAGCCTGCTGATCAGGATGAACGGGGCGGTGGAGTTGCAGAGCTGCACCTCGAGCAGCTCGACGGGGTCGACCTCGGAGACCGTCTGGATCCAGCTGTTGGTGTCGTGCAGGTCCGGGACCAGGCCGCCGGCGTCGATGGCGGTGCCGGCCACGATGCGCTCCAGGGACGCGGAGCCGCTGACCAGCGCGAGGTCGGTGACGTCCTGGGCGCTCAGGCCCTCGCCGCGGGACGAGGGCAAGGCGGCGACCGCGTCCACCGCGCCGCTGCCGAACGTGCCGATGACCTGCGCGGGCGGCAGCTCGCCCGCCGGCAGCGGAGCCGACTCGGCGGCGACGAGCTCGCTGTACGCCTGGGGCGAGCGGCGCACGGTCTGGGCCGCGTTGTTGATCAGGATGTCGAGCGGGCCCTCGGCGGCGACGGAGTCGGCCAGGGCCACGACCTGCGCGGGGTCGCGCAGGTCGATGCCGACGATCTTGAGGCGGTGGATCCACTCGTCGCTGTCCGGCATGGCCTTGAAGCGGCGGATGGCGTCGTTGGGGAAGCGCGTGGTGATGGTGGTGTGGGCGCCGTCACGCAGCAGCCGCAGCGCGATGTACATGCCGATCTTGGCCCGGCCGCCGGTGAGCAGGGCGCGCTTGCCGGTCAGGTCGGCGCGGGCGTCCCGGCGGGCGCGGTTGTCGGCCGCGCACTTCTGGCACAGCTGGTGGTAGAAGGCGTCGACCTCGACGTAGCGGGTCTTGCAGATGTAGCAGGAACGGGGTCGCTGGAGTATGCCCGCGATCTCGCCCATGACGGACGAGGACGGCAGCAGCCCCTGGGTCTCGTCGTCGATGCGCTCGGCGGAGCCGGTGGCGGTGGCCTCGGTGACGGCCCTGTCGTGCGCGGTCTTCGCGGCCCGGCGCTCCTGGCGGCGGCGCTGCTTGACCGCCCGGTAGATGCCGGCGGTGGCGCGGCGCACGGCGATGGCGTCCGGGTGGTCGATCTCCAGCTTGTCGAGCTCTTCGAGCACGCTCAGGCAGACGGCCAGACGCTCGGGGTCGATGCCCGGTCCGTCTACCGGGCTGTCCTCTGTGACGGTCATGGCCTGTGTTGTTCCTCGATCACTCGAATGCCGGAGTTTCAAAAGCGCGATTTTACTGAGTGAAGGGGTGCCGGCCAAATGACGAGCGTCACGTCATGCCCGGCCTCGGCTCTGCCGGCGCCCCGGCGGACGGTCGAACACGCAGTCGCCGCACAGCCCGCCCGACGGACAGCGGTAGTACAGGCAGCAGGTACGGCGCCGCTGCGCGGGACCGTGCACCGTCCCGGCCAGTCCGGGGCCGGCGAACAGCTCGCCCGCGAGCGAGGCCGCCCGCTCGGCTGCCTCGGGCCGCCCGGTGCGCCGCGACCACGTCATCAGCTCCCGTACCGCTCCCGCGAGGGCGGAGCCCGCGTTGCCCCACAGCAGCCGCGACGAGACACGGGTGTCGCGCCGCACTGCCTCGGCGAGGGGGACGAGGTGCCGCAGCTGCACGGTCTCGCGGACGGTGGCCGCGTCCGCGGGGAGCCCGCGGACCTCCCGCAGCACCAGGTCGTCGGGCGCGCTCCTGGCCGGATCCCAGTGCAGCAGGGCCGGGTCGAGGTCGGGCACGCGGCCGTGGAGCACCGCGCAACCGAGGGCCATCGACCACAGGCGGGCGGCGAGCCCGAGGTGGGCGACCGAGGCGGCGACGCGGCGCTCGGGCGCGCGCAGCCCGGCGACGACCGTGTCGACGCGCACGGTGAGCAAGGGACTCCGGCCCGCGTACACGTCGGCGAGTGGACGGTGCCCGGGCTCCGGCTCACCCGCGCGCAGCGCGAAGAACCCGCCGACGGACGCCGTCTCGGCCAACAGCGTCGGATCCATGCCGCTCCCCCGCTCTCCCACCCGTTCCGACTCTCCCACCCGTTCCGGCCCGCCGAAAATCCGGTGACGGCGCACCGGATCACCGTAAGGATGTCGCGGAGTCCGGCGGCGGACGACACCGGTGTCCCGAAGACACGGCCGTCGCCGGCCGTGCCGCGCGCGGCAAGGGTGCAAAACGGATACTGGGGATGAACCCGTGCGGCGGGCGGGCCGGTGGTCCCCCCGGCCCGCCCGCGCCCCCGC
Organism: Streptomyces sp. NPDC002867; assembly: GCF_053591895.1. Taxonomy (NCBI): domain Bacteria; kingdom Bacillati; phylum Actinomycetota; class Actinomycetes; order Kitasatosporales; family Streptomycetaceae; genus Streptomyces; species Streptomyces sp. NPDC002867. The sequence goes on along the minus strand of NZ_JBSFUR010000001.1, from coordinate 111,081 downwards.
CGGAAGGGGGATCCGGGACGTCTTCCCGTACTACCGCGGCAGTACGGACAAGTGCCTGCTCAAGAACGACGACGTGGAAGCAGAAGGGGGACAGGGTGGTCACCATGAGCTCCCTCGCGCTGTCCGTGCTCCTGTCCCTGGTCTCCGCGGTCGCCTACGCGGCCGGGGCGATCCTCCAGGAGCACGTGGCGACCACCACGCCGTCCCGCACCTACGCGCCGCTGAACCACGCCGGCTGGTGGGTGGCCGTCGTGCTCAACGGCGTGGGCGCAGTGCTCCACGTCGTGGCGCTGGCGTACGGGCCGCTCAGTGTCGTGCAGCCGCTCGGCGCGCTGACGATCGTGTTCGCGCTGCCGATGGCAGCGGTGTTCGTACGACGCGGGGCGGGCGCGACCGCGTGGCGCGGCGCGATCATGGCGACCGTCGGGCTCGCGGGGCTCCTCGCGCTCACCGGGGGCTCCGCCTCCCAGTCCCTGAGCGGGGCGGAACGCGCGGTGCTCGCGGCGGTGACGGTCGGCACCGTGGCCGTGCTCTTCCTGGGCGCCCAGGGGGTGCACCGGCCGATCGTCCGCAGCGTGCTGCTGGCCTGTGCGGCGGGCGTCGCCTTCGGCATCGCCTCCGTGTTCACCAAGACCGTCGCCGTCGACTGGGACTGGGCCGCGCCGCTGACCCAGTGGCCGAGCCTGCTCGTCGTGGCCGTGTTCGCGGTCGGCGGGCTGCTGCTGTCCCAGGCGTCGTACCGCGGAGCCGGGCTCGCGGCGCCGCTCGCCACGGTCACGGTGGTCAACCCCGTGGTGGCCGCGGCGGTGGGGATCACGCTGTTCGGCGAGGACTTCCGCTACGGCGTCGCGGGCACGGTGCTGGCGCTCGGCTGCGGTGTGGTGGCCGCGGGCGGGCTGATCCTGCTGACGATCGAGCGGCTGGGCAACGGTGCCCACCCCCCGCACCGGCACGCTCCCCGTGGACGACCGGACAGGCACGTGCCGTTGCGGGGCGATCGAGTCGCCGCCCAGCGCGCCGGCTCAGATCGACACGCCGCCGGCCCTGAGGTAGGCGAGGGGGTCGATGTCGGAGCCGTATCCGGGTCCGGTGCGGATCTCGAAGTGCAGATGCGGTCCCGTGCTGTTGCCGGTGGATCCTGAGCGGGCGATCCGCTGGCCGGACGTCACCTGCTGGCCGGCGCGCACGGTGAGCGCCGACAGATGCGCGTACTGGCTGTACCTGCCGTCGCGATGGCGTATGACGATCTCGTAGCCGTACGCGCCGGCCCAGCCGGCCGACACGACGGTGCCCGGCGCGACGGCCTTCACGGAGGTCCCGGTGGGCACGGGGAAGTCCACGCCCGTGTGGTACCCGCTCGACCAGGAGGAGCCCGCCTTGCGGTACGCGGTCGACGGGCCGGCGGCCACGGGGGCGCTGAAGCCGGCGTGCCGGTCGGGCGCGGCCTCGGCCGGGGTACGCGGCTTGGGCTCGGTCCGCGGTTTCGGCGCCTGCCGCTGGGGCTTGCGCGGTTCGGCGGACCGCTTCTGGGACCGCTGTTCGGGCTTCGCCGCGGGTTCCCCGCGCCGCTCGGGTGCTGTGCGTTCCGGGCTGCCGGACCGCGGGGCGTCGGTGCGCTCTCCGCCGGCGGCGCGTTCCTTGTTGCCGGGGCGCTTCTCGGCGTTGCCGGGGCGCTTCTCGGCCGGTGCGGCCGGAGCAGCCGGTGCGGCCGGTGCTCGCAGGACGAGCCGCTGGCCGGGGAAGATCAGATCGGGGTCGTCACCGACCACGGCGCGGTTCTGCGCGTACAGCCGCTGCCAGCCGCCCCTGACCCGCTCCTGCTGCGCGATGCGGGACAGCGAGTCCCCGCGGGCGACCGTGTAGCCCTCGCGCTGCGTCGGCACGGTCGTGGGCGACGCGGCGCGTTCGGATCCGCGCAGCCGCTCCGGCTCGGCGGGTCCCGCCGGAGTGATGCCCGGTGCGTCCGCGCCCCGAGTGAGCCCAGCGCGCTCCGAACAGGTGGGCCACGCGCGCGGGCCCTGCCCTTCGAGGACCTTCTCGGCGACGGCGATCTGCTGGTCCTTGGTGGCGAGGTCGGCACGCGCGGCGTACCGCGTGCCGCCGTACGCCTCCCAGGTGGCCTGGCTGAACTGGAGCCCGCCGTAGTGGCCGTTGCCGGTGTTGACCTTCCAGTTGTTCGTGGACTCGCAGGCCGCGACCTTCTCCCAGGCGTCGACGGACGCCGCGTGGGCCGATCCCGCGCCGATGAGGGGCAGCGCCATGCCGGCGCCGCCGGCGGTGACGGTGAGCGAAGCGCGGTTGATACGACTCGGCTGATATCGACGGTGCCGACCGGTTCCGGCCATGGTGTGCTCCCCCACTACATGTAGGTCACGCATGCAGGTCATGCCGCAGGCGGCCAACGTAGGGGCGGAATACGGAGGGTGACAAGGTTTCAGCCCGAGAGTGTCCGGAAAGCTGCCCCGGTCCCGGCCGAAGTCGCACCGCCGGGCACGGTTTACGGCTCCACCACGATCTTGCGGCCGCGGCCCGCCCGGAACTGCTCCATGGCCTGCGCGTACCGTTCCAGCGGCAACCGGTCGCGTGGGGCATGTGTTCTCCTGATCGTTCGTCGCGGCTCGGGTGTCCACGGGCGTTTCCGGGTACGCCGAACCCGCCCGGCGGCCCGGGTGCGGCTGATATGGCTCTTGTGGCGGGGCTTCGACGGCGCGGCTCAGACGCGGACGACCTGCGGCCCCATGAGGGAGTAGCGCTGGGCCTCGGCCGAGGACAGGCCCGTGTCGGTGACGACGGTCTCGAAGTCGCCGACGTCGGCGAAGCGGCAGAAGCTCACCGCCCCGAACTTGCTGTGCACGCCGGCGAAGACTCGCCGTTGCGCGCTGCGCATGGCCTGCGCCTTGACTTCGGCGACGGCCGGGTCGGGCGTGGTCAGTCCGTACGCGCGGGAGATGCCGTTGGCCCCGACGTACGCCAGGTCGATGACGAAGCCGGCGAGCATCCGGGTGGCCCAGTGGTCGACCGTGGCCATGGTCTGGCCGCGCAGCCGGCCGCCGAGCAGCAGGACGGCGGTCTTCTCGGCGTCCGCGAGGACGGATGCCACGGCCAGCGAGGCGGTGACCACGGTCAGCGGCCGGTCCCTCGGAAGGTGTTCGGCGACGAGCTGCGGGGTGAAGCCCTCGTCGACGAAGACCGTCTCCGCGTCACCGAGGAGGTCGGCGGCGGCCGCCGCGATCCTCGACTTCTGCGGTACCCGGCGCGTCGTGCGCATCGCCAGCGTCGTCTCGAAGTCGGCGCTCTCGACCGGGTACGCGCCGCCGTGCGTGCGCCGGACGAGTTCGTGCTCCTCCAGGGTGTGGAGGTCGCGGCGGATGGTCTCCTTGGCCACCTCGAGCCGGGCGGCCAGCGCGTTGACCTCGACCGACCCGTCCCGTCGGGCGGTGTCGAGAATGGCCCGCCGGCGTATGCCCGTTCCTGCCCGTTTCGCCGAGCGCGTCGTCGCTGGTCGGCCGCCTGTGCGCGGGCGCGACGGGCCCCATCGGCGCCCGCTTCGCACGTGACGGAGTCCGAACGGTGCCCGAGTGCGGCACGAGGGGGCCGGGCAGAGTGCGGAACGCCGCCCGTGCGTCGAGGATCGGTGAATGGCCGGGGCCGCCCGCACGTATGCGTATCCGGAACAGCGGGCAGTGACGGCACGGACGGATCTTCCGACGGACTCCAGGAGCACACGCATGAGTGGTACAGCCCAGATCGGTGTCACGGGACTCGCGGTGATGGGCCGCAACCTCGCCCGCAATTTCGCGCGCAACGGGCTCACCGTGGCCGTGCACAACCGCACCGCGGCACGGACGCGCGCGCTGGTCGGGGAGTTCGGTGACGAGGGCACGTTCGTCGCGGCCGAGTCGGCCGAGGAGTTCGTCGCGGCGCTGGAGCGGCCCCGCCGGCTGGTCGTGATGGTGAAGGCGGGCGAGGCCACGGACGCGGTGATCGAGGAGTTCGCGCCGCTGCTGGAGGAGGGCGACGTCATCATCGACGGCGGCAACGCCCACTTCGCCGACACCCGCCGGCGCGAGAAGGAGCTGCGGGAGCGCGGCATCCATTTCGTGGGCGTCGGCATCTCCGGCGGGGAGGAGGGCGCGCTGAACGGGCCCAGCATCATGCCGGGCGGTTCGGACGAGTCGTACGCCTCGCTGGGCCCGCTCCTGGAGCGGATCGCCGCGAAGGCCCCGGACGGGACGCCGTGCGTCACCCACGTCGGTCCCGACGGCGCGGGCCACTTCGTCAAGATGGTCCACAACGGCATCGAGTACGCCGACATGCAGCTGATCGCCGAGGCGTACCACCTGCTGCGCGCGGTCGCCGGATACTCACCGGAGCAGATCGCCCGGACGTTCCGCGACTGGAACAAGGGTCGGCTGGACTCGTACCTGATCGAGATCACCGCCGAGGTGCTGGCGCACACGGACGCGGCGACGGGCGAGCCGTTCGTGGACGTGGTCACCGATCAGGCGGAGCAGAAGGGCACGGGCCGCTGGACCGTGCAGATCGCGCTCGACCTGGGCGTGCCGGTGTCGGGGATCGCGGAGGCGGTGTTCGCCCGTTCGCTGTCGGGGCACGCCGGGCTGCGCGAGGCGTCGCGGGCGCTGCCCGGCCCTGTGCCGGAGCCGCTGGGCGCGGATGAGGCGGCCCGGTTCGCCGACCGGGTCGAGCAGGCGCTGTACGCGTCCAAGATCGTGTCGTACACGCAGGGCTTCCACCAGGTGCGGGCCGGCAGCGAGGCGTACGGCTGGGACGTCGACGCGGGGGCGGTCGCGGCGATCTGGCGGGCCGGGTGCATCATCCGCGCGGCGTTCCTGGACCGTATCCGCGCGGCGTACGACGCCCAGCCGGAGCTGCCGAGCCTGCTGTCGGACAAGCAGTTCGCGGAGGAGATCGGGGCGGCGCAGGACGACTGGCGCGAGGTGGTCGCGACGGCGGCGCGTCAGGGCGTGCCGACGCCGGGGTTCGCGGCGGCGCTGGCCTACTACGACGCGCTGCGCGCGCAGCGGCTGCCCGCGGCGCTGACGCAGGGCCAGCGCGACTTCTTCGGTGCGCACACCTACCGGCGGACCGACCGGGAGGGCTCGTTCCACACGTTGTGGGGCGGTGACCGCTCCGAGGTGCGGTCGGACTGAGGCCGCTCCTCCCGGCGGGCGGCCTTCCGTGCCCCGGGCCGGACCGGACCGGCCGCGCCGGCGGCCGGTCCGGGGGGCCGGGTCAGGCAGGGCCCGGCTGGGGTTCGGGAGGCGGTACGGGCTCCGGAGCAGGGCCCGGCGGCGTGGGGATCGGATCCGGTGCGGGGCCCGGCTGGGGCGTCGGCGTCGGCACCGGCCCCGGCAGCGGCCCCGGGTCGGGGGGCACGCCGGGATCCGGTGTGGGGACGGGAGGTGCGGGGTCGGGGTGGGGGTGGGTCATGCCGGACCTCCAGAGTGCGAAGTCGTGCGTTCCCAGTCTCTACCGGTGCGCGTTCCCACCCTCGCCGGGTCCAGTCGTCAGGCCACCGGATGCGGCGAGACCGGAGGCCGCGGACCGGACGCGGGGGTGCCGTCGGACGCCGAGCGCGCCGGTGCCGGGCCGGCGGACAACGCGGCCTCGGCCGCGGCCCGCAGGCCGGGCTCCGGGCTGGAGAGCACCGGCAGCGCCGTCCGCGTCCGGGCCGCCGCGTCCGCCATCGACGCCTGGGCCAGCACGACGACGTCCGCGTCGCGCACCCGGTCGACGGCGGCCGCGACAGCGTCGAGGTAGCCGTCCCGGTCTCCCGCCTCGAAGCGCTCCCAGGCGTCCTCGACGACCAGCGTCCGCAGCCGTGGCTCACGGCCGCGGGCCTCCTCGCGGACGAGGGCCGCCGTCGGTTCCACCGTGCTGGCGACGGTGGCCACGATCACGACCCGCTCCTCGCGGGCCGCGGCGGCGCACATGGGCCTGTCGACCCGCAGCACGGGGACGCCGGACCGGGCGGCGGACGCCTCGGCCACGCCGCCGATGGTCGAGCACGTGCACAGCACGGCATGGGCGCCGTCCGCGGCGGCACCGGCGATGACGTCGGCGACGGCGGCCTCGACCGCGTACGGACCGTCGCGCCGGGCCCGCGCGAGCAGGTCCTCGTCGACGAGGTGGCGGAGCGGCAGGGCGGGGTGGTGCGTGTCGCGCAGGGCGTCGAAGACCGGGACGTGGACCGGGGAGGTGTGCAGCAGTGCCAGCATGCCGGAATGGTAGGGGTACCGCCTCGCACGGGGAGGCCGGCACCGGGCTCATCGAGGGGCGCCTCCTGGTTCGAAGCCGGCGAGCAGTTGCTCCAGCGCCTGCTGGTCGGGGCCGACGAACGGATCGGCTTCGGGCGCCGCGGAGATGTTGTCGATCATCTGCGGGGCGAGGCCGAGCGCGGGAGGCAGGTGGGTGCTCAGGACGGCCTCGGGCGCCATCTCGCGCAGCGGCCGCACACTTGCCGCGTACTTCTCGGGGTCGACGCAGTGGATCCAGGGGCTGTCGACGGTGGCCCACAGCAGTTGCCCCGCCCGCAGCTCGTCGTCCTTGATGTCGCCCGCGGTGGCTCCCCCGGCGAGGTCGGCGCTGGCGATGGGAGCGCCGAAGCAGTCGGAGCTGAAGCAGGCGGCCGACTTGTCGTCGTAGAAGCCGACCGTGGCGGGGTTGTCGAACAGCGGCGGCCGGAAGGCGTGCAGGACCCGGTCGCCGACGTCGAGGGACTGTCCCGGGTTGAGCAGGAAGACCCGGTCCAGGGGCAGGGGCCGCTCGGTCGACATGATGCCGACCGCCAGGTACGTGGTCACGAGGCGCGCCCGCGGCGCCGCGGCCAGCAGCGCGAACAGGCCGCCCGTATGGTCGCGGTCGGGGTGCGTGAGCCAGATCCAGCGCACGTCCTCGGGGTCGACGACGCTGCCGACCATGTCGAGAAAGGTGCGGTCGGGCAGGCCGAGTCCCGTGTCGACGACCACGGGTTCGGCCGCGTGGAGCACGAAGGCGTTGACCGTGAGGTAGCCGATGCCGGGTACCGGCAGGTGGTCGCCGAGGACGCTGATCTCGTGTCCGATTCGGTGAATGGCCATGACTTCTCCGGGAACCCCCCGCGTGCAGGGATCGGATCACGGCTCACGGCGCCGCGGTCACGCGCAGGCCCTGTGCAGTTGAGGCATCCCCCCGGGCCGACATCAGTGCTTCTGTCTCACAGTGTCCCCCCGTGGGGCCGGGCCCGCTGCCGCACAAGGTCCCGGCATGCCCCGGGACCGGCGGTGGGACCGCCGGTCCCGGGGCTCACCGTGCCTTCGCCGTCACAGTTCCGGGTGTGCCTTGACCTGCTCCTCGGCCTCCCGGACGAGATCGGCGGGCGCGGCCGGCGCCTCGTCGGGGTGCTTCAGCGCCCACTTCGCGGCGTACGGGCACAGCGGTACGACGGGGACGTTCTCGCGCGCCGCCGTCGCGTAGAACTCGCGCACGAGGGCGCCCCCGATGCCCTGGCCCTCGTGTCCCGGCTCGACCACGGTGTGCACGGCGACGAGTGCGGCGGTGTCCCCGGCCAGCACGAAGTACGCGATGCGGCCGGCCACCTTCCCGTCCAGGTGCGCTTCCAGCAGCCCTGCGGACCGGTTGTCGCGGATCTCGATCTCTCCCACGGCGGGGTTCTCTCCTCGATGCGTCGGACGGGGCCGCCGACGGGCGGTCCCCGCCGGCGGTGGTACGAGGGGGTCAGACAACGGCGTGGGGGCTGCGCGCGGTGTCGGTGCCCGGCACGGGGGCGGACGCGTCGGCCCCGAGGGCCACGATCCGGTTGGCGGCGTCGACGTGGACGACGCTGGGCACGAGGGCGCGCGCCTCGGCGTCGTCGACCTGGGCGTAGCTGATGAGGATCACGAGGTCGCCGGGGTGGACGAGGTGGGCGGCCGCCCCGTTGATGCCGATGACTCCGCTGCCGCGCTCGCCCTCGATGACGTAGGTCTCCAGGCGGGCGCCGTTGGTGATGTCGACGATGTGCACGAGCTCGCCGGGCAGGAGGTCTGCGGCGTCCATGAGGTCGCGGTCGACGGTGACGGAGCCGACGTAGTGCAGGTCGGCCTGGGTGACGGTCGCGCGATGGATCTTGGACTTGAACATGGTACGCATCATCGAGGTACTCCCGGATGTAGGCTCCCTGCCTGCGTTTATGCAGGTCAAGTGCGGTTTCCTTACCTTACAACGAGTCGCATGTCCGGGCAGCAATCCCCAGATTTTTCAGGACACATGCTGACCACTTGCCGACTTTCCTGACGCGTCGCCATGTCGGATCGGGAGGGCTGCGCCGCCCCATCCACTCCCCTACCGCGACGACGTCGCAAGCCTACGCAACGCTCCTCGGAGGCTCACCGTGATCACCGTCACTGCGGCACCTGGGGCGTGTAATCCAGCCAGCCCCGCAGGGGCTCGCCGACGGCTGGATGGAACACCTGTCCCAGGCAGTCCGGAGCGGGCGCCCTCCTGCACTCCTCAGCCCCTGGGAGGCAGCGCCCCATGCCAGCGCGGAATGGACTGGTCCAGGCGGCGCGCGAATATTGCTGCAGATCCCCGGTTAGCGAACCCGCAGTTCCTCGTGACCATTGTTGTTGCCGCAGGTGACGCTCGGCAGTGGTACATCTCGCCACAGGCGCGGCGCACGGTCGAGCCGTACTCATGGACATGTCCGAAGTCGCAACCATGCTCAACTGGCGGGTCTCACCACGGTATCCGCCGGGTGCGAGGGCCGGGGACCACTCCGGCCGATGTCCCGTCTCAACGGAGTTTGACCAGCAAAATGAAGTCAGACGAAGAGGAGTCACCCTCTACGGGTCTCCAGGGCCGGCGTCTGCGGCTCGCGCGGCGGCCGCCGCCTCCAGTAGGGGCCAGCCGTCGACCTCCACCGCCGCCGCTCCCCCCGGCTGCCACCCGCGGGCCGACGCCGCGTCGAGCAGGGCCCGGACGGCGCCCGGTTCGTGCAGGTTCAGGGAGCCGCCCCGGATGTACCCCACGTCCCCGGAGCCCAGGGCGTATCCGCCCGGGACGTACCGGCCCGGGCCCTCGGCGAAGACGATGCGCAGCGGGCCGCCGGTGCCAGTCGGCTGCGGGTACAGCGTGAGGGTCTGGCGGCAGTCCGCGGACCGGCCGCTGTCCAGCACGCGGTGGCTGTGGCGGAGTGTGCACAGGTAGGCGCGCCCGTCGGCGACCAGCCGGCGGGGCTTCTTCGGATTGCGGGGCACGGAGCCGAGGGTACGCGGCCCGATCCACAAGAGACCCCTGGCGGTGATCGAGCTTCGATGAGACGAACAGGACCGTCGTCAAAACTTCCCTGCGTTCTTCCCCGGGACCGGGCGAGCCCTTCGTATGGTTGGCCCACCCAGGGGCGCCGGCTGTGGCTTTCGAACTTCTGCCGCTTGTGGCTTCCACCGATTGGCCGCCCGACGCCCCACGACGAGTCCGCGGCGTAACCCCGGGCGGGGCTTGTGGCCCGCCCCTCACAGATAGCCCCCGGCACGCTTTCCCCCTGGCGGCCGGGGCTTCCTTATGCGCAGGCCCGCTAGAAGGTGTAGCGGGTGTGGCTGAACACCTGGCCGTCGTGCCCGAAGCCATACGCCGTGCCGGGTGCCACCGCAAACAGCAAGTCGTTGCCCTTGCGGATGCTGTCGCCGAAGCCGTAGAAGGTCCCCTCCGGCGAGGTGATGTGCTCCCCGTACTGCGCCTCGAACGCGGCGACGACCTCGTCCTGCCGCGCCCGGTCCGTCACCCGCTCCGCCGTGCCCTCGATCACGATGTCGAGGCCTTCGGAGAGTGAGTTGTGCCCTGTGGTGAGTGCGCAGTGGGCATTGGCGGCCAGGTTCTTCGCCTTCTGCTCGCCCGGCCCGGTGCTGAAGTGCAGCGCCCCGTCGTGCCAGGCGGCGATCAGCGGCGTGACGTGCAGCCGGCCGTCCGGCCGGACCGTGGTGATCCAGAAGACCTCGGCGGCCCGCAGCTGGCGCTGGGCGTCGGCCCAGTCGGTGGCGGTGACGTTCTCCGCGCCCGGGCGCGGGTTGAGCGCGGAGCTGTAGCGGGCGTCGAGCTCGGTCTTGGGCTGCTTCGGCGTCATGCAGAACTCCTTTCCCTCTTCTTTTGACGAAGGCTACGCAGCCCGGCCCGGCGGCGCTCAGGCCCGGCTTCTGGCAGAGATCAATGAGCACGATGGAACAGCACAGGCAGGACCTTCTGCTCGCGGGATACCGCAACTACCAGCGAGGAACCATGGCGTCCGGCCCCGCCAACCGCATCTCATCGAGTTCTTCGCGAGTGTCGACGGAGGTCTCACCGCCGCATCATCCGCTACGGCCGTCTGGGGGAGCGACCACGAAGTGCGGGCGCGAGACGGAGGGCGCCGACCGACGGCACAGCCGGCCGCCGGCGGGGGTCAAGCGGCGAGGACGATTTTTCGTTTTCGCCGTCTTACTCGTCACCAGGGGTGAGGGGAGCTGGATTGAATCCTTGGTGATGAGCCGGACGGCAAATATCACTTCCCAGGCGAATACTGGGATCGCCATGACCGACCCGACCAGGGAGACCTGCTCGTAGAGCGCGAACATCACAGCGGTCGCCGAAGCGCAGATCAACGAGCCTCCGACAAGTCCCAGGACGGCGATGAACCGTGGCACGAGCCCCGAGCGGTACATCAACCACGCCAGAACCAGCGAGTTCGCCCCCAGGATGAAGTTGGGCCCGAAAAGGAACGTCCAGTCATGGATCGCTACGAGCGTTTCGCCGACCGTGACGAGAGACCCGGTATCGGCACCCGGCGTTTGCGCGAAGTCTCTCCTCAGCGTCACGACCGAGAGGACGCTGATGATGCCGACGACGATGACGGCGGCTTCAAGAAGGCGAGCGCAGACATAGCCCAGCGCGGCCCCCTCGTTCTGCCTCTTGATGATGGGAAACAGTGTGACCCCGGTGCCGATGACGGCTGTCACGAGGACGATCTCGGACAGCGCCCCCAGGAACACCCGAGTATCGGCGCCGGAGCCGACGACGTACTCGGCGCCGTCCAGAGCGGGGCCGTACAGCGCGAGCCCGCCGATCGCGGAGACCTCGGTGAGAAGGAAGAACACACCCGCGACAACAGCGGTCTTTCTTGTTGAGTCCACCCGGACCCTCCACCCCATGAATGGTGTACGGCGTACACCGAAGGTCCAGGGTAGGTGTACGCCGTACACTCGTCAAGGTGGGAAATCCGACTATCCATCAGGGAGTTGATCAGAAATGGCCCAGCAGACGGAGGCAGTGCGCCGGGCGCCTCTGAGCAGGGACCGAGTGCTGCGCGCCGCCGTCGCGCTTGCCGATGAAATCGGGATCGAAGCGCTCAGCATGCGAAAACTCGCGCAGGAGCTGGGTGTGGTGCCTATGGCCCTCTACAAGCACGTCGCCAACAAGGACCAGCTCCTGGACGGCATGGTCGACGTCGTCGTCGGCGAGATCGACCCTCCGGCGCCGGGGTCCGACTGGAAGAGCGCGGTCCGACAGAGAATCCTCTCGGCGCGACGAGCTCTCCTGGACCACTCCTGGGCGGCGCAAGTGGTGCAGTCGCGAGCCCGCCCGACGCCGGTCGTGCTCGCGTACATGGACTCGGTGATCGGAATGTTCCGGACCGGCGGCTTCTCCGTCGATCTGACGCACCATGTGATGCACGCCCTGGGCAGCCGGATGCTGGGGTTCACCCAGGAGTTGTTCGACGCCTCACCGAGCCCCGACCCGGAGGCGCAGGCGGTCGTGGTCCCTGCGGACGCCGGGAAGTTCCCCTACATGACGGAGCTGGCCATGGCAGTCGCCCACGACGAGGAATCCGTCGTGGGCCAAGGCTGTGACGATCAGTTCGAGTTCGAGTTCGCGCTGGACCTCCTCCTGGACGGATTCGAACGACTCCGCCAGCAGGGGTGGACTTCCGCCAACCCTTCGGGGCAGAAGACCGCCTGACGCGGGCGGCAGTTGGGCCGGCGGGTGGACCGGTGCGGCCGACGGCGAACCCTTGCGCCAGGAACAGCGGCTGCTCGGCGGCGGCGATGCGGGGCAGCCGGGCGCGCTGCTCTCCGATGCCACGGCAGCCGTCCAAGGGGCGCAGGACGTCCGGCCAGAGGGCGGCGACGGCGCCGACGTAGGCGTCGGACGCCGAGGGCGACCAGCTGGGCGACGTGGTGAACGCCGAGGCGGCCGGCCTGGTCGCGCAGCTGGTCGGGCCGGACACTGCCCGGCTCGCCCATGCGCATCCTGCCGGACGCGAGCGGACCGCCGGCACCTCAGCGCCCCGCTACAAACATGGGCCGACGCAACTGCCTGGCAGACACCCGGGCAGTGAAGGTTATGGCTTGTCTTCAGGCTCTTCGGGCATCGCGGCTTCGCCCACGGAAGAGGCCCATCCCACCATTGCGCGGTCCTCGAGCCCGTCGTGATCCGGCTCCAGGGCATGGCCGCAGTCGTGTCCGGCATGCTGGATCGACACACCCGTCCATGGAAACGCCGGCCACCACGGGGAATTGTCGTCACTGGAGCCGGAAACGGCCCAGAAGGTCACGAGTTCTCGATCGCTCTCAGTCAGCCAGTCGAAAGCCCCGAGGTGAGCGATAGGGCGGCGGCTCTCAGCCATCCGTACGCCGGCGCAGTTCTTGAGATCGCGGCGTGCTGACTGCAGCTGACCCTCGACTTCAACACGATCGGCCCGGGAGACGGCGACCTCTGCGGTGAGCCGCAGCAGATGGAACTGGTTGCGGGGAACCTGCGCCTGAAGCGTGACCTTGAACGTCTCATCAGGGCCGAACCAGGCGTAGTCGTCGCCAACGGGGCCCACCTGAATGAGCTGAGGCACGTGGTACTCGGCGTGGGGGCTCAGCCGCGCGGACGAGCCATAGTTTCCGCCGAGGATGTCGTCGAAGGGCAGGTCCTTCAACGCGACGGGATCCTTCCGGTATGTGAGGGGTGTCCCGGTGATCTCGTACAGCGACGTCAGCATCCTGACGGGCGTCTTCCCCTTGTTCTCTAGTGTGATCTGTGCGGTCAACTCCACGTGGTCACCGCGGATCTCGACGTTATCGATACTGGTCTCGACCGAGACGATCGGCGGTGCGTTCGACGGCTCGTAGTGGGCGGAATACCAGAACTGGGGTACCGCGAGACTGGCCGCGAGCAGGGCCCCGATGGCTCCAATTCTGCCGGCGACCACGGTGGCCCTGGCAGGCATGTCGGCTGGCACGGTTGGGGGCGATGACGCATCGGCCGGTGGCTGCTCGGGACTCTCCCGCACGTCGCCCCACATCAAGTAGGCCGCGAGAAGACCGGCACAGCCGACGACCATGGCCGTGGCGAACAGCACCGGCTGAAGGACAAAGTTCGACTGGACACGGAACATGACCCAGGAGCTGACCATGAGGACGGCGACGTCGGCACAGATCTGCGCCCACCGGCGTACAGGAGCCCGAGTTCCGGGGCGAAGTGCGACGGTACAGCCGCCGACTATCACTACGGCAGCGCACAGGAGCAAAGCTCCGTCCATTCGTACGCTGAGGTCCAGTCCGCGAAAGACGTCCACGAAACCGACACACCCGATCATCAGCCCATAGACGAGCAGGCAGATGCGTCCGCGCTCGCGTATCCGGCGGTGAAGCCACCGCAGTCCACGGCGAAGCCAACGCGTCCAGCGCCGCAGCCGCCCTCCGGTGACACTCGCCGGCGCGCCGGTGTCCCCTTCGGTCGTGCCCCCGCGAGCACCGGGCGACTGGCCGGGACCCAGGCCGGCATTCCCACTGTCTGTCATTGACCCCCCACGAAGAGCTTCAGGGAATCCTAGGCCGGGCCGCCCATGACGCCTGTGGCCTCCGAGCGTGCTTGCACCGCACCTACGACCAGCTGCGCATGCTCCGGTACAGCGTTGACCGCACCCTGCCCCCCAACTCGCACACCCCGCAGACGGTATACGACGCGATCGAGCAAGTCGCCGGTACCCGACGGCATCGTTCGCCAAGGCGCGAGTCGTGCCTTGTGTTAGTGTCACGCGTTTGCGTGGTCGTCGCGGTGGGCGATTCTGCCTGTTCGGTTCAGCTTGTGCGTGGGCTGTTCCATCCTGCCGGGCCTTCCTCGGTACGTTCCCTCGCGGAAGGCTGTTCATGAAGCATCCCGACGACTCCGGCATCGCTCACGGCGGTCCCGTCCAGTCCGAGGCCACCGCTCCGGCGCTGCCCCCGGCCGTCTCCTTCGCCGACCTGGAACTGCCGGTGGAGGTGCTGCGGACACTGAGCGGACTCGGGGTGCGCGAACCCTTTCCGATCCAGGCCGCCACACTGCCCGATGCCCTGGAGGGGCGCGACGTCCTGGGGCGCGGGCGCACCGGATCGGGCAAGACGCTCGCCTTCGGCCTGTCGCTGCTGACACGTACGGCCGGGCGGCGCGCCGAACCGAAGCAGCCCCTCGCTCTGATCCTTGTGCCCACCCGGGAGCTGGCCCTCCAGGTCACCCAGGCGCTGGCGCCGTACGCCGAGGCATTGCGGCTGCGGATGGCCACGGTCGTCGGCGGCATGTCGATCGGCCGGCAGGTCGCCGCGCTGCGCCAGGGAGCCGAGGTGGTCGTCGCCACCCCCGGACGCCTGCACGACCTGATCGAGCGCAACGCCTGCCGCCTGGGACGGGTAAGGATCACCGTGCTGGACGAGGCCGACCAGATGTGCGACTTGGGATTCCTGCCGCAGGTTGCCGACGTGCTCGACCAGGTACACCCCGACGGTCAGCGGATGCTGTTCTCAGCCACTCTGGATCGCGACGTCGATCAACTGGTCCGCCGCTACCTCCACGACCCAGTCGTCCACTCGGTCGACCCGTCCGCGGGCACGGTCTCGACGGTGGAGCACCACGTTCTGGTCGTCCACGGCCCTGACCGCTACGCCGTCACCACGGAGATCGCCGCCCGCGACGGCCGCGTACTGCTGTTCCTCGACACCAAGCACGCCGTCGACCAGATCACCCGGCATCTGCGGGCCAGCGGGGTGCACGCCGGGGCTCTGCACAGCGGCAAGTCCCAGCCACAGCGCACACGGACCCTGGCGCAGTTCAAGAACGGCCAGATCACCGTTCTGGTGGCGACCAATGTCGCGGCCCGTGGCCTGCACGTCGACGACCTCGATCTCGTGGTCAACGTCGACCCGCCCACCGACCCCAAGGACTACGTGCACCGGGCCGGCCGCACCGCCCGCGCCGGTGAGTCCGGCAGCGTGGTCACGCTCGTGCTGGCGGGCCAGCGCCGCGAGACGAGCCGCATGATGGCCGGGGCCGGCATCGAGCCTACCGTCACCAAGGTGCGCTCGGGCGAGGCGGAACTGAGCCGGATCACCGGCGCCAAGGCTCCCTCTGGCACCCCGCTCGACGGCGGGCCCGCCGTCCCCCGACCCAAGAACAGCAACGCTCCCTTCCGCGGCCTCGGCACCAGCAAGGACACCTCCCGCGGCGCCGGCGGCAAGTCCCGAAAGGCCGGCGAGGCCCGCAAGCTCGCCGAGGCCCGCAAGGCCGCCCTCGTGCGTCGCAACGGCTGAGAGCCGTTGCCCTGTCAGCGAATCTCCTGGCCAAGGGATCGACAACCCTCGGCCCGGCCCGAAGCCCGTCCTGTGCCTCCCACTACGAAGCGAACGCCCTCGGCCGCGCGGAGCAGGACGATGGTGCCGGCGCCCCGCACTGCGCCCCGGCATGACAAGCTGTGCTGGCCCACCCCCGAACCCAGGAGGTCACCATGACCGCAAAGCCCGTCACTACGGAAGGTTCGGAGCCGGCTGCCCCCGAGACGTCCCCTCTGGCGCCGGACAGCGACGGCAACTACGACCTCAAGCGCAAGTTCCGTGAAGCCCTGGCGCGCAAGCGCGGTGCGCAGGCGGACGCGGCCGATGTTGCCGCCAACCCGGATGCGTCGAAGGTGCGTGCGGCGCACGGTCCGGCTGCCAGCCAGCGGTCGTTCAGGCGCAAGAGCGGCGGCTGAGTCGATCCGTCCCGCGGTCCGGCCGCTCTGCCGGCGCTCTGCGCGCTGTCCACTCGCCCGCCCGGTGCCGTGGCCCGCGACGTGCGCATGTCCGTGTGCGGGGTGCGGGCGAGGCGTTGCCGGCGGTCTCGCCTGTGGGAGGGGCCAACCGCGGCTGGCGCGGGTCGGTGACGCCGCCGCACTGGCATTCCTGGCCAGGACGTCCGGCCGCCGACGTTGCACGGCGGCCAAGACGTAGCTGACGGCCCGGTGCGACGCCGGCGCGTCTCACCATCCCGGTCGGCGCCACCACCGGCGCCGTCCGCATCACTGATCATTCCGGGCTGAGGGCACTGCCTCGTCCGAGGGCACGCGGCTGGTGTCGCGCGCCCACCGTGCCAGCTGTGGCTCGGCACTCCGTAGCGGACAGCACGGGCTATGTCGTCTACGGCTGGGCCGAAATCGACATCGCGCACTGGAGCGTGGCCCTGCGCCGGCTGCTCGACTTCCGCAAGAAGCTGTACGCGGACACTGGCATCCCTGCCGACCACGAGCTGCACGCCATTCAGTTCATTCCCGGCCGAGGCACACCCTCGACCAGGCTCGCGTGGAACCGGCAGAAGAGGAACCGCCGCCGTGTCGCCCAGGACAACCTCGCGGCTGTCGCTGCCATGCCCGGCACCAGGGTGGGCGCAGTCTGGCGGCACACCAAGGAGAAGGACCGCGCGTACTACGATCAGCGCGCGGCGGTCTGACGAGGCGCTGCTGGCCGACCTGGACACCCGGCTCGCCGAGGCTGGCGCCATACAGCGCCCAGCGTCAGACCTGACCGCGCCGCGAGCGCCTGACGATGAGACCTCACTCCAGCGTCCTGAGCTGGCAAAAGACGCATTCGTGGAACCCATGAGGCCGTCCTGCCCGCCCGGACGTGAGCCCGGTTTCGGTGCCGCCCCTGGACGGGTGTGGGCGCGAACATGCCTGGCGATGTCTGTGAGTTCTGGCAACGCTTGAGGACGTGTGGTGGGGCACGGATGTGCTCTGCGGGACGAGGCTGCGACGGTGCCATCGAAGTCCATGGTCGACTTGTACGCGGCGATCCGTCGTGATGCTTGCGACGGGGGTGTCCTGCCGAGCCTTGACAGTGAGCACGGTGTCGGGTTCCGCACGGGCGAATCAGCGGCTGGAGTCGCTGTCGACGGAGCCTCCAGTCCGGTCGGGAGACGGAACCGAACGGACAGATACGGGCGTCCAGCCACCATGAAGGATCACCCGGACGGCATAGTCCTCGTGAGCGATCCGTGGGCCACCGCTGACGATGCCGCCGCCCTGGAGAAGAGCGACGGCGCCTGCCACACCACCGCACCCAAGCTGCCGGACGAGGTCCGCCACCACCGGGAGGCGATGGGCGTGGCCTGCTGGCCACCACCGGGGACAACGTGTGGGTCACCGGCGTCCTCGTCATCATCACTCCGGTTGCGGTGGCGCTCGTGCTGCTGCCCTTTGCACTGGCGCCGATGGGCGTCCTGCTCGCGTGCCTGCGCGAGCGGCTGGACGGCGGCACGGGACGGCACCGATGCCAGTTCGCATCGACATTCTCAGGCCCTGGTTTTGCTCACGGGTAGCGGGATCAGGCACAAATTCCGTGAGCGTCAGGAAGGCTAGGGCTCAGGTTCGTTCGTCCCGTTTCCATCCGGTTTCGGGGAACTGATCGAGCAGTGCAGAGAACGAAGTTGCCTGGTGGATGGCGGACGACCAGTCCTGAGCGGAGACGTCCAGCAGGACCAGAGGCGGGGGTTCCTGCCGGAAATCGTAGGTGAGCATTTCGCGGCTTCTGTCCCCGCCGATGACGATGCTCCCAGGGAAGCGCTCCTGGAAGTCGCCAGCCTCATTGACTTCGATGAGCTCAGCACTGGCATTGATCATCAGGAAGTCGTCCGCAGGAGGAACGAACCGGGCGATGCTCCCTTCCGTGGCCAGGAAGTGTCGGTAGTCCTCGGGAAATCGGACTCCGAAGCGGCGCTCAGCCTGCGCGATCTGGTCGTCGTTCGAACTCATGAGGCCGTTCTGTCAAGGCCGGTCATGCCTGGTGGCGGTGGCTGCCGTGAGCTGTGGTGAGCAGGACTCGCTTCCGGAGGAGGGGAAGTTTTGCTTGTCCGAACTCTGCCGTTTGATCATTTTAATGGGGTTGCCCCGTCCTTCCACCGGACCGGAGTTCCAGCAGGTGGTCAGGCCCTGGACGACGGCGCCCCAGTCCTTCTCCAGGCCGGTGGCGAATGTGTGGAGTCCGGGCGGATCCTCTGCGCGGGTTGCGGTGACCCAGTCTTTGAGGTGCTGGCCAGCCAGCCGGTGGCCTGCCGGACGCCGGGTGGAGCGGGAGCGACAACGCGGATGCGGCGGCGTCGCCTCGGTCGCAGGTAGTCGCTGATCGTCTGGTGGCTGACGCGGTAGCCGAGGGCCTGGAGCTCGGCGTGCAGGTGGATCGCGTTGGTGAATCCTTCGGCCCAGCGTTCGTCCAAGTGAGGCTTGTAGGGGTCGAGCTGACTGGGCCGGGGCTGGTGTCGTCCGCTCAGGAGCTCTTCGGGGCTGCGGCGCGGGCCGTGCGGCGGACGGTGTTCCCGCCCATGTGCAGTTCTCGGGCGATCTCACGGATGCCGTGCCCCTGGGCGAGCAGAGCATGGACGGTTGCGTGGCGTTCGCGGATACGGGCCTCGATCGGCGACATCTTCTTCTGGGCTCTGCATGGTCGGCGACGGCATCGTTCGGCAGGCCGTCAGCCCTGCTGGCTGCTGTCTTGAGGCAGTTGCTGTGGCGGCGCACGCTGCGTTCGACGGCGGTGCCGAGGTTCTGCCAGAGGTAGAAGCGGTCGGCAACCTGGATCGCGTCCGCGGCGCCTTCGGCGTAAGAACCGGCCCGGTCACGGCAGATGATCTACGCCTGAAGAAGCACCACGAGTCGCCGACCAGGTGGGACGGCTGAACCGTCCGATATCCAGGGCCCGATGAAGGAGATTCGGGCGGTCGACCTTCCCGGAAGAGACGGCATTCAGATTTATGCGTCAACGTGACCCAGAAATCCTCAAGCGTCAGGGATATGACCTGCGGGTTGATGACAGCTGACATGGTCGTTTTTTCTCGGAGAGAAAAACACATCCAGCCCCTGGAGCCACATCACTCACATCCCCGCAGGTCAGCCGGATACCACAAGGCGCCACCGTCAGCTCCCAGCACACAAGCATTCGGCAAGCAAGCGGTGGGCCCTGACCGACCTGAATACGCGGCACGATAAGTGAATAGCGGAGGGACTCATTTCGTACTATCGCGCTGGCACTTGCCAGACCTACGGTCGCTTCGACTCCGCACATTGACTGGAGAACTGCAGCAATGTGCGTCCGCATCGACCATTTGGGGTACCACTCGTGCGCAGTCTCAGACAGGCACTTCTACCGCTGGCCACTGCCGTCATGCTGGCATTGGTCGGGGCGGGCCCCGCCGTGGCGGGCCCCGCCGCCCCTGCCGAGCCCGGATCCGCCGCCGTCCCGGCCGGCAGCGCAACCACCGCCGCCACTCCGCGGCTCGCCGGCGGTGCGCCGGTCGACTCGGCGGCCGCCGCCGCGCTGGCCCGCTACTGGACGCCGGAGCGGATGAGCAAAGCCATCTCCCTCGACCGGACAGCCGGGTCGCCGAGCGCCGCCCAGAGCAAGGCCGGCCCCACCGGGAAGCCGGGATCGACACCGCCCGCCGAGGGACGGTCGGACACGGTCCGGCCGCTGGTCACCGAATCCGCCGCGGTGGGCAAGGTGTTCTTCACCAACCCCAGCAACGGCCTCAACTACACCTGTTCGGCCAGTTCCCTCAACAGTCCCTCCAAGCAGATGCTGATCACCGCCGGGCACTGTGTGCACGGGGGCAGCGGCGGCACGTGGATGACGAACTGGACCTATGCGCCGCGCTACCGGTCCGGTGCCCGTCCCTTCGGCACCTACGCCGCCAAGCAGTTCCGCACCTTCAACAGCTGGATCAGCAGCAGTGACCTCGGCCGGGACGTGGCGATGGTGACCACCTGGCCGCTCAACGGCAACAAGGTCGTCAATGTCACCGGCGGTCACGGACTGAGCTGGAACTACTCGCGCACCCAGGCCATGACCGTTATGGGCTACCCGGGCAACCGCGACGGCGGCCAGATCCAGTGGGCATGCCAGGGCACCACGCGAGCGGTGGGCGACGGCCGTATTGAACTCCAGTGTGACTTCGGCGGCGGATCGAGCGGCGGGCCGTGGCTGCGGGAGTTCAACGACGCCAACGGCCTCGGGTACGTCAACGGAGCGATGAGCACCCTCGCCACGGGCGGCTGGAACCGCAGCTCGTACTTCGACGACGCCGTCAAGGCGATGTTCGACGCCCAGGGCAGCGTCACCTGACAACCTGACAGCCCGGCAACCCGGCATCCTGGCGAGGAGCAGTCCAATGCGTCGCAGTAGCTTGAGCCGATGGGGCACCGCCGCCGCCCTGCTCACCGGAGTTGTAGCGGTGGCCGCATGGCGTACCGCCACGGCCGCGCCGCCCCCCGAGCCGCAGCCGGACTCCGGAACCACCAGCAGCAATGTGCGACAGAGCCCGGATGAGGTACGGGACTACTGGACGCCGGAACGGACGAAGGAGGCCCGGCCCGCCCCCATGCCGGAAGACGGCTGAGGACGGCAAGCGGGACTGGTCGGGCCGGGCCCATGACGGGCGCAGGTGGTGCGGGCAAGACCCGCGCCCCCGCGCCCGTTCGGCCTGCGAGGCGTATGCGTCCGGCAGTCAGGCGGGCATGCGCAGCACCGCTACCCCGGTCATCCGGTCCGCCGACAGGTCGTCCAGGGCGGTGTCGGCGTTCACCCAATGAGGTCGGGCTGGCAGACATCGGCTCCATGCCGTCCGGTGCAAGCCTTCCAGCGCTGGGAGCTCAGGGCAGTGGCGAGGTCGTCTGGCACACCGATCACAACCACGAGGTGAGGATCAGACTGAGTGAGTGGATCGATCACGGCTGAGTGGGTCGGCGGCTCGTGCCTCTCGCCGGTAATGCGTCATGCGCCCGAGTGGCCCCCGGAAGGCCGCAGCAACAGCAGGCCACCAGCACCGGGATGCCGCGGTGGAAGCTCGGGACAACGCCACGGTTGACGCATCCGGCAGGACAACGGCCAAAGCCGTTCCACCGACCTCATGAAGCTGGACGCTCAGCCCGATTGGCCGCGCGCCCCGGGTGCCTCTCAGCAGGCGAAAAGCACCCCATCTCGACATGTCGATGAGTCTGATCTGCCGACAATCGGCGCGTTCTCTTTGAGCGGGACGATCGAGCGGCTGCAGTCTCCGCACTGCGCGAGCGCGCGGCCCCCGACCGGCTGGAGCAGGCCCAGGAGAAGCTGGCCCGGCACGGGGTGGCGGTGCTGGTGCTGTCGCGTCTGGCTCGCGACGCTCGGGCAGTGTGAAGCTCTTGGGCCGTCCGCCCTTGTACTCGGGATACAGGGAGGCGAAGCCGTCGGCATCGAAGTTGTGGATCACATCCCGGACCCGGTCGTCGCTGGTGAACGTCACCTCCGCGATCTTCGCCACCGGCATGCCCTGCTCGCCGGCGCGCGCGGCGCGATGAGTCGTCCACGAGCACCGCACTCCCCCACCCCGAGGCGCATCGAGTGCACTCCCGTGCGGACCGGGGCACACCGCAGTGGCGTCCACTCGCCGCTGGTGGGCACGATGTCGTCCACTCCCACCCCCGGCCGTCTTTTCTTCGCGGGCCTTGGCCGCCTTCTCCGGTTCGCCGGACGGGCCAGTCCCATAACGCCGCGCCCCCGGCCGGCGAGGGGCCGGCCGGGGGCGGACACGGTGTCTGGGTCAGTGGAACTTGATGGAGCTGGTCGCGTCGTTCATGGCACCCAGTCGGCTGCGGTTGCCGACGTAGTACGCCTTCAGGCCCTGGAAGCCACCGTCCTCGAACAGTTCGATGTCGCAGTTGGCTCCGCTGAAGAATGAGGAGACCCGGTCGTTCCACCCGTTGGGCATGGCGTCGACATGGAAGTCCGCCCCGTTGCCGTCCTGGCACTTGCGGTTTCCGGTGAAGGTGTAACTGTTGCCCTGGAAATTCTCGTGCTCGAAGAGGGTCACCAGGGTCTCGTCGGCGCGGGCCCCCCTCAGGGCTGCCGAAAACCGGCCGTTGCCAATGGCCTCCGCCGGATTCTCCGGCAGGCCGGTGACCGAGGTGCCGGTGGCGAAGGAGGTGGCGGCCCGGAAGCTCGCGAAGCAGGCCGGCTGCTGTCCCGGCCGCGCATCCACAGCGATCACGCAGTGCTCGGTGTCATCGGTCCGTTCCGCAGCCGCCGCTCCCGTCGGGGCCGTGAGCGCGGTGAGCGCGGCCGCAGCAGCGGCCACTATGGCGGGCGTCCGTAATGTCGTCATGCATGTCCTCCGTGATGTCGTGGCCCCTCACACGGGGCCTTGGCGATGACCAGACAATCAGCGGGGAGGCCCCAAGCACCATGCAGGACGACCTGCAGAACGCGGGCCCTTGTTACTGCAGGTAGTTGTGCCGGTGGCGCCAGGGCGGGACGCGGCCGGAATGGGACGCTTGCGTCAAGTGCCGGCCTCGCCCGGGCATTACTGAGCGGTAGGATCCGCTCAGGGCGGGAACAGCCGGGGGTGGCTGTGGCGGCGCCGAGAGGTCACAGCCATAGGGGGTCGTGGTGACAGCTGGCTCGGGCACGGCTCCGAACGGCGTCGCCTTCGGCCCCCTGCTCAGGTCGCTGCGGTGTTCGGCCGGCTGGACCCAGGAAGAGCTCGCCGAGCGGTCAGGGCTCAGCGTACGGGCCATCAGCGACTGCGAACGCGGCCGGATCCGGCGGCCCCAGAGGCGCAGCACCGCGGCCCTGGCCACGGCTCTCGGCCTCGGTGGAAGCGACCTGGAGGAATTCGTGCGGGCCGCGCGCGGCGGGCCCCGGCCGGCTCCGCCCGCCGCGTCGCTGCCCCGGCCACCGGCTCCGTACATCATGGACCGGGCGCACGACGGCGGGGGCGAGGCAGAGGAGGGTGGCGAGCGCGCAAGCGCCCGCCCGGCGGAGGACCCACCAGCCACAGCGCACCCCTGGCCCCCAGCCGGCCCACTGGTGTCCGCCATCGGTCCGGCGCAATTGCCTCGGCTGCCCGCCGGACTGGTGGGACGAGCCCGGGAGCTGGCCGCCCTCAGTGATGCGGCCTCAGGTCCGGGCGGCGTGTGCACTGTGACCGGACCGGCCGGCGTGGGCAAGACCTCGCTCGCCCTGTGGTGGGCGCACGGTGCAGCCGCCGCTTTCCCCGACGGACAGCTCTTCGCGGATCTGCGAGGCTTCTCCGAGGACGATCCGGCCGACTCGGCCGCCGTTCTCCAGAGCTTTCTGGCCGCACTCGGGCTGCCCCGCGATGCGGTGCCGGGTGACGTGACGGCTGCCCAGGCGCTGTACCGCTCCGCTCTGGCAGGTCGGCGAGTCCTGGTCGTCCTCGACAACGCCTGCGGATCGGAGCAAGTACGGCCGCTGTTGCCGGGGAGCGCCGGCTGCGCGGTGGTGGTCACCAGCCGCCACCGGCTCCAAGGGCTGGCCGCCCGGGACGGTGCCCGGACCCTGACCCTCGATGTGCTGGACGGCCCGGAGAGCCTGCGCCTTCTGACGGCCGTCCTCGGCGAGGAGCGGATCGCCCGGGCGCCCGCTGCCGCGCGCGCGCTGGCGGACGCGTGCGGCGGGCTGCCGCTCGCCCTGCGCATCGTGGCGGCCCGGTTGACCTCCCACCCCACCTGGCCCCTGGAGGCGCTTGCCGCCGAACTCGCCGACGAGCGGCACCGGCTCACCGCGCTCTCCGCCGAGGACACGGATGTCGTCGCGGCGCTGCGGCTGAGCGTCCGTGCCCTGCCTGCGCCGGTGGAGCCCGTCTTCGCGCTGTTCGGACTGCACCCCGGGCTCGATCTGGAGGCACACGCCGTCGCCGCGGCCCTCGAGAGCAGCCCGGCGACGGCCCAGCAGGCGCTTGACCACCTCGCCTCGGCTCACTTGGTGCAGGAATGGGTTCCCGGCCGGTACGCCTGCCACGACCTCGTACGCCTGTACGCGCGCCGGTACACGTCGGGCGCCCGGTCGGCCGAGGCCTTGCGCCTCCTGGACCACTACCTGCATGCCGCCTATGCGGCATCCCGGGCGGCCGACCCCGCCGGACGGCCGTGCTGCGACCTCCCCGCCTGGTCTCCACCGCCCTCGGTCCGGCCCCCGTCGCCGACGACCCATGTGGAGGCGATGCGCTGGTACCACACCGAGGCCGACAATCTCCAAGCGATGGTCCAACTGGCCCACAGCCTCGGTGATCATCGACACGCCTGGCGGCTGACCGTGCTGCTATGGCCCCTGATGACCTCTCAGAGCCACCGCGACTGGACGCCTCTCCTCGCCCGTGGACTCGCAGCCGCCGAGGCCGTCGCCGATCCCGTCGCCCGGTCACGCATCCTGGTCCTGCTGGGATGGGCCCTCACCGAGAACGGACGCTGCGACGAAGCCGTATCCCGCCTGCGGCAAGCGGTCGAACTCACCGACCGGACCGGTGACCGATGCGATCAGGCGACCGCCGTGACCAATCTCGGCCTCGCACTCGCACGCCTCGGGCGGTCACAGGAGGCACTGACCCACTACGACAGGGCGCGCTCTCTCGCCCAGCAGATCGGGGACCGGCGCACCATCGCCCTGGCTCTGGCGCACTCCGCCCAGCTCCACCTCACCCTCGGCAGCACCACCCAGGCGCTCGACCGGAGCCGAAAGGGCCTGGAGCTGGGCGGCACCACACCGCTCGGTGGATTGGAAACGCTGCTCCTGGAGATCGCGGGCACGGCGCTGTGCGACATGGGGCGGACCCAGCAGGGACTCGCACTGCTGCGACGGGCGCTGCTCTGCGCGGAGTCCGAGCAGAACATCCTCGGCGAAGCCAACGTCCTCGACAGCCTCGCCCTCGCCCTGGACCGCACCGGCTCCCCGCAGCAGGCCGGGGAGTACCGCGACCGGGCGCGGACACTGCGCTCCGCCATACGCGGCCCCGCACAGGCCACCGCGCACGTCGACGGTGTGGCGGCAGGCAAGTGCGGCGAGGGGTTGCTGAACGGGCTGGTGGAGGGGGATCAGGCGTTGACCGAGCGCTTGGTGCGCGCAGCTGTCAGCAGGCGGCTCCAGGACGGTGCTCTGTCGTAGCGCTACCGACAGCTGAGGGCGGGCAGGGCCGCCACCAGCGTCAGCACCACGCGCAGGCCCACTCCGTACGGCGCTCATCGGGCTTGGGGCGGAAGGGAGTCGGCCACCAGCCACGCGGCGCGGTCTGCCGCGTCCTGCACAGATGCGGCTGTGGCGCCGAGGACGCGGGCGGCTGCCGTGTCGTCCAGTCCGACAACCTCGCGCAGCAGCAGGGCCTCCGCCAAGTCCGGGAGCAGCGCCGTCAGCGCGCGCCGGACTTCATCGGTGCGGCCTGCGCGAGACCGGGCAGGGGCCGCCCTGGACGCACGGCCCGGACGCGGAGGTCGGTGCCGTCGCCCTGGAAGAGGCACCGTTTGTGGGCATGCCTGCTCACGAGAACGAAACGGGGGAATCGCGCCAAGGTACGAAGTATCTGACAGCGTCACGAACTGCCGCAATTACTGACGTTCCGTCAGTCCATCTCACTCGAAAGCAGCCGCCCCTGACCGACGACGACAGCGAACTACCTCTGGAGTGTCAGAGGGTGGGATCATCGAACTGCTCAAGGAGAACGTCGGCCGGTGTGCTGACCTCGGTGGTGGACGCGCCGTCGCCAAGAGGTTGTTCGGTCCAGATGATCTTGCCACCCGATGTGTACCGCGTTCCCCATCGCTGAGCGTGCTGGGCCACAATGAACAGCCCTCGCCCACCCTCGTCCGAGGTGGCCGCCCGGCGTAGACGCGGCGAGGTGCTACTGGCATCCGACACCTCGCAGGTCAAAGAGCGGCCGTGCAGCAGTCGCACCCTGATCGGAGGTGATCCGTACCGGATCGCGTTCGTGACCAACTCGCTGATGATCAGTTCCGTGGTGAACCCGATCTCTTCCTCCCTCCACTCATGCAACTTCTCCCTGCAGTGCGCCCGCACCGAGGCGACTGCCGCCGGGTCCGGGGGCACGTCCCACTCCGCCACGCCCGGCGGCGGGAACACCCGGGTACGTGCGACCAGCAGCGCGATGTCATCGGACGGGTGTGTCGGCACCATCGCGTCGACCACCGCCTGACAGGTTTCCTCGGGTGTGCGTTTCCCGGCTTCTTCCAACGCCCGGCGCAGCCCTCTCAGCCCGACGTCGATGTCGCGGGTTCGGTCCTCCACCAACCCGTCGGTGTACAGCACCAGTCGTGAGTCCTCGGGCAGTTGGAGTTCACGGGTTTCGAAGGGGTAGCCACCCACTCCGAGCGGGGGCGAGGCCGGCACGTCCGGACAGGTGACGGTCCCGTCGGGGTGCACCACTACCAGGTCGGGGTGTCCGGCACGGGCCGCCGTGCATGCTCCTGATATCGGGTCGTAGATCGCGTACAGACACGTCGCTCCCGTCACCCCCTGTCCCTCATGGGCTTCCGCAGCCTCGCCGGTGCTCCCCTCGTTGTCCATACGCACGACCAGGTCGTCCAGGTAGCCGAGCGCCTCGTCCACGGGGAGGTCCAGCGCGGAGAGGTTCTGTACCGCGGTGCGCAGCCGCCCCATCGTCACCGCCGCGTGCAGTCCGTGACCGACGACATCGCCCATCACCAGCGCCACTCGCCCGCCCGGCAGCGCGATGAGATCGAACCAGTCCCCGCCTACCCCTGACTCCGCCGGCAGATACCGCCAGGCCACCTCCAGTGCATCCTGTTCCGGCTGCCCCCGCGGCAGCAGACTCCGCTGCAGCTTCACCGCCATCGAATGCTCGCGGGTGAACCGCCGCGCGTTGTCGATAGCCACCGCCGCCCGCGCGGACAACTCCTCCGAATAGGACAGGTCCTGCTGCTCGAACGCCGGTGAGTTCCCCGTCCGGTAGAAGTTCGCCACGCCCAGCGGCACACCCCGCGCCTGCAGGGGCACGGTCACCAGCGAATGCACCCCGTGCTCCAGTGCCTCGCGCGTGCGATCCGGATCCTGCTCCTGCCACTCCCCCGCCTGCCGCAGGTCCGCCTCCAGCACCGCCAGCCCCCGCTCCAACGCCCGCATCTGTGGCGTCGCCGGCGAGAGCTTGATCTTTTCGTCCACCGGGTACAGCAGCAGAATCTGCTGATCGCCGCTGCTCGCCGCACGCCGCAGATGCCGCCATTTCTCCGCCGTTGGCTCCTGGCCTTCCAGCACCGCATCCAGCAGATCGACTGTGACGAGGTCGGCGAACCGCGGTACCACCACCTGAGCCAGCTCCTGTGCCGTACTCACCACATCGAGCTTCGTCCCGATCCGCACTCCCGACTCGTAGAGCAGGTCAAGCCGCTCCCACGCCGCCTGTGCCCGCCCCGACACTGCCGCCAGTTCCGTTGTGTCCCGCAACGTCACCACGCTGCCCTCTTGGGCCCGCTGCGGGAACGTGGGCCGCTTGTTCACTGCCAGCAACCGGCCCTCCACCAGATGTACCTCGTCCGTGACCGCCTCCCCGGACGCCAGCATGTGCGTGATCTCCCCCGGCATCCCCAGCTCCCGTACGAGCCGGCCCTCCGCGTACGTCGACAGGCTCAGCAGCCGCTTCGCCTCGTCGTTGGCCAGCAGCAGACGCCCCTCGGCATCGGTGATCAGCACCCCTTCTCGCACCGCGTGCAGGACCGCGTCGTGGTGCTCGTACATGCGCGTGATCTCGGCCGGGCCCAGGCCATGGGTCTGCCGCTGCAGCCGCCGGGAGACCAGAGCTGTGCCGGCGGCAGCCATCGCCAGCGCGGCCGCCCCGGCACCCAAGGTGATCGGCAGCTGCGGCATCCACAGTCTTGCCACGTTCTTGACCGTGATCCCGGCTGACACGAGGCCGACGACCTCGCCGCCGGCATCCGTCACCGGGACCACTGCCTGCACGGCCGTTCCCCGACCCGCCGGCAGGGGCGGCCCGCCCGCCTCCTCAATGGTGGTGCGGCCTTCCAGCGACGGTTGGATGCTGCCGACGAACTTCTTCCCGATCTCTTCCGGGTACGGATACGTATAGCGAATCCCCTTGGTGTCCATGACAACAATGAAATCCACCCCCGCACTCTTCCGAGCCGCTTCCGCACGCGGCTGCAGCACCGCCGTCGGGTTTGGGCTGCGCAGCGCTTCAACCACGCCCGGGGCCTCCGCGAACGCCTGGGCCGCGACGACCGACTCCCGACGCCCCTGCTGCAGGGCGTCACGCGCCGCTTGAAGGACCACAGACGTCAGCCCGGCCGCGACCAGCAGCGCGATGATCAGGATCTCGACGAGGAATACCCGCCCGGGGATACTGCGCGGGTTCAGCAGGGACTCTCGAGGACGATCACGTGGCTGCCCGGCAGACGGATGGCGCGACGGCTTCCGATTCAGCCGGGGAGATCCCTTCGTGATTGGATTCATAGCACCCGCTCCGGTTCGGCGAGACATCACCAGCGTACGCGCGCCCGTCGCCGCATGTAGGCGGCACGGTCGGCCGCACAGGGTCTGCGCCGCGCTTCCCGTCCAGCCGCCGGGCGACCTCCCCGGCCAGTGCCTGTCCGTCCAACCCGTTATTGCCCCCTGCGCCTGCGGCACCTACCTCACCGCGGAACTTCCGACGAGAGTGCCCTGGCTTCAAGCTCGAAGAGCTCGGCACGAAGCCGGGTGCCCCTGTCGGCTGCGACTACCGGCTCCAGACCAAGCGTGATGTCAGCCACGAATGGTTCCCATGCTGCTGGGTTGAAGCGGAAAGCGGGCCCGTAAGGGTTTTCGAGTCCCGCACCGACATGTCGCCGTTGCCGCCTTGCGCCTGGCGCCTTGCGCACTGGCCCTCTTGGTCCTTGCTGTCCTACTTCTTCAGACGCGGGGCCGGAGAAGCTCAACGCACCGGGATGATGTCGGGGGCACCGATCCGTACAGCGTCGGCGGTCTGATCGTCCGGCTGCTGCTGGGCCTCGCGTTCCGCCGCCACCCGCTTGAGGTAGTGGTCTACCTCGCGGTTCTGGTGCGCTCGGTCCCATCTCAGGTGAGACGCCATCAGCCCGGCCACGGTGCCTGCCGCGTCCACGCCGCGGTCCCACGACTCGATGGAGATCCGGGTACGCCGGGCGAGCACATCCTCCAGATGGCGGGCTCCCTCGTGGGTGACCGCATAGACGGCCTCGACGCGGAGGTAATCGTCGGAACTGGGCAGCGGCTCGCCGAGTGAAGGATCATCCGCGACCATGTCGAGCAGTTCGGGAACCAAAGAGCCGTAGCGGTTCAGCAGGTGCTCGATGCGGGCGACATGCAGCCCGGAGCGCTGGGCGAGGCTGTGGCGGGAGTTCCAGAGGGCCGGATAGCCATCCGCGCCGAGTAGCGGCACGCGCTGCGTGATGCAGGCGGCCACCTTCTCGTCCAGACCGCGGGCCGCCTCGTCGACCGCGTCCTTGGCCATCACCCGATAGGTCGTGTACTTGCCGCCGGCCACCACCACGAGCCCGGGAACCGGGTGCGCGACCAGGTGCTCCCGGGACAGCTTGCTGGTCTCCGCGGCCTCCCCGGACAGGAGTGGACGCAACCCGGCGTAGACGCCCTCGACGTCCTCCGCGACCAGCGGTGTGGCCAGTACGCGGTTGACGTGGTCGAGCAGGTAGTCAACGTCTTTGGCGCTCAGTGCGGGATGGGCCTTGTCCAGTTTCCAGTCGGTGTCGGTCGTCCCGATGATCCAGTGCCGTCCCCAGGGAATGACGAACAGCACGCTCTTCTCTGTCCGGAGGATCAGGCCGGTGCGGGAGTTGATCCGGTCACGCGGGACCAGCAGATGCACACCTTTGGAAGCGCGGACGTGGAACTGCCCGCGGGTGCCGGCCATGGATTGGGTGTCGTCGGTCCACACGCCGGTCGCGTTGATGACCTGCTTGGCGCGTACCTCGGTCTCCTCTCCGGTCTCCAGGTCCGTCACCACGGCGCCCACCACGCGCTCGCCCTGGCGCAGGAAGCGACTGACGCGGGCGCGATTGGCGGCCAGCGCCCCGTACGCCGCCGCGGTGCGGACAAGGAACATGGTGTGCCGGGCGTCGTCGACCTGGGCGTCCCAGTACTGGATCGCGCCGACCAAGGCGTCGGAGCGCAGCGCCGGTGCCTCGCGCAGCGCCTGGCGTTTGAGCAGGTGACGGTGGCGGGGGAGGCCGCGGGCCGTACCGGAGGCTGCGGCCATCATGTCGTAGAGCAGAACGCCGGCTCCGACGTACGGTCGCTCCCGGACCCGGTGTCGCAGTGGGTAGAGGAACGGCACCGGCCGCACCAGATGGGGGGCCAGGAACTGCAGCAGCAATCCACGCTCCTTCAGCGCCTCTGCGACCAGCCGGAAGTCCAGCATCTCGAGGTAACGCAAACCGCCGTGGATCAGTTTACTGGAGCGGCTGGACGTACCCGAGGCCCAGTCACGGGCTTCGACGAGGCCGACTCGCAGGCCCCGGGTAGCTGCGTCCAGGGCCGCCCCGGCGCCCACGACCCCGCCACCGACGACGAGGACGTCCAGTTCTCCTCCACCCAGCCCGGCAAGGGCTCGGGCCCGTGCCTGGGGTGAGAGAGGCACTGGGCTCACCATGGGTCCCACCTCCTCGTGCTGCGGTCGTGGGCCGCGTGCACCGGCGCCTGGTGTCCCGCGGTGCGACGCCGCCATGAACCGGCGGGCTATTCCACCTTGGCCCAGTCGAGCGTTCGCTCCACCGCCTTCTTCCAGCCCGCGTATCCCTCCGCGCGCTGCTCCTCGGACCATTGGGGCTCCCAGCGCTTGGATTCCTGCCAGTGGGTACGCAGTTCATCCGTGTCCCGCCAGAATCCCGTGGCAAGACCTGCCGCGTACGCGGCACCCAGCGCGGTCGTCTCGGCGACGACGGGCCGGCTGACCGGTACGCCGAGGACATCCGCCTGGATCTGCATGCACAGGTCGTTGGCCGTCACACCGCCGTCGACCCTGAGTACGTCCAGGTGGACGCCCGAATCCTGCTCCATGGCCTCCACCACGTCGCGGCTCTGGTAGCAGATGGCTTCCAGAGTGGCCCGCGCCAAGTGGCCGCCATCGTTGTACCGGGCCAGACCGACGATCGCGCCGCGGGCGTCGGAGCGCCAGTACGGGGCGAACAGGCCCGAGAAGGCGGGGACGAAATAGATGCCACCGTTGTCGTCGACCGTGCGGGCCAGCGTCTCGCTCTCGGCCGCGGTCTTGATGATCTTCATCTGGTCGCGCAGCCATTGCACCGCGGACCCGGTGACCGCCATGGAACCCTCGAGGGCGTAGATCGCGGGGCTGTCGCCGAACTGGTACGCCACGGTGGTCAGAAGGCCGTGTTCGGAGCGGACCAGTTCGGTGCCGGTGTTCAGCACCAGGAAGTTGCCGGTGCCGTAGGTGTTCTTGGCCTCGCCGGGTGAGTAGCAGACCTGCCCGACGGTTGCCGCCTGCTGGTCGCCGAGGACCCCGGTGATGGGAATGGCGGCCCGCAGCGGCCGGGAGGTGCGGGTCACGCCGAACGCCTCCCGGTGGGAGGACGGGTTGATGCTGGGCAGCATCGACCGCGGGATGCCGAAGAACCCGAGCAACTCGTCGTCCCAGTCCAGCGTTTCTAGATTCATCAGCATGGTGCGGCTGGCATTGGTCACGTCGGTGGCGTGGATGCCTCCCTCGGGCCCGCCCGTGAGGTTCCACAGAACCCACGCGTCGGTGTTTCCGAACAGGGCGTGGCCCTGGTCCGCCGCCTCGCGGACACCGTCGACGTTCTCCAGGATCCACTGGATCTTGCCGGCCGAGAAGTACGTCGCCGGCGGCAGTCCCGCCTTGCGGCGGATCACGTCGCCCTGGCCCGAACGCTCAAGGGCAGCCGCGATGGAGTCGGTGCGGGTGTCCTGCCAGACGATGGCGTTGTAATACGGACGGCCGTTGCGTGGGTCCCAGACGACGGTCGTCTCCCGCTGGTTGGTGATGCCGATCGCCGCCAGGTCGTCCGGCGACAGGTTCCCGTGCCGGAGGGCGTTCTGGATTACCGAGTTGGTGCGTTCCCAGATCTCCACCGGGTCGTGTTCGACCCAACCCGACCGGGGGAGTATCTGGGCATGCTCCAACTGGTGCCTCGCCACCTCGTTGCCGACGTGGTCGAAGATCATGAACCGGGTGCTGGTGGTTCCTTGGTCCACCGCGCCGACGAAGTCCGCCATGGCATTTCGCCTCTTCTCCTGGAGGGACTGGAGTTGGCGGCCTCACGCGAGGCCGGTCAACCCTCGGGGGTGGGAACTCGTCCGGGCGGCTCCGGCTCCGCGGTCGGCAGGAACCGGCCGACGAAGAACTTGTAGACGAAGGCGCCGAGGAGACCGCCGATCAGCGGTCCGACGATCGGCACCCAGAAGTAGAAGTTCCCGTACTGATCTCGCCACGCTCCGCCGTATCCGGTGAGGAAGCTCGCCAGCCTCGGCCCGAAGTCACGGGCAGGGTTGATCGCGTAGCCCGCGTTGGTGCCCCAGGCCATACCGATGGCCACGACGACCAGGCCGATGATGAACGGTGCCAGATTGGCGCCAGGGGGTGTGTTCAGCAGGTCGGTGATCGCCAAGATCAGCAGCAGCAGAATCGCAGTGCCGATGATCTGGTCCCGGAACGCGCCCCACTCGTAGACCGGCAGATTCGGGTTGCCGTTGGCGGGCAGCGTCGAGAAGACACCCTGCGTCTTGATGGTGTGGCCGGGGTCCGCCTTCGCCAGTGCCTCGGTGTAGTTCCACCGCACCAGCAGCGCCGCCACGAAGGCACCCGCCGTCTGGGCCAGCGCGTAGGGGGCTACCTTGCTCCACGGGAAGCCCTTGAATGCGGCAAGGGCCAGTGTCACCGCAGGATTGAGGTGAGCACCACTCAGTCGTGCTGCCACGTAGACGCCCAGGGTGACGCCGAAGCCCCATGCCCAGGCGATGCTGTCGTGGTCTCCGAGACCGCCCGCGGGGTCCGTGAGGGCTCCGCCCGCGACCACTTGGGCAACCACGCCGCAACCGAAGAGGATGAGAATCATGGTGCCGAGGAACTCGGCCGACATTTCGCCGACCAACCCCAGCCTTCTGAGCCGCTCAGCCATGTGAGCCTGCTTCCTGCCGGCCCTCTCGACCGGCCTGTCGCTCGCCCCCCGAGTGATCCACGAACCATCGTAGGATGGTCCCGGGAAGTCCGCGCGCGAAAGCGCTTCGCCCGGCTGCCGATCATGGCAGCGACCGGTTCGTCCGGGGCTCCACTGCACTACCCAGCAGTTCTGGGCGCGCAAGCGCATGGCGGTACCCAACGAGGCCAGCACATGCAATCGGCAGCACGCTGCACCTCGGGCGCGCCGCTGCATCGCCGCCGGCCAGCCAAGAGCGGCAAACACTGCGCGGCCTTGGCCGAGGCCGAGCATGCCCGCACCCTGCTCACCGGTGCCCCCGGCGACGAGGTGCCGTTCTGGGCGCTGGCCTGGGGCCCGCCGGCCGCGTCGGTGTACTCCCGCGCCGCAAAGATCCACGAGACCATAGGAAACCACCGGGCAGCCGCCGAGCACTACGCGCTGGCCGCCACGGCCCGCCCGGCAGACACCTACGCACGCATCGTCGCCCTGGACCTGGACCTGGTCGCGGGCGCGGAGATGCACCTCAAGCGCGGCAGCGTCGAGCAGGCGTGCGCCACCTGGCACTAGGCCATCGACCACATGGGCGGCGTCCGCTCCGTCCGCACCCGAAAGGCCGTCGCCCGCATGCGAAGCGACCTCGCACGCTTCCGGGCCCGTGGCCTGTGGTGCGTGGCCGAGCTCGACGAACGGGGACGCTACTTCCTCGCCGGCGCCTGATTTCAGCGGCACCCAGAGAAGCGGCGGACGACCGGCTCCAAGCAGTTCGCGTGCGGCCCGGCCAGACCGGCCAGTTCGTCCGGTGAGCGCACCAGGGCGATGTCGTCGAGTTCAGGTTCGCGGCCCTGGGCACGCTCGGCTGCCGCAGCAGCGGTGAAGCCTGCACGCAGCGTTGCCTCGGGAAGGGGCCGAAATGCTTCCCCACCTGGCGGACGTTCAGCGCGCTCAGCAGTCCACATACGAAAGCTCTCCTCAGAGCGGGGAGGCTCGACCAGGTCAGCATTGCGGACATCGACGGTGTGCTGAGCCAGGTCGCGGAAGCCTTCCCAGTCGTCGGGCTCGACGCCCCGCAGACGCACCTTCTCACCAGTCCACATGTCACCCATGGCGCCCACCACTTCAGTCCGCTGCAAGGCGCTGTCGGCCATCCACGTCAAGTGCCAGATGATATCGCCGGCATGCGATTGCGCCTTGAGCATTTTGAACTCAACGGCTCGTCGTCGGCTCGCCCGCGTCCGCGCCCAGCCGGACGCCCGCGCCGCCGAAGACAAACTGTCTTCCTGACCCGGCGCACACCAAGACCCCCGCGGCTCGCCTGTCCGCGGGGGCCCAGCATCTGCACGTCAAAGCCTACGGCCGTCAGCAGCCCAGCACCCGTCCTCTCCCCGGCATGGCGTAATCGCCTACCGGGTCCGCCAGGATCGCAGGCGGTCGGCGATGTCGAAAGCGTCCAGCCGCTGCGCCTTGATGTCGTCGATCAACTGCCTCCACTGCTGCTGGCTCGCGTCGATGGTCTCGCCGGAGGCCTCGATGTACGCCACGGCGACCGCGTAACCGTAGAGCTCGTTGCGGGCAGGGAGGGGACGCGTGAGCACGATCGTGTCGAGGAGGGCGGCCGCCCGCCAGTAGGCGTCGGGGTCGGACACGTCGAGGTGGGGCGTGTTCACCCGATGCCGGGCGACGGCCGCCACCGATCCCATGCCGCCACGGCGTACCGTACTTTGCCGCGCTCCGAGCATCCCGCCTCGACCACTGCCCCGTTTCGCGGCCCCGGTCAGGTCACCGGAGCCGCGCCGCGTCGGGCGTTCCGCCGGCTTCCGTTGATCCGGTCGTTGAAACGGTCGACGGCCCAGATGGTCCGCAGCCCCGGAGCGCCCATCATCAAAGGACGAGGGAACGTGGACTTCTTCGCCCAGAGCGTCTTCAAGTCCTCGTGCTGTTCCCCGTCCACGATCAGGTCGGGGATGAGTGAGCCGAGGTACGGTGCCTGGGCCAAGCCGTGGCCATTGCAGGCGACCGAGTAGAAGACGCTGTCGCCGATATTGCCGGCGAGCGGAAGCCACGACGAGGTGATCGCGATCCATCCGCCCCAGGCTCGCGCGGCCGCGACGTCGGCCAGCGCGGGGAAGCGTGTTTCGAAGGCGCGTGCGAGTTCGGCGACGACAGCCTCGTCCGGCTTCCTCAGGGGAAGCGGGTAGTTCTTCCCCCGCTCGAGCCGGCGGACGCCGAACACGATGGTGTTGCATGAGGTCAGCCGGTAGTTCTCCATGATGTTGTGTTGGGTCACCACCCCCGACCGGCTGGTCCACCCCAGCGCGGCCAGGCGCGCGGGATCGATCGGCTCGGTCTCCACCTCGGTGACCCAGATCGGCACGCAGAGCCGCTTGGGAGCGATGGCCAGCTCGCCGCCGAAGGCGTTCGTCGCGAGCACGATCTTGTTCGCGCGCACCTCGCCTCCGGGTGTCCTGACGGTGACGTGATCGCCGTCCCGCGTGATGTCGGTGACGCGCGTCTGCTCGAAGACCCGGGCGCTCGACGAGAGGACGGCGCGGCGGATGCCCAGGCTGAACTTGCCGGGGTTCATCGTCCCGCCGACGGACTCGCGCATACCGCCGAGGAATCCGCGGGGGATCCCGAGCTCCGCGCTCGTGCCCAGTTCGACCTTCGCGCCGGCCTTCCGCAGAAGCTTCGTCACGCGGCGCACGCGACCCATCTGCCCACGGGACACGGCAGCACAGACGTTGCCCGTCGGCTCGTAGTCGCAGTCGAGGTCCAGTCGTTCGATCAGCTGCTCCACGAAGTGCGCGGCGTTGTCGGCGAACCGAGCGATGCCGGGAAACCGCTTGGGGTAGAGCATGCTCAGGAGCTGGATGTCGCCTCCCGGGGCGCCTGCCACCTGCCCGGCGTTGCGGGAGGCGGAGCCGTGGCCGCAGAACTCGGCCTCCAGCAGCACCACGTCCCGGCCGCGCTCGGCCAGCCGCAGCGCCGTCGACATGCCCGCCAGGCCGCCGCCCACGACCGCGAGCTCACAGGTGACGTCTTCCCGCAGGGCGGACCGGACATCGCGGGGCGGGTCGACCCACCCGCTGAAGGTGGTGTACTCGACGTTGTCCGTCCTCATCTCACTGTTCCTTTTCGCGTCGTACGCAGCGGGGGATGGCGTTCCGGTTCTGCTCGGCCTCAGGCCAGCTCGCGCTTGAGGATCTTTCCGGTGCCGGTCGTCGGCAGGCTCGACACGAACTCGACGATGCGGGGGTACTTGTAGGAGGCCATCTGCTCCTTGCCCCAGGCGACGAGCTCCTCGGCGGTGACGGCGGCATCCTTCTCGAGGATCACGCATGCCTTGATCTCCTCGCCGTGGCTGTCGTGCGGAACGCCGATGACCGCCGCCAGGCTCACCGCTGGATGGGTGAGCAGTACTTCCTCGATCTCGCGGGGGTAGACGTTGAAACGGCCGCGGATGATGAGGTCCTTCACGCGGTCGACGATGTAGTAGAAACCGTCCTCGTCGCGTCGTGCGAGGTCTCCGGTGCGGAACCATCCGTCGCGGATCGCCTCGGCCGTCGCCTTCGGGCGGTTGTAGTAGCCCTTCATGACGTTGTGGCCCCTGATCGCGATCTCGCCGACCTCCCCCGCCTCGGTGACCTCCGTCCAGTCCGGCCGGATCAGCTTCAGCTCCACACCCCAGATCGGGACGCCGATCGAGCCAGGCCGGGGTTCGAGCCGGGGGTCGCTGAACGTGGCGACGGGCGACGTCTCGGACAGCCCTTACCCCTCGAGCACGGTGATGCCGAGGCGCTGCTCGACCTGGTTGATGATCTCGACCGGCAGGGCCGCTCCACCGGAGACTCCGATCCGTAGGTTTCCGGCGATCCGGTGGACGTCGATGTCGTCGGTGAGGGCGTTGAGCAATCCCCACCACATGGTCGGAACACCGGCGAAGAACGTGATGACCTCGCGGTTCATCAGCTCGACCACTTCACGGGCGGCGAAGCGCGGCACGAGGTGCAAGGTCGCGGCGACCGAGAACCCCGCGTGCATCTGCACCGTCGCACCGAAGGTGTGGAACAGCGGAAGGCACACCAACTGGCTGTCGGCGCCCGGTTCGTTGCGGAACAGCCGGTTGCAGGCCATCACGTTCATCATCGTGTTGGCGTGGGAGAGTTCGGCGCCCTTGGGCCGGCCGGTCGTTCCCGACGTGTACAGGATGACCGCGGTGTCGGTCGGCTCTCTGACCACCGACTCGAACACGGTGCTCATGCCGGCGAGTGCCTGACCGAGTGTCTCGGTACCGGCGATCGGACTGGGAGCTTCCGGGTCGGCGGTGATGACGAAGAAGTGCTCCACCGCCTTGACCTCTCGGTATCCGGCATGACCCGCCGCGGCCATGGCCAGCTCCGGAGTTCCTTCGAAGCAGAAGTACGCCGAGACGTCCGCGTCGTCCAGGTGGTAGGCGATCTCACGGCCCTTGAGCAGGACGTTGAGAGGCACCACGACCGCCCCGGCCTTGAGGACGCCGTAGTGGACGATGGGGAAGTAGGGCAGATTGGGGCAGCTCAGTGCGACCTTGTCGCCGGGCTGGACACCGCGGGACACCAGCAGGTTGGCGACCTGGTTCGCTGCCGCGTCGACCTGGCGGTAGGTCAGCCGGTTCGAGCCGAGTACGAGTGCGTCCCGGTCCGGGAACGAGCGGGCGGAGTCTTCGAGGAGCGTCGAGAGGTTCAGCATGAGGGTTCTCCAGCGGCGGTCGGTTCGGTCATCGGGCGACACGTTTCACAGCGGCAGGTCCGGCGAGTCGACGCCGACCACCCGGTCGCCGCAGAACACCCGCACCGACTCGGCCGGGCCGTGACCGCCGATGCCGGCCGGCCCCCAGAAGCTCTGCGCGGAATCGTCGCCGAGGTCGGCGATCTTCGCGCCGTTGACCCGCACCTCGCCGGACAGCACCCGCGCGCCGACCTCGATCGCACGCTCGACATCGCCGCCGAACACGTAGGCGTCGAGTCCTGAGGGGTTGGCGTTCGCGATGCGCAGCGCCTCCTCGTCGGAATCGACGGCGTGCACGGACACGACGGGACCGAACAGCTCCGCGGTGGCCTTCGCCGGGTCGGCCCCGGCGGCGACGGTCGGTGAGAGGAAGAATCCGTCGAGATCCGGCAGCCGGGCCGGCTGGTGGACGGTGGCTCCCAGGGCGTGCAGTCCTTCGATCCGGCTCTCCAGCGTCGCGAAGTGCGGTGCGTTCGACATCGGGCCGAGCTCGACGCTCTCGTCGAGCGAATGACCGACCACGACCTTGGCGATGCGCTCGGTCAGCGCTTCGAGCAGCGGCTCCACCAAGCTCCTGTGGGCGAGCACCTTGCCCGGTCCCTCACACCATTGACCGTTGAGTTTGGTCATTCCCTCGAAGATGCCGTCGGCGGCGACCTCGACGTCGGCGTCGTCCAGGACGAGCGCGGGGTTGTTGCCGCCGAGCTCCAGCTGAAGGACCTTGAAGTCCTCCGCGGCGGCGCGGGCGATCGCACGGCCGGCGGCCGGACCGCCGGTGAATGAAACGATCTTGATTCGCGGGTCACCGGTCAGCTTGGCGCCCACGTCGCCGCGGCCGTGCACGAGTTGCAGTGCGCCGGCGGGCAGTCCGGCTTCGACGAAGCACTCGACGATGATCTGCGCGCTGCCCGGAGCGTGCTCCGACGGCTTCAGAATCACCGGGCAGCCCGCCGCGACCGCACTCACGACCTTCGCCGCGGGGATGAAGCTCGGGCCGTTCCACGGTGTGAGGATCGCGGCCGGTCCCCACGGGACCTTGTACAGGCGGACGTCGCGGCCGTTCGCCGCCAGCGCTCGTACGCGGGGGATGCTCAGCAGGTCCGATGCCGTCGCCCGGATCCTGGCGGGCAGGAAGGCCGCCACCTTCCGCGTGACGCTGATCGGCACACCGCTGGTCAGGGAATCCGTGCGGGCGATGTCCTCGCCTCGGGTCTCGATGAGCGCGGCGACGCGTTCGAGCATGTCCGCACGCTCTCGGCGGGCCTCGTCGTCCCACCGGCCGGCGCTGTACACGCGCCGACTCGACCCTGACCAGGGCATCGCCGCGACCGCGTACTCGGGAGGTCCGGGAGCGGCGATGCCTTGGTCGTCTACGACCACCCCATGCGTGTTCGCCCTGCCACGCCGCTCTTGGAGCCGCCGACATGCCCCGTCCCATCGCCCCTGTCACGCGCGCAAAATTCCTCCTCCCAGGATGACGTGGTGAGGAACGTGCACGATGCCCGGAGGTACGTGGACGCGCCCGCGAGGCTGCCCGACATGCTGCGTACGCACGTCGACATCCGCCCCGACGCCGAAGCGGTCGTCGAACTCGGCGGGGACCAGCTCACGTACGCCCAGTTGCGGCTGAGCGCCACGCGAGGGTGGCCGGAGGGCTGGGGCCCGCGGTGTGACACGCGGGGACCGGCCGGCCGTGCGGTACGCGGCGGGCACGGACTGGACCCTCGCCTTCTGGGGCACCGTGATGGCCGGCGGCATCGCCGTGGCGGTCAACACCCGGTCGGCGCGGCCGGAGTCAGCCGCGCCGCCCTGGACCTTCGGAGACGTACGTCTCCAGGTAGGCGGTGACGAGGCGGCGTGCTTCGGCGATCGTGGCGTCGTCACCTGCGGGAGAGCGCCGGAACGCGATGTCGAACAGCCGGCTGCCCACCTCGAAGGCGAGCAGCAGCGGCAGCAGGGGCGTGTCGGCGGGGACGAAGCCCCGCTCGACAAGGTGGCGCCAGAGCCGCTCCGCCTGCGCCTCGTCGAAGGCACGCACCAGTTCTTCGAGCGTCTCGTGGCGTCCCGCGAACCACAGTTCCGTGCAGCTCGGGTGCCCGCGGAAGTAGTCGAGATGGAGGTCGATCATGACGTCGACGGCCTCAGGCAGCGTCTGCGCCCTCGGGTTGTCCACGGCAGCGCCGATCAGCGTGTCGAGCTCGCTCAGGTGCTGCTTCAGGAGTTCGGCGTCGACCTGATGCCGGTCGGCGAAGTAGTGGTACATGGAGGCGGTCGGGATGCCCGCCCGTTCGCCGATGGCCTTGAGCGTGGCGGCCTCGTAGCCCTTCTCGCCGAGCAGCGCCGCGGCGGCGTCGAGGATGGCGCGCCTGCGCTCCTTCCCGCGGCGCTGTACCACGGTCGGGCGAGTCGGTGGCTGGGTTGTCGGTTTCTTCTCGAACACGATTCGGGATCGTATCAGTGACGCTCCCGATTTCCACGCGACCTCAGCGTCGCGGGCCACTCGGTGGTCCTGCTCGAAGCACGCGACAGGGTCGGCGGCCGGACCTGGACGGGCGAGGCCTTCGGCCACCGGCTGGACTTCGGCGGCACGTACGTGCACTGGCCCCAGCCCCACGCGGTGCTCGCGCCGCCCGGAACGTCGCCGCGGCGCTGGCCGACGACCGCCGCTGGCCGACGACCGCCGATGACCCACCGGCTCCCCGCCGCGCTCCGCTCGACCCCGCCCGCCCCCTGTCCAGGAGAACCCAATCGGTGGGCATGACCGCCGCCCTTGTGGCGACGAGTGCGGCCGGTGCCGCCCTGGCGGCACCGGTGAGCCCGGTGCAGGAGGCACGCACGGCGGGGCGCCCGCTCGCCGTCACGCCGGCCTGTGACGGTCACGAGACCCCGGCGTCGACGGAGGGCCCGCTCTTCAAGCCGCAGTCCCCCGGGCGGACGGATTTCATCACCCCCGCTGTCAGCGGAGTGCGGCTCGATCTGAGCGGCATCGTCGACGACACCGCCTGCAAGCCCCTGCCCGGGTCGCTCATCGAGTTCTGGCAGTGCGACCAGAACGGCGACTACGACACCGCCGGCTTCTCGCTGCGCGGACACCAGTACACCAACAGCAGGGGGCGTTCCGGCTGCGCACGATCATCCCGGACGGCACGTCCCGGACGCAGCAGTCGACGTTGCCGGACGGCAGTTTCCCGCAGGCGCTGGCCGTACGGTCGGCCAGTGACATCTGGGCGGTCGGCGCGACAGTGGCCCACTGGGACGGCACCTCCTGGACCACGCGCAATCTCGACCGTGACCCCGCGGGCCGGTTGACACCCGACGCGGTGGTGACCACATCCGACGGGAAGGCATGGACGGCCGGCCGCGCCGTGCCGCAGGGCATCAAGAACGGGGTCCCCGCCGTTCCAGGCGTGGGACGGCACGGCCTGGCGCCGGCAGGCCCTGCCGGACGTCGGCAAGGGGGAAATCACCAGCCTCACCGCCGTCGCAAACGACGACATCTGGGCGGCGGGCACGTCCTTCGCCGCCGAAGACGCAGCGGAGACGGCCCTGCTACTGCACCGTTGGTCAGCTCTTCCAGCCGATCAGCCAGGCCAGCTCGAGGGCGCCTCTCGCCCGCGCGAACACCTACGAGAGTGACGTCTTCGACGTGCTGGTGCGCGACTGTGACCGCGTTGCCCACGGCCACCGGTGCACCGAAGAGATCCTGGACCTGCTCGGTCCGGGGCGTCCTTGGTTCCGTGGTGTCTCAGCGGAGTGTGCGGTGGTGGCGGCCGGAGCGCCGCAGGTGCACGACCAGGTAGATGAGGGCGGCGGCGAAGACCGCGATACCGATGATGAGCAGGTAGAGCAGTCCTTCGGCGGCGACGCCGATGATGCCCAGCACGATCGCCAGGATGACGAGGATCAGGAAGAGCGTCATGGCGTAAGGCACCTTCTTGACGGGCGGGTCAGCGGCGGGCGAGCTGCCGCTCGCCGTTTACGCCGGGCTGGTAGGGCAGGCCGTAGTGCGCGAAGACCGCGGCCTCGTCCTCGGCGGGCAGGACATCGTCCGTGCCGATCGCCGGGGACTTCTTCACCAGCGACTTGTCGTAGTCCACCTTGATGTAGCCGGGCCCCGCGATCGCTCCGTTCAGCGGGACGAAGACCAGATGGTGGCGGGTGGGCCACCCGACCTGGACGGTCGCCATGGCCGGCTGGTCCGTGCTGGTGTCCACGTAGATGGCCTCCAGCACTCCGATCTTGTGACCTGCGGCGTCGACGACGTCGTGGGTGCGCCACTCTCGGATATCCGCGATCTGGATCATCCCGAGCGCCCCTCTCCCAGTGGTGTGCCTGTAGGCGTTGTACTTTTCAGCCTGCCCCGCAAAGGCCGCCCGAACCAGCCTGGACACCCCGCAGCGTCGCGCGGCAGGGCGGGGTGTACTGGGCCTGGCCGCCGTACGGCGAGCCGCGAGGGCCGGAGTCGAGTACCTGCCGGGTTCGCCTTTCCATCAGCTCCGGGCCCGGTGCCGCTGCCCGGCCTGGTGAGCTCGACGAAGAATGCGGTAGATCCCAGCCTCACTCTCGGCGTTTCAGTGCCCGTGCCAGGCGGGGGAGCTCGTCGTGGAGCAG
Source organism: Streptomyces sp. NPDC002867 (assembly GCF_053591895.1). Lineage (NCBI taxonomy): Bacteria > Bacillati > Actinomycetota > Actinomycetes > Kitasatosporales > Streptomycetaceae > Streptomyces > Streptomyces sp. NPDC002867. The sequence goes on along the minus strand of NZ_JBSFUR010000001.1, from coordinate 68,447 downwards.
TCGGCCGGCCAGGGCGCCGCCGAACACGACGACGCCCACGCCGACCAGCCAGGACTGGATGACCAGTACGGTTCCGAACGGGCCGTAGGTGACGGCGCTGGATGCGATCAGCGGTGAGAACACGAGCCGGGAGAACAGCCTGAGGCCGAGCAGCCCGAGCATGGTGGCAACCGCCCCGGGCAGCAGGGCCGTCCAGGCGACCCGGCCGCCGAGCAGGAGCCGCTGGGACCACCAGAAGAACAGGGTGCCGCTCAGTACCGTGACCACCCCGCGGGCCGACGAATCCCGCCACAGGGGTGTGAGCGCGGACAGGAAGAGGACCCCGATGAGGACGGCGAGCCACAGCACGTGCCGCCACCTGGCCCACCAGCGGGCCGGGGGCAGATCCCAGATCTTCTCGTAGCCGCTCTGCACTGCCGCCCCGAACGACAGACCGAATACGGCGAGCACGGCGAGGCCGAACGCCGTCGTGGTCCGCCACGCCTGGCCCGGCAGGGCGAACAACCGCTCGATCTCCCCTCTGGCGGCCGGCGAGACGCCGAGCCCGTCTCCCAGCCACTGCGCGAACCCCCGTCCGCTCGCCGGATCGGCCGCGGACACGACGATCAGCAGTGGCACCAGTGTCAGGAACCCGAGCGCCGCGAATCCCAGTGAACGCTGCCACAGGTCGATGTCGCTGCCCCGCCCCCACCTGCGCCCGGCCCGCGAGCGGCGGATCGCGCTGCGCAAGCGCCCGAACGGAGACAAGCGGCCCCCGGCATCGGACGAGATGCCATCGCTAGGGTGCACTTGGGCGCGTCTCCGAGCCCGGGGCCTCGGCGGTCGGCTGCTCTGCCGAGGCGCCGTGCTCAGGGGCTTTACGCCAGCGGGCTTCGCAGAACGAGTAGAGGCCGAACAGCAGGAGGCCCACCGCCGCGGCGATCAGCAGCACTGGCCCGGCGGGCGTGGTGGCGAACGAACGCAGCGTCTCGTCCAGGCCCTTCGCCTGGCTGGCGTCGAAGCGCACCGCGGCCAGGAGAACGAACAGGCCGGTCGCCACCGCGACCACGCCGGTCGCCACGCCGCCGATGACGCCCAGACCCGCGACGACACGCCGCGTCGTCCGGCTCATCTGGCCCGTACGGAGATTCTCCTCGAACTTCCGCATCAGGCTGCGCACCACGATCACCACGCCCACGATGACCAGCACGGCCCCGACCACGCCAACGAGTACCCGTCCAAAGGGCCATTCCAGCACCCTCGCTGTGTAGTCTTTCGACGTCTCATCGCCGGGACGGCCCCCGGCGGATCCGCCGACCAGCGCGGTCTGCACCACGCCGATACAGATCACGGTGTAGAAGACCGCCAGCCCCAGAGAGCCCAGGCGACGAGTCCACTTGTCACCGCCTGTCACCGCCTGTCCGAATGCGGCTTCGGACAGCCGCCACAGCGCCATCGCCGCCAGCCCCACGACCAGCGCCCACAGCAGCACCCGGCCGAACGGCTGCTCGCCGATGGTCCGCACCGCGCCGGACCTGTCGGCCTCCTTGCCACTGCCGCCGCCGAACCCCATCTGCACGGCCAGCAGCCCCACCAGCACGTAGATCACACCCCGCGCGGAGAGTCCGACCCTGGACAGGACCTCCATGGCACGGCTGTTCGACACACGCCGCCCCTGGGACCTGGCCTGGGCGGCACCATTCCTGATGGCCATACCTGGCACCTCCGGGGCCCTGCCGTGAGGCCGGCAGGGCGGGCGCAGTGGTCAGTGCTTGAAAACGTCCTTGATCTTCGCCCCCGCCTGCTTGGCGTTGCCCTTGACCTGGTCACCACGGCCTTCGGCCCGCAGGTGCCAGCTGCCGGTGACACGGCCTACGGTCTTCTTCGCGCCACCCTTGACCGCTTCGGCCTTGTGCGCGATCTTCTTGCCGATACTCATTGGTCGCCGCCCTTCGTAAGTCGTTCGCCGGTATACGGCGGCTTACCGGGGTTCGGGTCGGTGCTTGAACGGCTTGAGCCCCCTGCGGTGCTCGCCGTCCGGGTGGGGCTCTCGCACACCTGTCGTCTGCGGGTGGGTGAGAACCAGGCCGACTTGCACGCGGTCGAGCAGTACCGACGCCGCGGCGCCGAGTCCGAGGGCAGCGGCGCGTGGCACATTGCGCAGGCCCGCTGGGTGCCAGCCATAACTCCGGTCTACGCCCATCGCCGCCCGTCCGCCACCACGCTCAGTCCACTTCGCCCGACAGGACCCGAGTCGGCCGCGTAGTGCGTGCAGGACAGGCGGTGCCACGTCACCGTGAGGCGGTCCTCGGCGGCGATGATGCGGGCCTGGCGGGCCTGCCGGGCCCAACCGTGCAGTGCGGGCACACGAGGGTCTGCATTCTCAGCTCGGTCGGCTCGCTGGTGTGCGGGCCGTCGTCGGCCCCTTCGTGCGGTGCGGCAGCATCGGGAGCACTTGGCGTCTCTCCGTCGTGCTGGACGCCCAGCAAATCCATCACCTCGTCGTTCGTCCCGTCGAGCACCTGCCGGATGAGCCTTTCCATCAGCTCCGGGCCGGTGCCGCTGCCCGGGCCGGTGAGCTGGGCACGGGTGGGGCGGCGCGGGCCGACGACCTGCGCGCCGGCCCTGCACGTCCTGGTCCTCAGCCTCGGCGAACGCCCGGTACAGCGAGGCGACCGACGGGCTTGACCGCGTTCTTCCCCGTCTTGATGGCCAGTTTCTTTCGGGGACAGGGACGCCCTTGTTCTTCAGCGCGATGGCAAAGGTGAGCATGTCGTCGAAAGACCTTGGGCCTTCCGCCGTGGTTGCCCCTGGCCACTGCGGTGACCTGGCCTTCGAGGGGCTTCTCCCGGATGTAGTTGCGCTCGATCTGCCCGGCGGCGGCGAGCACGGCGAAGAACCGGGCGGCTGCCTGGACTGAGCGGCACCCGCCCATACGCCGAGCCGGACCGCGCGGGATCTGCGGGCTGACCAAGTTGCGTGAGTCCATCGCAGCGGCGAACCGCCGGTCATGACGGGACTCGGTGACGGAATGCCGGCCGTACCTCGACGAAGAGCGCCGGCGGTTTGACCTTGACGCTGCGTCAACTTCTAGCATCCGGGCCATGTCGATCACTGTTCTTGACACCTGCTCCGCCATGAGGCGGATCCTGCTGGCCCCGGTCGCGGACCGCGTCGACCTGCTGCGTTCGATGCTGGAGCCCACCAGGGGCATGTACCGCTACTACCCCGGCGAGGTCGACCTGGTGGCCATGCACCTCGAAGCGTCCGGGTTCCCCGTCGACCGCGACGAGGAGCGTTGCCTCGACGCGCTCGAAACCCTGGCGGCGGCCGGAGCCTGGGAGCGGATGCAGCGCGCCCTCGACGACGCTCTCACCGTACTGCTGGAGGCGACGCCGGGGCTGGGGACCCCGGACATCACCGTGCTGTTCGTGCTCGGCGATCCGGGTGACGAGCACTTCATGGGTCCCTGCCAGGGAGTGACCGGGTTCGGCGGCATCTCGGGCCACATCGTGATCACGCTCTGGCCCTTCCCCGAGAACGTGGAGCGGCTGGAGGCCACCGCCGTGCACGAACTCCACCACAACCTGCGGTTCGGCCCGGGCGGGGTTGTGTGGGACCCGATGACCGTCACGGTCGGCGATCACATCGTCTCCGAGGGCCTGGCCGACGCCTTCGCCCGACAGCTCTACGGCGACGAGCTCGGCCCCACCCGCATAGGGGTGCCGCACCTGCACGACGACGAGATCTTCGGCAAGGTGCTCACCGGGCTCGACGTGACAGGCATGCAGAACTTCACTGCCTGGGTGCACGGCGACCCCAGCGCCGAGCGCTTCGGCCTCACCCCGGTGGGACTGCCGATGGGCGCCGGGTACGCCGCGGGCAACAGGCTGGTCGACACCTACCTGGCGGCGACCGGGCAGACGGCGGCGCAGGCCCTGCACGCCGACAGCTCGGAGATCATCGATGCCACGCTCCGCCGCGGGTGACACTGGAACGATGGAGTGGACGATCCAGGAACTCGCGACGAGGGCCGGCATCACCAGCCGCACCCTGCGTCACTACGACCGCGTCGGGCTCTTGGCCCCGTCCCGGGTCGGCGCGAACGGGTACCGCTACTACGACCCGGGCGCGGTCGCCCGGCTCCAGCGGATCCTGCTCATGCGCCGGCTCGGCATGGGCTTGTCGGCCATCGCCGAGGTCCTGGCCGACGAAGTGGACACGTGCGACGGGCTCCGCGCCCACATCGCCGCACTGGAAGAGGAACGGGACGGCATCGAACGGCAGATCCGGTCTGTGCGTCACACGCTCGAGGCCCTGCAGGCAGGGGCAGAACCGCGGATGGACGTGATGTTGGCGGGGTTCAACGACCGCTACAAGGACGAGGTGATCTCACGCTGGGGCGAGCGCGCGTTCCAAGTGAGCAACGACTGGTGGCACGGCAAGTCCCTTGACCAGCAGCGGGCCTGGAAGCAGGCCACCGAAGACCTCGTCGCCGCATGGGTCGCCGCGGTGAAGGCCGGGGTTTCCCCGACATCGGAACACGCTCAGTCACTGGCTGCCCGGCACGTCCAGTGGCTGAGCCAGATCCCGGGTACCCCCACGGCCGAGGGCGACCGGGAGCGCTCGATCGAGATGGTGAAAGGCCTGGGGGACATGTACGTCGACGACCCCCGCTTCGCCGGCATGTACGACGACGCCGCGGGGGCGACGTTCGTCCGCGACGCATTGCGAGCGTACGCGCGGACCCGGATGTAGCTGTGCGGAGTCGATACGGCCGAGCGCGATCCGGTCCATGGAGTCGGAGCCGTGCGGATGGTGATACGGCTCGGCTACGCCAGCCGGGCCATGCAACACCCCGGCGCCCGGTGGGGGAGGTACTCGACATCGGCGTCTGACCGAACCCATGCGCCCCCACCCCCCTCGGCTCCATCACCCGCCCCGATGCGGGGTGTCCGGCCCGCGGCCCCCCTGAATCAGGGGGAGCCGAGGGACCGGAAGGGCATTCCTCCCGGTCCGGATGCTGACCTGCCGGTCAGCATCCGGACCGTCGGGGCGGCTCAGCCCTTGGGCAGGCTGTAGGTCTTCGCCGCGGGGACCTCGTGGGCCGGTTCGACGTTCACGAGGCCGCCGAGGGCCGTCTTCGCCGGCTTGTGGATGAAGGACTGGTACGTCGCCGGCTTGGCGCGGTCCGAGAAGTTCAGGGGCACGCCGAGCACCGTGAGCTTGGACTGCTTGCGGTGGGCCGCCGCTATGCCGTCGCGGGTCAGGTCCTTCGCCTTGCAGGCCGCCTTCAGGTCTTCGCCGAGGACACTGATCGCGTACCAGCCGCTGACGACACCGGCGTCGAGCAGATCCTTCGGGTACTTCGCCTTGTAGTCGTCGGCGAGCTTCTTCATCGCGGGGTTGTCGGCACTGAACGCCGGGGCGGGGCTCACCACGTGGAGCATCTTCTCCAGGGCGGGGCCGACCGGGGTCCCCAGCAGCTGCGGGGCGAAGCCCGGCGAGTTGGTGAGGACCGGGACGGCGAAGCCCGCGGCGGCCGCGGTGCCGACCAGGGCGGCCGTCTGGCGCGGGCCGGCGCTGATCAGAATCGCCTTGACGCCGGCCTGCTTGAGGGCGGTGAACTGGGCGGTCAGGTCCTGGTCGGTGGGCTTGATCTTCTGCCCGACGATGGTCAGCTTCTGCTTCTTGGCCGCGTACGTGGCACCGGCGAGCGCGTTCTCGCCGTACTCGCCCTCGAAGTAGACGTGGCCGATCTTGTCGCCCGCCTTCAGCTTGGCCGTGCGGACCACGAAGTCGACGCCATTGATCATGTCGACGTCGTAGGTGGAGCCGACCACCTGGACGTAGTCGCGGCCCAGCAGGGTGGAGGCCCAGGCCATCGGGAACGTGAGCAGGTGCTTGGACTCCAGCTCCTGTTCGAGCGAGGACACCACGGGAGAGCCGACCATCTGGGACACCGCGGCCACGTTCGGCTCGGTCTCCGTGAACGCGGACACGGCCTTCTGCACGTCGTAGCCGTGGTCCTTGACCGTGATCTTGACGGTCCGGCCGCAGATGCCGCCGGAGGCGTTGAGCTGGTCGGCGTACAGCTGCTGGGCGTTGACGATGCTCTTGCCGAGAGAGGCGTACGGGCCGGTGAGGTCGGTCAGCGCGCCCAGGGTGATGGTCTTCTCCGTCACTCCGGGGCCGGTCTTGATGCCGTCGCTGCCGGCGTTGTTCGCGTCGGTACCGCTCTTGGTGCTGCAGGCCGTGGCGCTCAGGGCGAGTGCGGCGATGACGGCTGCGGCCGGGACAAGTCGGGTGTGTCTCACGGGGTGTGCTCCTTCGGGGTGGTGCGGGTGCGGAGAGGGAAACGCCGGGTGCGGGGGGAGCCGTCGCCCTTGCGGCGCGGCCGTCTGTGGGCCAGTCCGGCCAGGCCGCCGGGGGCGAAGATCAGGACGAGGACGATCGCGGTGCCGTAGAGGTAGCGGGCCGCGTCGCCCGGGGACACGCCCGATCCCGTGGTGCCGGGAGCGGTGAGCAGGGGCAGGTCGTCGGCGTACTTGGTGAGCAGGTGCGGGATCAGGGCGACGAAGACCGCGCCGCAGGCCGCGCCGCCGACCGAGCCGAGGCCGCCGATGACGATCATCGCGAGGTAGTCGATGGACAGCAGGAGCCCGAAGTGGTCCGGGACGACCCGCTTGAACACCAGGGCCAGCAGAGCACCCGCGGCGCCCGCGTACATCGAGGAGATGATGAACGCCGAGGCACGGTAACGGGTGAGATGGACTCCCATGACGGCCGCGGCGACCTCGCTGTCGCGTACGGCGCCGAGTGCGCGGCCGGGGCGCCCGCGCAGGAGGTTGTGCGCGACGAGCCAGGCCACGGCGACCAGGGCCAGGCCGACGTACCACAGGCGCTCCAGCCCGCCGAAGGGGACGCCGATGACGGTGAGACCATCGGGTGAGGTGTCGGTGAAGGAGAAGCCGAGGATGTCCAGCGGCGGTACGGAGCGGCCGTTGAACCCGCCGGTGATATGCGGGGCGTTGAGCATCATGTGGTGGCCCAGGAAGACCAGGGCGAGGGTGGCGATGCCCAGGTACATGCCACGCAGCCGGCCGGAGATCGGGCTGAACAGGCCGCCCACCGCACCGGCGAGGAGGGTGGCCAGCCCGAAGGCGAGCACGGGCGGGAGCCCGAGACCGTACAGGCTGCTGGAGCCGGTGCCGGACGGCTCGGACGCCAGCCACACATAGCCGTACGCGCCGACGGCGAGGAAGAAGGCGTGGCCAAGGGAGAGTTGCCCGGTCGTCCCGGAGAGCAGGTTCAGCCCGATGGCGCCGATGACGGCGGCCATGGCGAACAGGCCCGTCTGGAGCCAGAACGAGGTGACGTAGAAGGGCAGGGCCAGCAGGACCAGCACCCCTGCGGCGAGGGTGGCCGCACGCCGCCCGCGCGGGGAGACCTTGCCGGACCACCTGCCGGGGGCGGACGGGGAATCGGGGGGAGCGGCGGCGGAGGCCGTCACGGTGTCGGTGGTTTCGGTGGTGCCGGTGGTGCCGGCGGTGCCGGTGGTGCCGGCGGTGCCGGTGAGGGCGGGGGTGTCAGACACGGGTCAGCTCCTTCGATCCGAAGAGACCGGTGGGCCTGACCAGGAGCACGAGCACCATCACGAGGTAGGGGGCCACATCGGAGAATCCGGCACCCAGGACGCTCAGTTCGTTCTGGTAGCCGGCGGCCATCGCCGCCGTGAGGCCGATCACCAGGCTTCCGACGAGAGCGCCGACGGCCGAGTCCATACCGCCGAGGATCGCCGCGGGGAAGGCACTCAGGGCTATCTGACTGGTCGTGCGGTCGAGTCCCGGTGCGGGGAAGGCGGCGAGGAACACGGCGGCGATGGCGGCCAGTGCCCCGGCGACGCACCAGGCGATGAGGCGTACGCGGTCCAGCCGTATCCCCATCAGCGCCGCGGCTTCCGGATCGGCGGCCGCGGACCGCATGGACAGGCCCCAGCGGGACCAACGGAAGGCGGCGAAGAAGGCGGCGATGACGACGACCGCGACAACGATGCTCGCCATCCGCGCGTCGGCGACGGTGATGCTGCCGAGCCGGGTCACATGGGCGCCCCAGGGGTCGCCCATGGTGAGGTAGTCGGCGCCGACCTGCCGGTTGAGTTCGGTGCTGAGCAGGACGTCCACGCCGATGGTGAGGATCGTCAGCGTGTGGATCTCCGCGCCGCGCAGGCCGCGGGTGGCCAGAAGCTGCACCAGGCCGGCCAGTGCTGCGGCAAGCGCGGCGCCGACGAGCACGGCGGGGATGAACCCGATGACGTCGTTGAGGCGGGCCGTGACATAGCCGCCGAAGAGCAGCAGGGAGCCGTGCGCGAAGTTCATGACGCCGGACGCCTTGAAGATCACGACGAAGCCCAGGGCTATCAGCGCGTAGACGGAGCCGAGCGCGAGTCCGTTGAGGACGGTTTCAGTGAGCTTGATCATGATTCTTCCTCCGAGTCGCGCTCGGTGTCCTTGGCGGGGTCCGAAGCGGCGGCCGTGGCAGGTTCCGGGTCCGGGTCGGTGTCCGGTTCGGTCTCCTCCACCGGCTCGGGTGCCGCGATGGGCTCTGGATCGGGTGCCGGACCGGGTTCTGGTTCGCGTGTCGGGCCGGGCTCTGGACCCGGCTCTGCTTCCTGGACCGGGGTGCCGAGATACGCGCTGATGACCGCCGGGTCGTTCTGGATGCGCTCGGGCGGTCCGTCCGCGATGAGCCGGCCGAAGTCGAGCACCGTCACCGAGTCGGCGATCCGCATGATCAGGCCCATGTCGTGCTCGACGATGAGGATCGAGATGTTCAGGGCGTCACGGACCCGGGCGATCGTCTCGGCCATCGCCGAGCGCTCGGTCGGGTGCATGCCGGCGACCGGTTCGTCGAGCAGCAGCAACTGCGGCTCCATGCACAGCGCGCGCGCCATTTCCACCCGCTTGCGGTCGCCGTACGCAAGCCCGCCGACCGGCTTGTCGAACGCGTCGCCGAGACCCAGGAAGTCGGCGATCTCAGCCGCCCGCTCCCGGTGGCGGCGCTGCTCGCGCACCGTGTGCGGCAGTCGCAGCGCGCTCGCCGTGAAGCCCGCCCGCGTCAGCCGGTGGCGGCCGAGCATGAGGTTGTCGGCGACGGTCCCGTGGGTGAGCACGATGTTCTGGAAGGTGCGGGCGACGCCGAGCTGCGCGATGCGGTGGGGTGCGAGGCGGGTGAGGTCCTTGCCCGCGTACCGGACGCTTCCGGCGGTGGCTCGGTAGACGCCGGAGATGACGTTGAAGCAGGTGGACTTGCCCGCGCCGTTGGGGCCGATGAGGGCGTGGATCGTGCCGGGCGGGACCGTGAAGGACAGGTCGTCGAGGGCGACGAGGCCGGAGAAGCGCACGGTCAGGTTCTCGACCGTGAGGGCCGGGACCGGGTCGGGCCCCGTGTCCGGTCCGGGGGCCGTGGCGGCCTCGGGGGTGGTGACCGTCGCGTCGATGCTCATCCGTTCCACCTGCCAAGCTCGGTCAGTCCCGGTCCGGTCACGGACGGAGTGCTCGCGGACGTCGCGTACTGCGCGTCGGCGTCGGGCGCGCCGCAGCCGGTCTCGTAGCTCTCGCCCAGATACAGCCGCCGCACCTCGTCCGCCGCGGCGAGATCGGCCGAGGCCCCCTCCAGCCGTACCTGGCCCACGTCCAGCACCGACGCGCGGTCGGACAGTTCCAGCGCCATGGCGGCGTTCTGCTCGACGAGCAGGATCGAGGTCCCCTGGGCGTTGATCTCGCGGATGATCTCCGCGACGCGCCGGACCATCAGCGGCGCGAGGCCCAGCGAGGGCTCGTCGAGGAGCAGCAGGCTCGGCCCGGCCATCAGCGCGCGGCCCATCGCGAGCATCTGCTGCTCTCCGCCGGACATCAGCCCGGCAGCCTGCCGCCGACGTTCGGCCAGTACCGGGAACTGCGTGAAGACACGCTCGCGGGCGGCTCGCAGCTCGGCGCGCGAGCGGCGTGCCGACCCGAGGAACCCGGCCCTGAGGTTGTCCTCCACGGACAGGGCGCCGAAGATCCGCCGCCCCTCGGGCACCTGCACCACCCCGGCGGCGACGGCCCGCGCGGCGTCGCCGCTCAGCCGTACGCCGTCGAAGTGCACGGTGCCGCTGTCGACCGTTCCGCGGTGCAGCGCGAGGGTCCCGGAGACCGCCCGGAGCAGTGTGGACTTGCCCGCGCCGTTGGAGCCGAGCACGGCGACAATCCGGCCCTGCGGGACGGTCAGCGACACCCCGTGGAGCGCCTGCACGGACTGTCCGTAGCTGACGTGCAGATCGCTGACCCGGAGGGTCCCGGCCTCGGTCTCTGGTGGGCTCATCAGGGCGTTCTCCTTGCTCCTCGCCGAGCGGGCGCCGGCCGGGAGCGCTACGAGAACACGGCGGGGGCAGGGCGTCCATGGACTGGGAACGAGCCGCTGTCAGTTCCCAGCCGGCGTGCGGCCCGCTTGTGAGGGGGAACAATCCGTACCTCCTCCTGTGCGTGGATCATCACGATTTGGCGGAGGTCTCGCCCCAAGGGATGACCGACTGCTTAGCATGTGGATTCCTTGAAGGGTGCGCCCGCCGCCACACGCCGATCGCCGACCGGTGGAGCATCCGCATCTGCGCCCCGCGCAGCACAAGACATGGCGACCCGCCGTGGTGTCCTTGCACGCCCCGTCCGTCTGGAGGGTCCATGCACACCCGTTCCGTCCGTGGCGCGGTCCGCCCCCGCGTCACTCCTGTCTCCACCGTCGATCCGCTGCCCCCAGCCGCCGCCGATTCCTCGCCGCTCCAGCTGTTCGACCACGCCTGCCGACGGCTTCTTGGGCAGGGCACCTCCTTCACCGACTCCGTGGTGCACCAGATCCGCACCGAGGTGCCGCACTACGCCGACCCGGTACTCTCGCCGCCCGACCTCAGGCAGTCCGCGGACACCGGCATCCGCTTCGGGCTGGAGGCCGCCCTGGACCCGGGCCGCATCGTGGACATCGAGCGCTACACCCGTGAGCTCGGCATACGCCGTGCCGAGGAGGGCCGCCCCCTCGACGAGGTGATGCACGCCTTCCGGGTCGCCGGCTCGGAGGTCTGGAGCGGGATCATCAGCGTCGTGGAGCGGGACGGGCTCGGCGACCAGCGTCACCTCGTGCACGTGGCGGAGCTGGTGTGGAAGATGAACGACCGCGACGCCGTCCTGCTCGCCGACGCCTACCGCCACGTCGCCAAGGGCGTGGCCAGCCGGCACAACGAGCGGGTGCGCCTGATCCTCGCCGCCGTCCTGGAGAGCCGTAACGACCCGGCGTTCATCCAGGACGCCGCGTCGATCCTCGATCTGCCGCCCGACGGACGCTTCGCGGTGGCGGAGCTGCGGGCCTCGCGACCCTTCGGCCGTGCACGCGACGCCGTCCCGGAGATCCGTGGCATGCGCGTCCTGCGCCATGTCGGCGCAGGACGCGATGTGCTCGTCGCCCACCTCGGCGACCGCCCACTCGACGCGCTCGCCTCCACCCTCGACGCCGGTCCCGGCATGCGCATCGGCATCAGTCCCGTCGTCCACGGCCTGGAGAACCTGCCCCGGGCGCGGGAGATGGCCGGACTCGCCCTGCGCACCTGCCGCGCGGACGGGGATGTCGCGCGGCTCGACGCCCGTCTGCCCGACGGTCTTCTGGTCTCACGGCCGGACCTGTCCGCCGAGCTGGCCCTGCGGGTGCTCCGGCCGCTGTACGACCTGGAGCCCGCCGACCGCGAAACGCTGATCGACACGCTCGGGGTGTGGATCGAGAAGGGCGGCTCCGCGGTCCAGGCGGCCCGGCACATGCTGTGCCACCGCAACACGGTGCTGAACCGGCTGCGCCGCTTCGAGCAGATCACGGGTCTCGAACTGTCCCGCCCCCGCGATCTCGTACGGCTCACGCTCGCCTTCGACACGCTCCAACTGCTCGGGCCGGCGGCCGTCCTCGGCTGCGGGGACGCGCGGGACTCCGACCCGGAAGGCTGAAGCCGCACGGGGTACGCCCGTCTGGCACGCGCAGTCCGCAACGGGAGTACAGCCACCTGGCACGCGTACGGCTTCACGGCGGTGGACAGCTCCCGGCACGCGTTTCACCATGGCCGGATTCCTTACCGCGGATGGCCGAATGGGCATCAGCACAGTCGCGCTCCTACGGCGTTGGGAGCGGACAGCGGAGTGCCCGAAGCGCATGGACTGACTGATCGGTACGTGCTCTGGTGAGCCCTCATCAGGGGGCAGTGCCATCAGGGCAATGCCCTCGCCAGGCATCGCCCGAGCGAGGCGATGCGCGCGCATCCCTGCCTGCCCGGAGAGCTCCATGGCCCATCAGCACGCCCATCCGCACACCCCTCCGTTCCGTCAAAGACCCCGGCCCCACCGGCCGGGCAGATCCTTCGCGCTCGTCAACGGACTGACCTTCGCGGTCCATCTCCTGCTTGCCTGCGCCGCAGAGGACCTGCTGGCCACCCGTGTCGCCGGACAGATCAACCTCGGCGTCGTCGCCCTTCTCGCGCAGGGCGCGCTCCTGTTGTGGTCGGCGGCGCGTTACGACCGCGCCGCCTACGAGAAGGCCGCGTACGAGCCGGAGGAGGAGCACTGATGCTCCCTCAGATCCTGCTCGCCGCAGGGGACCCCGGCACCCTCGACCTGGACACGGGCACCCGCTCCTGGGTTCTCGTCGGCTTCCTCGCCTTCATCGTCCCGATCCTGTTCATCTGCGTGCTCAACGGCCCCGAGCGGGACCGGGTCGACGACTTCTACACGGCGGGCCGCAGGCTGCGGCCCGTCCAGGGCGCCCTCGTCCTCACCGGCGTCTACCTCTCCGCCGCGACCGTGCTCGGCACGACGGGAGCCGTCGCGGTCTTCGGCTTCGACGGCCTGTTCATCGCCCTGTGCACCGTGCTGTCGCTCGGCGTCCTGCTCCTGCTGTCCGGCCCGCTGCGGGAACGCGGCACCTTCACCCTCGGCGACACGTTCGCCCTGCGGGCCCCGGGGCCCGCGGTCAGGATCGCGGTCGCCGTCGTCACGCTGAGCGCGTGCGTCCCGTATCTGATCGTCCAGCTCTCCGGCGCGGGCAGGACCACCGCCATGCTGCTCGGCCTGTCCGGTCCCGGCGCCGAGCAGACCGCCATCGTCATGATCGGCACCCTCGTCGTCTGCGCCACGGCCTTCGGCGGGATGCGCGGCATGATCGCGATCCAGGTGATCAAGACGGTGATCCTGCTCGCCATGGCCGTGGCCGTGGCGGCGGTGCTGCTCCACCGCTTCCACTGGAGCCCCGACTCCCTCATCGAGGCCGCCGGGCGGGGCAGCGGCCGTCCCGAGGGCTATATGCGGCCGGGCCTGCGGTTCGCCGCCAGCAGCCCGGTCGAGGGGACGCTCGACTTCATCGGCCTGATGATCACCGTGGTGCTGGGCGTCGCATGCATGCCCCATGTCGCCACCCAGCTCAACACCGCGCCCGACGCCGCCGCGGCACGCCGTACGGTCCGCCACACCATCGCCGTCGTCGGTGCCATCTGCCTGCTCACCACCGTGCTGGGATTCGGGGCCGCGGCGCTGATCGGCGCCCCGATGATCCTCGCCGCCGACCCCGGGGCCACCAGCAGCCTGCTGATGCTCACCGGCGATCTGGCGGGCGGCTCGTCGGCGCAGACGGGCGAGGCATGGCTCGTCGTGCTGGTCTCCTGCGCGGTGTTCCTCACCACGCTGGCAGTCGTCGCGAGCGTGACGCTGGCGGCCGCGGGCTCGGTCGCCCACGACCTCGTCACCAACGTCGTCCGCCGCGGGCGCACGACCGAGGGCCGGGAGGTGGCCGCGGCCCGTATCGCGTCCGCCTTGGTCGGGGTGCTGAGCATCTGCCTCGCGGTGTGGGTGCAGGGCTGGAACATGGGCTTCCTGTCCACGATCTCCCTGGCGGTGGCGGGCTCCTGCCTGCTCCCGGCGCTGGTGTACTCGCTGTTCTGGCGCGGCTTCACGCGCAGGGGGCTGCTGTGGACGCTGTACGGAGGTCTCGGCTGCGCGATCGGACTCCAGGTCGTGAGCCCCGTCTTCTCCGGCAGCCCGATGGCACTGTTCCCCGAGTGGGACATCTCCTGGTTCCCGCTGCAGACGGTCGCCCTGGTGTCGCTGCCCGTCGCGTTCCTGCTCGGCTGGCTGGGGAGCGTCACGGGACATCGGCGTGCGGCCGCGTTGCCGGAGCAGCCCGTCAGGGCCTGACGCACGCATGCGGCGGCCGGCGGAGCGCCCTCACACGCTCCACCGGCCGCCGCCCCGTGCCGCGTTCGGCCTGCGGCGACGTTTTCGACCGAGTCGCGGGCTTACTCGCCGATGAATTCACCGTGATCACCTACGACAGGCGTGGCAACTCACGCAGCCCCCGCCCCAGTGGGTGGGAGACAACCTCTGTAGCTGAGCAGGCCGACGGCGCCGCAGCACTTCTTACCGCGCTCGCGCTCGCTCCCGCCGCTGTGTTCGGCAACAGCTACGGGGCGACCTTCGCCCTCGACCTGCTCATCCGCCACCCCGGCGTCGTCCGCGGCGCGGTCCTGCACGAGCCCCCGCTGCTCTCAGTCCTGGAGAACCCGGGCGAGGTCCAGGCCGCAGTCGGGTCGGTCGTCGAAGCAGGTATGGCGGCTGGGGGTCCTCAGGAAGCCGTAGGACACTTCATCCGATTCGTCGCGGGCGACGACAACTGGGATCGCCTGGACCCAGACCTGCGCCACAGGATGGCCTCAAACGGGGAGACTCTTTTCAGCGCCGAGATGGGGACGTTCGAGCCTTACCGCCCTGACGACGCGACGCTCGCCGGAATCGCCACCCCTACCCAGGTCCTGGTCAGCCGGGAATCACCGGATTTCTTCCGCGACGTCGCCACCTGGCTCGCCGCCCAACTCGGGGTCGAGGCAGTGCACACCCCAGGCACACACACGCCGCAGTGGGATCATCCCGAGGAACTCGTCCGCACCATCAGACCATTCCTGCGCGCACTCTCGTAGCTACCGGTCGCAGAGCCCGGACCGGCGCGAAACGGACTGGAGATCCCGTTCAGCCTCGCCGAGATCCCCCCACCCGCCCTCATCCTCCCGCCCGTGGGGTCGCCGCGCCGTTCAGCGCGGCGCGGGGGCGATCGCCGAGGCAAACGACTCGCCGTACGGTCTCGCAGCCGGCGTGTGGACCGAGGACGTCTCCAAGGCCCACCTCGTCGCGAGCCAACTCAAGGCGGGCACGGTCTGGGTGAACTGCTACAACGCCTTCGACACCGCCCTGCCCTTCGGCGGCTGCAAGCAGTCCGGGGGGCCATGAGCTGGACGAGGCCGCGCCGGAGCAGTACACGCAGACGAAGGCCGTCAAGGTCCGGCTGGAGCACGCATGTCGGGGACGGGTGACGCCTGCCCCACTTTCCCCTGCCTGACATCCGCAGCGAGATCACCCCGTCAGGGGGCGGAGACTCTGGGGTGTCCAGGCCTCGGATCTCCGTCTCACCTGCGAGGATGTGACCTCTGACTTCGTCTGTCGCCCCCGCTCCCGCTCCTGCGAGTCGCCGTGATCGCTCTCCTCGTCCTGATGTCCCTGCTGTTCCTGTGGGCTGTCGTGTCGGACCGGCTGGCGCGGTGGAGCATCACCGCGCCGATCACGTTCGCCGTGGCGGGCATCCTGCTCAGTGGCGGTGACCATCCGGTCGTGCCGCTCGACATGGACACCCAAACCTTCGAGCGGACCATCGAACTCGTCCTCGCCGTGATGCTGTTCACGGACGCCACCGAGGCGCGGGACTACGCCCGGCTGCGTGGCCCGGTGGGTGAGGGACGCCTGCTGGGGCTCGCCCTGCCGGCTTCCCTCGTCCTCGCCACACTGGCCGGTGCCCTGGTCTTCCCCGGAACGAGCTGGTGGCTGCTCGTCGTCACGGCTCTCGTCGTCATGCCCGTGGACCTCGCCCCGCTCCTGATGTTCCTGCGCGACGAGCGCGTGCCCCTGCGGGTCCGCGCCGCGCTCAACATGGAGGGCGGCTTCAACGACGGACTGATCTCACCGCTCTTCGTCTTCTGCGTCGCCAACCTCGTCTCCGCCGAGGGCGCCTCCTTCGCCGACCTTCTCCTCAACGCCCTCAAGGGCGCGGTGTACGCCGCGATCGTCGGCACCGTCCTCGGGTATCTGGCCTCCCGGGTGGTGCGTTGGGCCCTGGAATCCGGGTGGGCCAAGCCCGCCGGCCTGCGCCTGGCGGGGCCGGCGCTGCCGTTCCTGACCTACGCGGCCTCCGTCCTCGTCGGGGGCAACGGCTTCGTCGCGGCGTTCGTCGCGGGCCTTTGGTACGCGAACACCGTGTCCGTGATCGGCGGCGACTCACTCGACCTGGTGCATGACGTCAGCCATCTGCTGGCCCTGACGGCCTGGTACGCCTTCGGCTCTCTGGCCGCGGAGGCGTTCGCCGACGGGATCGCCCTCCAGGTTCTCGCCTACGCGGTGCTGGTGCTCAGCGTGGCCCGGTTCGTCCCCGTGGTCGCCTCACTCACCGGAATCGGGTTCAGTCGTCCCGAACGTGCCGCGGTCGGCTGGCTCGGCCCGCGCGGTGTCACCTCGATCGTCTTCGCGGTCCTTGCTTACGTTCAACTCCCCAAAGACGACGCGGCCTTGGTCGTCAACGTGACGGCCGCGACCGTCCTGCTCAGCGTGATCCTGCACGGAGTGACCGCGGAACCTGTCGCCCGCTGGTTCGCACGCCACCCGCAATCCGAAGAGCCGGTCTCGCCGCCGGCTCCCGGCCAGTGAGAGATCCCTCGCACCGAAAGGGGGAGCCCAGGGCAGGACCGCAGCCACTGGACGGTCCTGCACCGGTCGCCGGTCACGCCCCGAACGGCGGCGCAGCCGCCGCACGGTGCGTGCCATTCCTGCCCGAAGCCGCCGCTTGCGTCACCACCGCGTCCCATCCGGGGATCACGTCGCGCGGTACCGTCCCTTCTCCACCTCGGCGACGAATCCCCCCTTCAGCAACCGCTCCAGGTGCTGGATCGCCGTCCTCCGCTCCACCGGTCCCACCTGGGGTCCTTCGACGTGGGACCGGTAGACCAGCCGGTGCGCGACGATCTCCTCAAGGGTCCTCGGTTCGCCGAGGAAGGCGAGGAGCGTCGCATCCCTCCGCTCCACCGCGCCGGCAAAGGTGTCGAGCCGATGCCGGAACTCCGTTGTCCCCTCGATCACACCCTTCTGGTGAAACGTGCCGTACCAGCGTGCGTCGATCTCCCGGCACCTTCGCAGTGACGCCTCGAAATCCTCGAGGCTGCTGCCGACGTCGCCGTAGTACGGGCCGAACGAGGTCAGGTCGATGTCGGCGAGGAACAGGAAGCCGTCCGGCTCGACCAGGAATCCGCTGTGGCCTGCGGTGTGACCGGGGAGATGCACGACGGTCACCGTGCGACCGCCGAGGTCGAAGGCGGTGCCGTCGGCGCATCCCGACGCGTCCGGACGGCCCCGTACGTGAAACCGATCCCGCATCGTCTTGTCGACCTCGTCGACGGACTCGGGCGAGAGGCCGAATCCGGCGACCATGACCTCACGGGATCGCAGCGCTTCCAGGTCACCATCGTGAATGTGGACGGGGACGTCGTAGCTTCCCAGGCCGGCGATGTGGTCCTCATGCGCGTGGCTCACCAGCACGGCGTCCGCCGGTGGAGCGACGCCGACGAGCGACAGCGACGGGTCGATGACCACCGACGCCGTCGCGCCGCGCACAAGCAGCGAATTTCCGTAGGGATAGGCGCCGCGGTCGGCGCCGACAAGTACGGTGACCGCACCGTACTCCGCGGTGGTGTAACCCATGGTCCGCAATTCCTCCACCCTCGTTCCCGTTCATTCCGACGTCGGGTCCGACGAGTGCATCACACGCTCTGCCCAGGCGTTCAAGGCGATCGGCATCGCCGACCACGGCCGGTCGGCCTCCCCGGTCCCCGGCCACCAAGACCAGAAGATCGACGCCGCGGGTGCGGAAGTTCATCTTCAGCGTGGCGCCGCCGAGGTGCACGGGACCATCACCCTCGGCTGCTGCACGAGCGAACTGGCCGGCTCTCGGCGTTTCGGCCACCGCTCGTCAGCCGGCCTCCTGTTGCCGGGCAAGGGTCGGTGCATCCCGCACGTTCTACGGCGCGCTCGATCTCGGGATAGTTCGGCTGGGTCGTTGAGCCCCACAGACCCAGCCGGAGCGACCGCCAGGCGGACAACGTTGAGCTCTGGTGAGCGAGTTGATCTCGGTCGGGCGACGGTACCTGCGTCGTTGCAGACCGGGTGCACAGGATCGTCGGCATGGCACTGCGACCTGTCATGGTGAACATGAAGGCTCTTGATGCCTCGTCGGTCGGCCGGTTCTGGGCGGAGGCGCTCGGCTGGAGTGCTTACGGCCCCGGCGTGACCACCTGCGTCGGCCCCGCCGGCGGCCTCGTCTGGCCGCACCCGGTCGCCGTCGGCATCGACGTCGTTCCTGTCCCGGAACCCAAGACAACAACTGGGGTGAGGCGATGGACTGGACGCTGCATGAGGTGACTGACGATCATGCGGTGTTGCGCTCCGCCAAGGGTGTCGGCCCGTATCTCGAGTTCCTCCGCACGCCCGGCGTGAAGACCGTGCCGGACCGCGTCCATCTTGACCTGCTGCCGTATCCCGGTGACGACAAAGCAGGCGATGGACGAGCGCAGCGCCACCGGGGTGCTCCTCACCCTCTGACGCGCCTGCGCACCTCTCGGGCCCGCTCCGCGTCCCCGCGGCGGGCGGAGCGGGCCCGAGAGCGCTCGCCGACCCCGTGTCGCCGGAGGGCACTGCGGCGAACTGCTCACCTGTATATGGCGAAATTTCGACCATGCGCTGAAGGGGTGTACCGCCACAGCTGGGCCGTCCGCACCGTCACGCGAAGCTCGGTCCCCCTCCTCTGGAAGTGGCCGCGGTAGGCGATCGGTGACCACCGTGCACGACACTGGATCCCTTCGGGGACATACGCGTTGGCCCGACGCAGCCTCCGCCCCTCAACGCCTCCAGGGCCATTACCACGCAATTGATCACTGCCGCAAGCCCTCTCTTTCTCGGCGTGGCTGGTTATGATCGGCACCCCTACGTCCCACCGAAGCGGACCCGGCGTTCCCCAAGTCCCCTCCCCAGGACTACGCCTGGCCCGGCTGATGGTCCGCCGCCCGCTTTCCCCCGCTCCCGAGGATTGATGTCTCCCATAGAACCCGAAGGGTCACAAGGCCGGTCGACGGCTCGTCGGCGGCGTACCGTGCGCCTGCGTACGCTGCTCATCTGGCTGGCGGTGGTCCCCACCACGGCCATGGGTGTCCAGGCCTTCATCAGCGCGGACCGGTTGCTGGAGCGTGCGCATCACCTGCGCGCCGACGTGGCGGCCGGTGAGCGGATCGGCGTACCCCTGTACCACCTCATGGTCGAGATGCAGGCCGAGCGGACGATGACTGCCGCGCGGTGGGCGGGCTCTTCCGTGTCCGAGGACGACCTGCGGAAGCGGCGTGCCGCCACGGACCGGGCAGCCGCCGAGTTCCGCCGGTCGTCCTCCACCGGCGGGGCGCGATCCGAGCAGGCGGACCGTCGCCTCCTGGAGGTGATGGAAGGCCTCGACGACCTGGATGCCTACCGCGAACGCGCGGACGCCCGCAGCGGCAGCGCCGACAGTACGATCGCCTACTACACCGGCGTCATCAGCCAGATGGTGCGCTTCTACCAGGACGAGTTCAGCCACACGGAAGACGGCGGGCTCACTCAGGAAGGCCGCGTGGTCGTCGCCATGTTCTCGGCCTCCGAGATGCTGGCGCAGCAGGACACGATCCTCGCGCAGGCCGGACCGTCCAGGGAACTGACCACCTCCAGGTTCGCCGACATCGTCAATGCCATCGGCGCCCACAGGTACCTGTACGACATGTGGATCGTGCCGTATCTGCCTGCCGAGGACAACGAGCTCTACGCTCGGATGGCCCACTCGGAAGCGTGGCAGACCAAGACCCGCATCGAGAACGAGGTCGTCTCCGAGCACACGGACACCCGATTCGGCGTGAAGCTGCCCCGGGCGGTCAGCGGCTGGCCGGCCGCGCACGAGAAGTGGGCGCCGCAGTTGGAGACGCTGAACGCCGGCCGGGCGCGGGGGCTGCTCGCGCAGGCCGACACCGAGGCGGCGGAGCTCGAGGCAGAGGTCGCCTGGCTGATCACGGGAAGCGGCGGCGCACTGCTGCTTGTCACCGCCGTCGTCGTGTTCACCACGCGCTCGGTGCTGCGCCGCCTTCACCATCTGCACGAACGCACGGTGACCATCGCCGAGGACACGCTGCCTGACGTCGTCGACCGCCTGCAGCGGGGGCAGCCCGTCCCAGCTGACATGCTGCCCACGGTCCGCGGGGACCAGGACGAAGTCGGACGTATCAGCGACGCGTTCGCCCGGGTCGTCGCCGTATCGGTCGACGGGCACAGAACACTCGCGGACGAGCGACAGGGCTTCGGCATGTTTGCCGCGGGCATCGCCTCACGTACCGGAAATCTGGTCAGCCGCCAGTTGAGCCTCACCGAGGACCTCCAGGACACCTTCGGCCACGACGAAGCGCTCCTCGCCCAGTTGATGCGATCCGACCAGTTGACGGTGGGCATGCGGCGGCAGATCGAGAACCTGCTCATCCTGGCGGGCGGTGAGATCCCCGACCCGCACACCGAGCCCATGCGCGTCGCCGACCTGCTGCGCGAAGCCGCGGCGGAGGTCGAGGACTTCCGGCGGATCGAGCGGCAGGCCCTGGACGAGATCAGCGTGGAACCGCGCGTGATCAGCCAGATCAGCCACCTGCTGGCAGAGCTGCTCGACAACGCCACCCGATTCTCCCCGCCGAAGTCGAAGGTCGTCATCCGGGCGGACCTGGTGGCTGACGGTCTGTCGGTCGAGATCGAGGACCGCGGTCCGCGCGTGACACCCGCGAGCTACGAGGAGATGAACGGCCGGCTCCACTCGGCCCCGCCGTATGCCGTCCTGGCGGAGAACGCACACCGGCTGGGTCTCTTCGTGGTCGGCCACCTCGCCGAGCAACTCCGGGCCAGGGTCACGCTGCGCAGGTCGGTGTACGGCGGGACGTCGGCCATAGTGATCATTCCCAAGGAGCTGCTCGTGCCGACCGAGCGGGAACAGCCACGCACCTCGGTCCGGCCCGTCCCCCCTCAGCCTGTCCCCGCCGAGCCTGTCCCCGCACCGGGCCGCCTCGATGAACGCAAGCCCGAGCTGGTCCTGCATTCGCGGTCCGGTCTGCCGAGCCGTCGGACGCAGGAGCGGTCGCGGGAGAGCACGCTCCCGGTGCGGCCCGTGGCGCCGGTCGGCGACTCGCGGCCCGTCCTGCCCGAGCGGGTCCCGCAGACCCATATCGCCGAGCAACTGCGCGAGCCACGCGCACCGGAACCCGTGGTCGGCCAGAACGCGGCGACACCCGAAGAGGTGGCCGACGCCTGGGCGGACTACGAACACGGAACCCAGACAGCAGAAGAAGAGCTCCGACAGGATCAGCCATGACGACGACAACGAACGACATGATCTACAGCATCCTGGACAACAATCTGAGCAGGATCGCCGGTGTCCAGGGAGCCGTGCTCCTCTCCAACGACGGGATCAAGCTCAGCGCCT
The DNA here is from genome assembly GCF_053591895.1 of Streptomyces sp. NPDC002867. Lineage (NCBI taxonomy): Bacteria > Bacillati > Actinomycetota > Actinomycetes > Kitasatosporales > Streptomycetaceae > Streptomyces > Streptomyces sp. NPDC002867. The sequence continues at coordinate 46,790 of NZ_JBSFUR010000001.1, read as the reverse complement.
ACCTGCTGGAGAGGCCGCAGGCGGAGCGCATAGCCGCGGCGTCTTCCGGGATCGCGGCCACGATGAAGGCGATATCCAGGGAGGTCGACGGCGGCCGGGTGATCCGCCAGCTGGTCGAGATGGACGACAGGTATCTCTGCATCGTCGGGTGCGGCGAGGGCAGCACGCTCATCGTCGTGACCTCCCGCAAGGCACGGCTCGGGGAGCTGGGCGGCGAGGCGGTGCGGACGGCGCAGGCGCTCGGTGAGTGGCTGGGCACACCTGAACGCACTCAGGCGCCCACGTCGTAATGCCGGACGACCCGCAGCACAGAGGCCGCCGCCGGACTCGGCTGTACGCGCTGACCGATGGCCGTACAGCCGCCCCGCACACCGTCCTGACCATGGACACCACGATCACGGCGGCGGTCGCCGCGGACGCCTGCGGTGGCCTGCCCACCGAGTGGCAGGCCATCCTCTCCATGTGCCCGGCTCCGGACGGGCGCGCGGTCGCCGAGATCGCGGCCCGGATGCACATGCGCCTCACTCCGATGACGGTCCTGCTCGGCGAACTCGCGGACCGCGGGCTGATCCACCACCGGCCGCCCCTGGAGGAGGCCGAGACCACCAATGTCCACCTGCTCATGAGAATCAGGGACAGCCTTGCCCGTATATGACTCCCCTGCCCGGGAAGCGGCCCCCGTCAAGATCCTGATCGCCGGGGGATTCGGCGTCGGCAAGACGACGCTGGTCGAGGCAGTCTCCGAGATCGAGCCGCTGCGTACGGAGGAGCGGCTGACGGCCGCGGGCGTCGGCGTGGACGACCTCGACGGAATCGAGTCCAAGACGGTGACCACCGTCGCGATGGACTTCGGCCGTATCACCCTCACCGACGCCGGGGTCGTCCTGTACCTGTTCGGTACGCCGGGCCAGGAACGCTTCTGGTTCATGTGGGACGACCTGCTGAACGGAGCTCTCGGAGCGATCGTGCTGGTCGACACCCGGCGCCTGGACCGCAGCTTCCCGGCCGTCGACTTCTTCGAGAACCGCGGGCTTCCGTTCGTGGTCGCCGCGAACTGCTTCAACGGCGAGCAGCTGTACACCGCGGAGGAGATCGGGGCGGCGCTGCATCTGCGTGACCCGAACACGCCCATCCTCATGCTCGACGCCCGCTCCCGTCACGACGCCCGTGACGCCCTGCTCTCGCTCCTCGACCTGCTCATCACCAAGGCAAAGACCTCTGCGTCCGTCTGAGGGACCAAGCCGGCGCGCATCGGCGTGGACGCGTCGGCGCTGACACGTGCCCACCAGCGTGCCCCGGGCCGGCCCGAGCCGGGCTCGTCGAGCCGGATCTTCAGTCGCGATCCCCATCGCCTGGGTGTGGATGGCGCTCGATCGCGATCATGACGGCGTCGTCGCCCAGCCGTCCCCCGACGTGGTCGAGCAGATCACGCCGGAGGCGACGCAGGAAAGCGTCGGGGTTGCTCTCGGTCCAGCCCGTGATCCGCTCGGTGAGCGGGTAGAAGACACCGGTGGAGTCGCGGGCCTCGACAACCCCGTCCGTGTAGAGCAGCAGGAGGTCTCCCGCCTCGAACTTGAATGCGTCGATCTGGTATCGAGGGCGCGCGAGTTCACCGAGGCCCAGCGGAGGCGCGGGCTGGTAGGCATCGATCGTCGTGGCACGGCCGTTTCGCAGCACAACGGGCGGCGGGTGGCCGCAGTCGATCATATGAACCACGCCGCCCTGGTCGGGGATGTCCAGAATGGCGGCGGTGATGAAGGTCTCCCCGGTCTGGTCCGTCTCGCCGGGCTCGGCCAAGCCCCAGCACACGCTGCCGTCGAGATACGTGACCAGTTCGACCAGCGTCGCCTGGCGGTGGGCGGCGGCCCGGAACGCGCCGAGCAGCAGGGCGGCGTCACCGACGGCGGTCATGCCTTTGCCCCGTACGTCGCCGATGATCAACCGGGTACCGGAGCCGGTGCGTACGGCTGCATACAGGTCGCCGCCGATCTGGGCCTCGGCCTCGGCAGCAAGGTAGAGGGAGGCGACCCGCAGCGCTCCGATCTGCTTGGGCAGCGGCCGCAGGACGACGCGCTGGGCGGTCTCGGACACGTACCTCACTTGCGACAGCTCATTGGCACGGCGCTCCCGCAGTACGCAGAAGATCACGAGGCTCGCTCCGACCAGGACCAGGGCGGCGATCTGTGCCTGGTGGTTCGCCGAGAACAACTCGTCCGGATCGCGCAGCACCGCGATGATCGCTTGAGCCACCACCGCGAGGACGGCGATGAGCCCCGTCAGCCTGGGGCCGGCGAACGACGCGGTGATCGCCGGGGCGGCGACCAGCAAGGGGCCCAGGTGAATGTCGGGCGGCGCAAGAACGTCGATCACGACAACCGCCACCATGAGCGCGATCGGGACGGCCACCATGGCATGGCCCCCTCGCGCCGACCGGCGAAGACCGACGAGGCGCAGGAACACCCCTCCTCTCTACACCTGCCCTGCCCGGTGCGCACCGCGAGCCGTACTCCAGCGACGGCCACGTCCTGACCGCGAGCGAGCAGGATGCCGACCCCGGCCCGGCACAGCCCGTCAACCGGACACGCTGCGCTCCGCGCCGGCCGCGGCGAAGCGGTACCGCGAGATGTGGGAGGGAAGCCCGCCTCGTGTCTCCGGGCAGTCGGCGGAACGACGGCCGCACCGAGCTGAGAGCATCGACAGCCGAGGACCGTGAAGCGGGAACGTATGCGCACCGCACCGCCCATGCGATGAGGAGGACCTGATGAATGCCGCCGGTGAAGGACGGCAACAGCTGGACGCGGTCAGCGTTCTCAACGCCAGGACGACGCTCCTCCAGCTCCTCGCGCGGGCGGGCGTCTACTCCGGGGACGCGGAGGAGCTGATCGGACTCGTCGAGGCCGGTGCCCTCGCCCTCGCGCACAGGGAGCTCAGCGGAATCGGGCGGAGCGCGCCGGGGGACAAGGGCGAGCTCTACGAGTCCGGCCGGCTCGACGGCGCCCAGGCCGTCGTCGACGCACTCGGCGCCATCGCCGAACGAGCGCTGCAACACGTCGTCGGCTCCGACCCGTCGGCCGGCTCTTCCGACCATCGTCCTCCCGTCCGGAGGATGGAGGTGGAGCGGGCGAAGGTGGCGGTCACGCCCCTCTACCTGTCGTTCACCGCAGCCTCCGACCTCGATCCCGAGGTCACCGAACAGGTGCTCACCGCCGTCCTCGGCACGATGACCTCCAGGCAACGGGCCGCTTACGCCGGGCTGCTGGCGGAATTCGCCTCAGCCCATCGGGCACGCCTGGAGCGGCTCTACGCGGGCTACGGGCCCGGCAGCAGCATCGCGATCCACGGCCGCTACTCCCTCATCCACTCCCCCACCAGCGTCGCCGTGCTGGAGCGACTCGCCACGGCGCCGTCTGCGCTACGGGAGGAGTGGGACGCCGCCGAACTGCCGCCCGCGTGGCTGGACGGGCTGACAACGGCCTGGGGGTCGCCGGCCTGACCGCCGACGGCCCCCGACCCCGACCGCGAGGCGCTCCAGTGGCTCTCGCCCCACGGCACAGCAGGCCGCGGTGTCGACTGCGGGACCGAAGAACACCTGAACGACGCCCGCCGTTTGCCTGGGCGTCACCGAACGAGCATCCATGTCGGAAAACATCTGTCCCTGGCTCAGGGAGGGAACGCACGTGCGGCAGGGACGGATCAATCGGCTGCGTCGGCTCGGCGCGGGGCTGGCAGCCTTGGCAGGCGCCGCGTCGCTGTCCGCATGCGGGACCGGTGCGACCGGCGACGGCGAGCAGGCCGCCGCCAAAGTGCCGAGTGACATCGTCTGCGCACAGAAGGGGCGGCTCGCGGCGTCGGGTTCCACAGCCCAGCAGAACGCGATGAGGCACTGGATGCGGGAGTACCAGCAGGCGTGCCCCGGGGTGCAGATCCGCTATGTGGCCATCGGTTCGGGCGGCGGTGTCGCCCAGTTCCTGCGGGGTGCGACGGTGCTGGCCGGCACGGACAGCGCGCTGAAGCCGGACGAGGTCGAGGCGTCCCGCCAGTCCTGCCCCGGCGGCCGGGCCATAGACCTGCCCATGGTGGGCGGGCCGATCGCCGTCGGCTACAACGTCGACGGTGTGGAGGACCTGGTCCTCGACGCGCCGACGCTCGCCAAGATCTTCGACTCGGAGATCACCACGTGGGACGCCCCGGAGATCCGGCGGCTGAATCCCGGCGTCGCGCTGCCGCCGACCCCCATCAGCGCGGTGCACCGCTCCGACGGTTCGGGCACCACGCAGAACTTCAACGCCTATCTGGGCGCCGCGGCCCCCGAGGACTGGCCCTACGAGGCGGAGAAGGCGTGGCAGGCCAAGGGGGGCCATTCGGCGGCGGGTTCCGACGGCGTGGCCTCGCAGGTGTACACCACGGACGGTGCCATCGGGTACTTCGAGTTGTCCTCCGCCGCGGAGGAGAGGATTCCCACGGTCAGGCTGGACACCGGTGCGCCGGAGCCTGTCGCCGTCTCGGCGAAGGCGGCGTCGGCGGGCATCGCCGCCGCCGAGGTGGGTGCCGGCGGGGGCAAGGACCTGACGGTGGAGTTCGACTACGCGACCAAGGCCCCGGGGGCGTACCCGCTGGTCCAGGTCACGTACGAGGTCGTCTGCGACAGGGGCACACCGGCCGCGGCGCTCCCGGCCCTCAAGTCCTTCCTCACGTACACGGCGGGCGAGGAGGGCCAGAACCACCTGGCGAAGCTGCACTACGCCCCCTTGCCGCCGGCGCTGGCCGCCCGGGTACGGGACGTGGTGGCGAGCCTGTCCTGACGGGCGGGAGCGGCCACGGGACGTCGGTGCGGCGGACCGCGGGTCACTCGTCGAAGGGGTCCTCGAACTCCGCGTCCGGGTCCGGCTCCGCCTGGTCCTTGGCGCGCTTGCCGACGACGGCTGCCGCCGCGAGCGCGCTGGCGAGGAAGGCGGCGGCGACCGTCCACGGCTGGTCGAAGCGGTGGCCGGTGAGGTGGTCGAGCGAGTACCGGCCGGGACCGGCGACGCCGAGAGCCGCCGCCGAGAATCCGAGGAACGCCGGGTACTCGAAACCGCCCGACTGCGCGAAGAAGCCGGCCGGCGCGTGGACGGAGACGGCTCCGGCCATGTTGCCCGCCGCCGCGGCGCCGGCGGCCGGAGTCGCGAGCCCCAGGGCCAGCAGCACACCTCCGCCCGTCTCGGCTAGGCCGGCGGCGAGGGCGCTCCCCTTGGGCGGGTGGAACCCCATGGCCTCCATCCCCTTGCTGGTTCCCTCCAGGCCGCCTCCCCCGAACCAGCCGAAGAGCTTCTGCGTGCCGTGGGCGGCGAGCACGGCGCCGGTACCGACCCGCAGGACGAAGAGTCCGACGTCGCGGCGGTTGAGTCCGACGTCGCGGCGGTTGAATGTGGTCATGGCTGCTCCCGGTGCGGACGACATGGGCGACGCCCTCCACTCTCGGCCTGCCGGGCGTCCGGGCCGCTGCGTTGCTGGTCCGTACGAGTGACGAGCAACGCGGCTGCGCCCTGGCGGATGAGGCGCCCCTAAGCGTGCCGAGAATGCGTTCCGGGCGGCGGTTCTGGGGGCAACGGCGTTCACCCGTCCGCCTGTTGATGCCACGGTGTCCGTGCGGCTGCCGCTGGACTCCGTCTACTGACGGTCGTCCTCTGCTCGCCGCAGATGCTGCAGGGCGTACGAGCGCCACGGACGCCAGCGTTCCGGGTCGGCGCCGGCCGGCAGCGCCGGGTCGTCGGGCGGCAGTACGTCCGGGTCGCCGAGGGCGTGCATGCGGATGCGGGCGGCCGTCGCGGCGTCGATGCCGGGGAGGGCGAGCAGACGGCGCTCGGTCTCCTCGCGGTCCGCGCCCGGGTCCAGCGTCAGGTCGCCGGAGGCGAGAGCGGTCGCCAGGGAACGCAGCGCCGGCGTACCGGCCTCCGTCAGGCTCTCGGCGCGTGGGAAGAGGCAGGTGAGGTCGCCGCTGGGGACGCACAGCTCCTCTCCGTACGCCGCCACGAGATCCGCCGCGGATCCGTCGGCCACCGCCCGGATCGCGGCCTCGTGCGGGTCCGCCGCGCCCGGGACGCGCAGGCCGGGGCGGGCCGCGACCAGCGGGGCGAGGACGGGGTCGGCGCCGAGGCGGTCCGCCACCGCGCAGGGGTCGGCGTCCAGGTCGAACAAGCGGCGCACGCGCTGCGTCGCCGTGGTCAGATCGCGCAGGTCGGCGAGGTGCAGGCGGCACTCCAGCCAGCCACCGGGACCCGGCCGTTCGGACACCTCGGCGACTCCGGCGCCGCCGGGCAGGCGCAGGGTGCGCCGGTAGGTGCGCGAGCCGTCGTCGCCGACGACTTCCTCGACGCCCGGGATCGCGCGGGCCGCCAGGTGGTCGACCATGTCGCGGGCGGCGTACGGGCCCCGGTAGGCGAGCCGCAGCGGGACGCCCGCGCCCCCGCCCTGCGCGAGGGCGCGTCCCGGGCGGGCGGAACGCAGCTCGCTGGGGGTGGCGGCGTAGATCTCGCGGATGGTGTCGTTGAACTGCCGTACGCTCGCGAACCCGGCCGCGAACGCGATCTCCGCGGCCTGAAGCGTCGTCGTCTGCAGCAGGACGCGTGCGGTGTGACCGCGCTGCGCGCGTGCCAGCGCGATGGGCCCCGCGCCCAGCTCGGCGTTGAGCTGGCGCTGCACCTGGCGGGCGCTGTAGCCGAGGCGGGTGGCGAGTCCAGCGACGCCCTCGCGGTCCACGACGCCGTCGCCGATGAGCCGCATGGCGCGGCCGACGACGTCCGCGCGGACGTTCCATTCGGCGGAGCCCGGCACGGCGTCGGGGCGGCAGCGGCGGCAGGCGCGGTATCCGGCGCTCTGGGCGGCAGCGGCGGTGCGGTAGAAGGAGACGTTCCGGCGTTTGGGCGTGACCGCCGGGCAGCTGGGGCGGCAGTAGATGCCGGTGGTGGAGACGGCGAAGAAGAAGACGCCGTCGAAGCGGGCGTCGCGGCTGGTCACCGCCTGGTACCTGCTGTCCTCGGTCAGAGTCCCGGTGAGGACGTCCTCGGACCGTGTCCGCGCGGGGCGCCCGTCGGACGTCCGGCTGCCGTCGATGGTCATAGGGCCAGTATCGGAGGCTCCACGGTGCCCGGCTGGCGGAAATCGGACATGACGCTGATGCGGACCGCGCCGCCGTCCCGGTCCGCGCCGCCGAGCCAGCCCGGCCACAGTTGGACAGCCCGGTCGGGCACGGCGGTGCCGGGCAGCGGCTGCCGGTGCAGAAGCCGGCCGTCCTGTTCCACGAGGAGGACCGCGTGCGGCAGCCGTTCCGCCGTGCGCAGCAGGAAGCGGCCGTGCGGAGGCGGAGGGGCGGCGGGGGTGACGACGTTCGGGGTGATCCGCAGCAGCGGCGGCTCGCACCGGACGGGCAGGCCCTCACCGGGCCAGGGTGAGCCGCCGAGGTGGCGCAGAACGGCCGCTGCGGCGTGCCGTCCCTCGTCGGCGGCCGTGGCGGCGGGTTCGGCCCCGCGCAGCAGGTTGCCCGCGGCGAAGACGCCGGGCCGTGCCGTGCGCAGGGCGGTGTCGACGGCCGGGCCGCGGGTGGCGGGATCGAGCGGTACGCCGCCGTGCCTGGCCAGTTCGTGGTCGGGGATCCAGTCGCCGGTGAAGACGACCGTGTCGCAGGCGATCAGGCGCAGGACGCCGTCCGGGCCGAGCAGCCGTACGCCGGTGAGCCGGCCGCGTCCGGTCAGCTCGGCGACCGTGGTGCCGGTCAGCACCGGGACGCGATGGTGCGGCGACTGCAGCGGGCCGTGCGCCCGGTCGGTGACGAGCGCGACGACCTCGGCGCCGGTCCCGCGCAGGGTGCGGACGGCGGTGAGCGCGACGGGCTCGGAGCCGACGACGACGGCGCGGCCGCCGGCGCGGCGCCCGAACCGGTGCGCGGACCGCAGGAGTTCACCGGTGGTGAGCACGCCGTCCGGCCGGGTGCCGGGGACGAGGCGGGCGCTGCGGGGACGTTCGCGGGCGCCGGTGGCGAGGACGACGGCCCGCGCGGTGACCCGTTCCAGTCCCGCGGGGGTGGTGAGGTCGACGGTGAGCGGCCCGGCCCAGTCGGTGACGGTGGCGGAGGTGCGCAGGACGGCTCCGGCCGCTGTGGCGGCGTCGACGAGCCCGCGGGCGTAGGAGGGGCCGTCGAGGGGGCGGTGGCGGGGGCCGAAGCCCCGGTGGGGCGAGTGGCGGGGAATGCCGCCGGGCTCCTGTTCGCGTTCGACGGCTTCGACCCTGCCCGCGCCGTGGGCGGCGAGCCGGGCGGCCGCGGCGAGGCCCGCCGGGCCGGTGCCGACGACGAGCACGTCGACGGCGCGTTCCCGGCGCGGCTGCGGGCCGGCCGCATCACCGGAGAGGTCACGTCGGCTCATCGGGCGCCCCCGCCCCGGGGGTCACGTCGGCTCATCGTGCGTCTCCGCCCGCCGGCTCCCCGGCGCGGTGGGCGTCGAAGAGGTCGCGGACGGCGGCGCTGCAGAAGAACCCCTGGCAGCGGCCGCCGCGGGCACGCGTGCGGCGCCGCAGACCGTCGAGTGATGCGGGAGGCAGTGTGCCGGTGAGGGCGTCGCGGATCTCGCCGCGGGTGACGCGCTCGCAGTGGCAGACGATCGTGCCGTACTCGGGGTCGGCGGCGATCAGGTCGGCCCGCTGGTACGGGCGCTGGAACGCCTCGCCGATGTTGGGCATGCGCACGGGCTCCAGGGGCCCGGCGGGCCCGGGATCGAGTCCCGCGTCGCGGAGCAGCCCCCCGACGTACGCGGCGATGGCCATCGAGGCGGTCAGCCCGGTGGAGCGGATGCCGCCGACGGTGACGTACCGCTGCGCGGGACGGGAGCGGATGCGGTAGTCCTCGTGCCCGGTGGCGGCGCGCAGTCCGGCGTAGACGGCGGTGACCTCCTCGTCGATCAGGTCGGGCAGGATGCGCCGGCCCTTCTCGCGGAGGAATTCGAGTCCCTGCGCCGTGGACCCGGTCGCCCGTTTGTCGTCGAGGTCCTCGGCGGTGGGGCCGAGCAGCACGTTGCCGTACACCGTCGGCGCGACGAGCACGCCCTTGCCGAGCGCCGTCGGCACGGGCAGCAGGATATGGCGGACGAGGGGGCGGGCGAGCTTGTCGTAGACGATCAGCTGGCCGCGGCGCGGGGTGACGGTGAAGTCGTCGTGGCCGAGCAGGCGGTCGATCTCGTCAGCGTGGAGCCCGGCCGCGTTGACGAGGTAGCGGGTGCGCAACAGGCCGCGGTCCGTGGACAGTTCGTGGACCGCTCCCCCGGTGACGGACTCGACCCGGCAGTTGAGGTGGAGAGCGACTCCGGCGCGTACGGCCTGGGTGGCGTACGCGAGCGTCGTGGTCCAGGGGCAGATCACCGACTCTCCGGGGACCTCCAGGGCGCCGAGCGCGCCGGGACCGAGGCGCGGTTCACGGCGGTAGGTCTCGGCCGCGTCCAGCAGGCGGGTGTCGTGGCAGCCGTTGCGCACGGCCTTGTCGGCGAGCCGGGGCAGGGCGGTGAGCTGCTCCTCGTCCCAGGCCACGAGGAGCGCGCCGACGGGTTCGACGGGGATGCCGCTCTCGGCGGCGTAGGCGGCCAGGCGGCGCTGTCCCTCGCGTACGAGCCGGGCCTCCAGAGAGCCGGGGATTGCGTCGAAACCGGTGTGGAGGATGGCGGTGTTGGCCTTGGACGTGCCGTTGCCCACGTCGTCGCTCGCGTCGACGAGCGCGGTGCGCAGCCGGTACCGGGCCAGTTCACGGGCGATGGCGGCGCCGACGACACCGGCGCCCACGACGACGACGTCGTGCAGGCCGCCGGGCAGCTCGCCGCTGGTCGTGACGGTCATACGGCGGGTGCCGTCGCGGGCGAGCGCTCCAGCAGGGCGTCCACCTCGGCGCGGAAGCGCGCAAGCCGCTCGGCGGCCTGGTCGGCGCCGATCCGCGGCTCGTAGACGGCGGACGGCGCCCACTGCGGGACGGCCTGCTCCGGTGACAGTGCCGGGTCCGTGCCGAGCCGGGCCACGGCGCCGACGCCGAGCGCGGTCGCGTCGGGCAACGCCGATACCTCCACGGGCAGTTGGAGCAGGTTGGCCTGGGTCTGCATGAGCAGCGCGGAGCGAGTGAGCCCGCCGTCCACGCGCAGCGAGGTGAGAGGGGTGCCGAGGTCGGCGGCCACGGCGTCGGTGAGCCCCGCCACCTGGGCGGCGATGCCCTCGCACAGGGCGCGGACGAGGTGCCCGGGTCCGGTGTCCAGACCCAGTCCGGTGACCGATCCGCGCACATCGCCGCGCCACCAGGGGGCCGCGAGCCCGGCGAGCGCGGGGACGAAGGTGACGCCGCCGCTGTCGGGGACGGCGGAGCCGACGGGGTCGAGGTCGGCCGCTCCGGAGATGACGCCGAGGTCGGTGAGCCAGCGCACGGCGGACGCGGCCGTGTACACCTGGCCGTCGAGGCAGTAGCTGGTGTTCCCGCCGAGCCGCCAGGCGACGCAGCTGACGAGGCCGGTCGTGGCACGACGGGGTGTCGGTCCGGTCTGCGCCAGCAGGAACGCGCCCGTGCCGTAGGTGCACTTGGCGGTGCCCGCTTCCGTGACGCTCTGGGCGAGCAGCGCGGCCTGCTGGTCGACGAGCAGGCCGGTGAGGGCGATGCCGGGGCCGAACGCGGTCGTGACGCCGACCGGCCCGTCGGCGTCGACGACGTCGGGGAGGCGCTCGCCCGTGAGACCGAAGAGGTCGAGGGCTCGGGGTGACCAGTCGGTGGTGTCGAGGTCGAGGAGCTGGGTCCGGCCCGCGGTGGCCGCGTCGGTGACGAACGCTCCGGTGAGCCGGTGCACGAGCCACGAGTCGCTGGTCGTGACGACGCCGTCGCGGGTGAGCTCGCGGCGGATCCAGGCCATCTTCGGGGCGGCGAAGTACGGGTCGAGCGGCAGTCCGGTCAGCTGGGTCAACTCGCCTGCGTGTGGCGCGAGTTCGTCGCACACGGGTGCGGCGCGGCGGTCCTGCCAGACGATGGCGTCGGTGAGCGGCTCGCCGCTGGCGGGGTCCCAGGCAAGGACGGTCTCGCCCTGGTTCGCGAGGCCGACGGCCATGACCGGTTCGCCCGCGCGGGCGAGCGCCTGGCGCCCGGCGTCGACGACGGAGGAGAGCAGCGCGCGGGGGTCCACCTCGACACGGCCGCCGGGCCGGTAGCGAGGCGCGACGCGCGCGAAGCCGCTGCCGATGACGCCCCGCTCGGGGCAGACGACCAGCGCCTTCGTCCCGGACGTGCCCTGGTCGACGGCAAGTACAGGGCCTGTCACGGCCACCCCGTTCTCCGCTCGAAGAAACCTTGATCGAAGTCTTGATCGCTGCCGACGAGCGTGGTGCAGACCGCCGTCCGCGTCAAGGCCCGACCGGCCTGCCTTCCCACTGATACATCAAGCAACTCCTTGATCTGTTCGAGTGGTTGAGTAAGATCGGCGCGTCACGGCAAGCGGAACGGGGGCCCGCGCAGCTCACCGTCGGTGTGACATCGCCTGCCGGCGTCCGGTCGACCACCGGACGTCTGCCCCCGCACGACGGACGGCCGGTGCGCTGCCGGGCGTCCGGCTCCTCGCCCACGGCGGTCGGCCACCCCGCACGTCCCTGGCCCGGTGGACGCCGACACCCGCCGGACGGAATCGCACGCCTCACCCTCCCATCTCCCAAGAGGCCCCATGACCTTAAGCTCACCGCCCCAGCACTGCCACGGACCGAGGGGATCGGAGGGGTCCGGGCCGTGACTGCCGAGCCCCGCACGGCCCGGCACGGGAGGGCCGGCTGATGGCGCAGGACGCCTTCAGGCCGGTGTACCACCCGGCCGGTCACGACGGCGAACTCCGGGCCGCCCTCCAGGACCTGCGCACCGGCCGGTGGCTGGCGATGCGGAATCTGCTGGCGGACACGACGGACTGGGCGGTGTGGACGCAGCGGACCCAGGTGCTGGCCGCGGTCGCCGCCGGATCGGACACGGTCCAGGCATGGCGCGCGGAGGAGCCGGCGAGTCCCGCGGCGGCCGTCATGCACTGCCGTGTGGTCGTGGAGCGCGCTCTGCGGGCGCACCGCGAGGGGCATCACCGCACCGGCGAACTGTGGCAGGAGGGCTGGGAGGCGTGCCGTGCGGCGGCGCACGCGGCTCCCGAGGACCCGGTGCCCTGGGTGTGCCTGCTGGCCCTGGCGCAGCTCGACGAGGGGCAGCGGCTGGAGGAGCACCGCGCGGCGCCGCCGGGTCCGATGCTCTTCCCTGGGCCGTGGGGCCTGCTGGCCCAGGCGGACAAGCGCGATCCGTACAACCGCGAGGCGTACCACCGGATGCTGCAGTTCGTGTACGGCCGACGGGTCGGCGGGCATCTGTCGGACGCGTTCAACTTCGTCCAGTGGGCGTCGTCCTCGGCTCCGCCCGGGTCGGCGGTGAAGGTGCTCCCGCTGTACGTGCGGGTGGAGCGCTACCGCCGTGAGCACGGCCACGAGAAGGCGCTCGACCTGCACTGGGTGACCGACGACGCGACGCGTGAGGCGCGGAGCGCGCTGGCCGGATGGTTCGACGCGGCGGATCCGGCTGGCCGTTCACTGCTGGACCTCGGCCATCTGGCGCACGCGCTGTGGGGTGCGCAGCAGTTCGCCGACGCGGGCCGGGTGTTCGAGGCGCTCGGCCCGTACTACACGCCGCCGCCGTGGTCGTACCGCACTCGTGATCCCCAGGACGCCTCGCTGGCGAAGGAGGTGTTCCTGCGCGCCCGGTCCCGGTGTCTCACCGCGGCCCGGGAGGCGCGCTCCGGCCCCTAGGGCCGCTTCCGCAAGCGTCGCCCGTCCTTGACGAGGCCGTCCCCCGCTCCGGCCCCGTCCGCTTCTCGTCCCCATCCGCTTCTCGTCCCCATCCGCTTCTCGTCCCCGTCCGCTTCCGCCCCCGTTTCCTTCCGCCCGTTCGGTCCCGTCCGCGTCCGCTCCCTGCATCGCCTTTCCCCGGAGGTGTTTTCCGTTGTCCCTGTCCCCGCCGTCCCCGCCGTCGCCACCGCCCGCGACGGACCAGCCCGGCTCCGGCCAGGTCCCGCCCAGGGACGAGGAGGAGCGGCTGCGGGAACTCGGCTACCAGCCGGTCCTCGCCCGCCGCATGGGCGGCTTCGGCAACTTCGCCATCAGCTTCTCGGTGATCTCCATCCTGTCGGGCTGCATGACGCTCTACGGCTTCGGCCTGGGCACCGGCGGCCCCGCGGTGATGCTCTGGGGCTGGGCCGGCGTCGGTCTCTTCGTGCTGTGCGTCGGCATGGCGCTGGCCGAGGTCACGAGCGCGTACCCGACCTCGGGCGCGCTGTACTACATGGCGGACCGGCTCGGCGGCCGCAAGTGGGGCTGGTACACGGGCTGGTTGAACCTGCTCGGCCTGCTGGGCGCGATAGCCGGCATCGACTACGGCTGCGCCCTGTTCACGGGCGCCTTCCTCAATCTGCAGTGGGGCTTCGAGCCGACACCCGGCTCCACGATGCTCATCTTCATGTGCATCCTGCTGCTGCACGCGACGCTGAACCTGTTCGGCGTGCGGCTGGTGAGCCTGCTCAACTCCATCAGTGTGTGGTGGCACCTGGCCGGTGTCGCACTGATCGTCGGCGCACTGGCGATCGTCCCGTCCGACCACCAGTCGCCCGAGTTCGTCTTCGGCGAGTTCGTGAACGACACCGGCTGGGACAACCCGCTCTACGTGGCCGCGATCGGCCTGCTGCTGGCGCAGTACACGTTCTCCGGCTACGACGCCTCCGCGCATCTGTCGGAGGAGACGTCGAACGCCTCGGTCAGCGCGGCCAAGGGCATCGTCCGTTCCATCTGGGTGTCGTGGATCGCGGGCTTCGCGCTGCTGGCGGGCCTGACCTTCGCCATCCAGGACTACGCGGGCACGCAGGAGACCGCGACCGGCGTGCCGCCGGCGCAGATCCTGATCGACGCGCTCGGCAACGGCGCCGCGTCCGCCCTGCTGCTCGTGGTGATCGTCGCGCAGCTGTTCTGCGGCAACGCGGAGGTGGCGGCGGCGAGCCGCATGGTGTTCGCGTTCAGCAGGGACAACGCCCTGCCGGGCTCCGCACTGTGGCGCAAGGTCAGCAGCCGTACGCAGACGCCGGTGCCCGCGGTGTGGCTGTCCGTGGGCTTCGCCTGCGTGCTGGCGCTGCCGTCGCTGTACTCGGCGACCGCGTACGGCGCCGTCACGGCGATCAACGTCATCGGCATCACCCCGGCGTACGCGATCCCGGTCTACCTGCGGCTGCGGGCGGGTGACCGCTTCCGTCCGGGGCCGTGGAGCCTGGGCCGCTGGAGCAGGCCGATCGGCTGGGTCGCCGTCGTGTGGGTGGTGTGTGTGACGGTCCTGTTCTGCCTGCCGCAGTCGAGCCCGGTGACGGTCGGCTCGATGAACTACGCCTCGATCGCGCTGGTGGCCGTGCTGGTCCTTGCCACCGTGTGGTGGTTCGTCGCGCGGCGCACGTACAGCACGCCCGCCGCGTACGGGAACGCCCGCGAGCAGGCGGAGATCGCGGAGAACATCGTCTGACGCCCGGCCGACCACGTGCGCCGGAATGACAGGCGTGGCAACGGTGTTGGGGCTCAAGGCGCTCCGTTGCCGGAGTCCGACGTCTTGCGTGTTGCGCCTACCGAAGGAGTGAGTGTGTCGTGGCCCTCTCCCGTGACGAGCGTGAGCAGTTCCTCGCCGAGCCCCATATCGCCGCGCTCGCGGTCGAGTCGGGCGACGACGGCGGGCGGGCGCCGCTCACGGTGCCCATCTGGTACCAGTACGCCCCGGGCGGCGACATATGGATCATGACGAGCCGCGACTCCCGCAAGGGGCAGCTGATCGCGGAGGCGGGGCGGTTCAGCCTCATGGTCGACCGTGTGGAGCCCACCATCCGGTACGTATCGGTCGAAGGCCCTGTCATCGACACCGTGCCGGCCACGCGGGAGCAGCTGGTGGAGATCTCCGCCCGCTACCTTCCGGCCGAGAAGGTCGAGGGTTACGTCGACTTCGCCTGGAAGAACCACGGTGATCAGGTGGTTGTCCATATGCGGCCGCAGCGCTGGCTGAGCTCGGACCTCGGCGAGGTCTGAGCCGCCTCCCGACCGACGATGTCGCCGGGGTGGAGGTGAGGAGCCGACGCTCCTCCGCTCGGGCAGGGCAGGAAAGGGCGAGCCGCCCGTCGGCCACAGGCCGCGGGCGGCTCGCCCTTTCCCCGGGAGTTTCCCGCCCTTGACGCCTCGTCCCCCTCTCTCCCTCCCGGGAGCGGCGAGGGGGACAAGGGTTTTCCCCGTATCGCGTTCACCTCAGCTTTTCCTACTGTCTGCCGCACCGGCAGATCCCGCCCCCTGACTCGCGAGCTCCATGTCTCGCCTGTCAGGTGCATGCAGATCGGGCTCTGCAGGTGCGGCCCCGAAGAGGGGGGCCGTCGTGCCGGCGGCGGCGCGCGGGCTACCCGGCCCGGGGAACCGCGGGGAGCAACCCCCACACCGCGACCGCGGTTCCCGCGCCGCCTGCTCGGCGAAAGAAACCGTCATTCGAGAGGAACACCTTGAACGGTTCCAGGCGGAGACTCATAGCCGTCGCGGCAGCGAGCGCCACGCTCGCCGGCGTTGCCGCGACGACTTCCGTGGCGTTTGCCGCAACGCCAGCGAATCCCGCGCCGAAGCCCGCCCCGGCGTCGCAGGCGATGTCCACCCCTCCGGCCGCGCCGGTGGAGAAGGTCATCGTCACCTACAAGTCCAAGGCCGCCGAGGCCACGTCCAACACGGCGGCCAGGAGCGACGCGGCCGAGAAGGCCGGGAAGACCGGCGAGAGCCTGTCCTTCGAGCGCCGGCTCGCCGGCGGCTCGGCCCTGGTCGACCTCGGGGGCGAGGCGTCCACGAAGGACCTGGCCGAGGTCCTGGACGCCTTCCGCGCCGACCCGCAGGTCGCCTCCGTGGAGGCGGACATCCGTGCCTACGCGATGGCCCTCACTCCCGACGACACCGAGTACGCCAAGCAGTGGGACCTCTTCGAGGCCACCGGCGGCATGAACGTGCCCGGCGCCTGGGACAAGACCACCGGCAGCGGCGTGACCGTCGCCGTCATCGACACCGGGTACGCGGCGCACACCGACCTCGCCGCGAACACCGTCGCCGGCTACGACTTCATCTCCAGCTCCACCGACGCCCGTGACGGCGGCGGCCGCGACAGCAACCCGAAGGACGAGGGCGACTGGAACGCCACCGACGGCGAGTGCGGCGTCGGTTCACGGGCCGGCAACTCCTCCTGGCACGGCACGCACGTCGCGGGCACCATCGCGGCCACGACGAACAACGCCAAGGGCGTCGCGGGTATCGCGTACGGCTCGAAGGTCCAGCACGTCCGCGTCCTCGGCAAGTGCGGCGGTTCCTCCTCGGACATCGCCGACGCCATCACCTGGGCCTCCGGCGGCTCCGTGCCGGGCATCCCGGCCAACGCGACCCCGGCGAAGGTCATCAACCTGAGCCTGGGCGGCGCCAGCAGCACCTGCCCGAGCGTCTACCAGAACGCCATCAACGGCGCCGTCTCCCGCGGCACCACCGTGGTCGTCGCGGCGGGCAACAGCAACACCAACGCCTCCGGTTTCACGCCCGCCAACTGCGCGAACATCATCAACGTGGCGTCCACCAGCCGCGAGGGCAACCGGTCGTACTACTCGAACTACGGCACCATCGTCGACGTCTCCGCACCCGGCGGCGAGACCCGCCGCGCCACGGACACCCCCGGCACGGTGACCACCCCGGAGAACGGCATCCTCTCGACGCTCAACTCGGGTACCACCACCCAGTCGACCGAGAACTACAAGCCCTACCAGGGCACGTCGATGGCCGCCCCGCACATCGCCGGCCTCGCCGCGCTGCTGGAGTCCGCCAAGCCCACGCTGACCCCGGCCGACATCGAGTCCGCCATCAAGGCGAACGCCAGGCCGCTGCCCGGCACTTGCACGGGCGGCTGCGGCGCCGGCATCGCGGACGCGACCAAGACGGTGAACGCCGTCTCCGGCACCACCCCCGGCGGTTCGGTCTACAGCAACACGAACAACGTGACGATCTCGGACAATTCGACCGTCACATCGTCGATCGCGGTCACGGACCGCACCGGCAACGCCCCCGCCGCCCTCAAGGTCGGTGTGGACATCAAGCACACCTGGCGCGGCGACCTGGTGATCGACCTGGTCGCCCCGGACGGCACGGTGCGCAACCTCAAGGCGTCCTCCGGCTCGGACAGCGCCGACAACGTCCTCGCGACCTACACCGTCGACGCCTCCACCGAGCTCGCGGGCGGCACCTGGAAGCTCCAGGTCCGCGATGTGGCCTCGGGTGACACCGGCTACATCGACTCCTGGAGCCTCACCTTCTGATCCACCCGATCGGACGTATCACCGCAGGTCACGGCGCGTTCCTGGCTTCTGCCAGGAGCGCGCCGTCCGGCTGCATAAGTCCAGACCTGTCCGTATGCCGGACGACGGGCCTGGACGGAGGGGACAGGGTTCGTATCCTCTGCTCGAACGGGCAGGGGGCCCGCACACGCCGGAGGGTGGTGGTGGGCTCATGACATCGGCCGCATACCGCGCCGAGCCGGTCGGCCGCGCGGAACTGCTCGCCCGCCTGGACCGTGTGCTGAGCACCGGCGGCCGTGCGCTGCTCACCGGTCCCCCGGGAGTCGGCAAGACCGAGGTCGCGCTGTCCGCCGCCGCGCGCGCCGAGGCACGGGGCGAGACCGTGCTCTGGCTGGCCGCGCTGCCCGCCGACCGCGCCATCCCGGGTGCGGCCGCGGCCGCGCTCATCGCCTCCGTCGCCGCGGCCGCCCAGCCCGCGCAGGGTCCGGGCGGCGAGGGGGACGTCCTCGCGGACCTGCCCGGCCCGCAACGCGCCGCCGTCGCCATGCTGTGCCGTGAGGCGCCGATGCCCGACGGCGGCTGGGACCCGGTCGCCCTGCGTCTGGCCCTCGCCCGCATCCTGCGCGCCCTGGCCGCGCGCGGGCCCGCCCTGCTGGTGCTCGACGGCGTCCAGTGCATCGACCCGGCGAGCGCCGACCTGCTCCGGTTCGCGCTCCGGCTGGCGCCCCCCGAACTGCGGGCCGTCGCCGTCGACACCCCGGCCGCGTACGGCACGGGCGGCGACCCGTCCGGCGGGCGGACCGCACCACGAGCGACGGCGGAGCCGCTCTGGGAGCCGTCCGAGGCCGACGTGCTGAACGTGCCGCCCCTGCAGGCCGACGAGATCGCCGAGCTCCTCATCCACCACCGCCTGCCCGCCCGCATGGCGGGCCGCATCCACAAGGCCAGCGGCGGCAACCCGCGGCTCGCGCTGGCCGTCGGCCGCTCCCTCGCGGACGCACGCACACCGGTGCACCACGCCGAGTCCCTGTCACTGTCGGGCCGCGCCCGGGACCTCGCCCGCGCGCTGCTCGGCGCCGTCCCGCCGGACGTCCGCGCGACCCTCCTGCTCGCGGCGCTCGCCCTGCGGCCGTCGGCCTCGCTGATCCGCCGGGCCGGGCGGCCGACCGCCGAGGCGGATCTGGCGGCAGCTGAACGCGCGTCGCTGATACGGCTCACGGAGGACGGCACGGTCGCCTTCTCGGCCGGCGTCCTGCCCTCGACCCTCGTGCACGACGCCTGCTGGACCGAGCGCAGCTCGGGCCACGCGGCGCTCGCCGGGGTCGCCGACGACCCGGTCGAGGCCGTACGCCACCGGGCACTGGCCACCGACGTCCCCGACGAGGAGCTGGCCGCGGAGGTGTCGGCCGCCGCGGAGACGGCCCGGCGTCGCGGCAACAGCACGCTCGCCGCGGAACTCGCCCTGCTCGCCGCCGAGTCCACTCCGGGCCTCAACGGCCCGCAGCGCATCGCGCGGCTCGTCGACGCGGCGGAGGAGGCGGCCCGCGCGGCCCGCGCCGATCTGGCGATGCGCGCGGCGACGGACCTGCTGGCACGGGACGCGTCCCCGGCCGACCGGGTGCGGGCCCGGCTCGCGGTGCTGGACACCGCGGGTCAAGGACTGACGGACCTCGACGAGATCTATGTCCACGCCATGGAGGACTCGGAGGGCGACACGGCGCTGCGGGCCGCCGTACAGCTGCGGCTGGCGGTCAAGTACGTGCTGGCGGACGGCGATCCGGTGCGTTCGCGCGCGGCGGCCGTGGAGTCGGCTGCGCTCGCGGCGTCGGTGGGCGACCGCGGCACGGCGGCCAAGGCACTGACGGTGCAGGCACGCATGGACCGGGTGCTCGGATCGCCGGACGCGGAGCGCGTACTCGCCGAGGCGCGCGCCCTCGAAAGGGTGGAGCGCCCGCTCGGCATCCGCAACGCCGCCCAGATCCTCACGATCCGCCATGCGATGTTCGACGACCGCCTCACCGAGGCCCGCGACCAGCTGGGGGCGCTGCTGCCGCTCGTCGAACGCCGCGGTTCGGTGGAGGACGCCATCGAACTGTTCCGCACGCTCGCGGAGGTCGAGGCGCGCCAGGGCCAGTGCGCCGCCGCGCTCGGGCACGCCGGCCGGTCGCTCGCCCTGACGCTGGAGGCCGGGCTCTCGCCGGGACCCGCCTGGTACGCGCTGGCCCTCGCCGAGACGGCCGGCGGAAGTTTCGCGCGTGCCGCCAGTTACGCGCGGCGCAGCGCGCAGGCGTCGGAGGAGGAGGGCGACCACGTCTTCCTGTCCCGCAGCCTCTACGCGCTCGGCCGGGTCCAGTTGCTCTGCGGTGACGTCGCCACCGCGCTGGAGACCCTCCGTCGGGTGCAGGCCGGCGAGCGTGCCCAGGCGACCGTCGATCCGTCGATGCTGCGCTGGCACGAGGAGCTCGCCGAGGCCCTGGTCGCAGTCGACGCCCTGGAGGAGGCGGAGGCGCTGCTCGCGGACGTCCGCCCGGTGGCCGACCGGCTCGGCCGCACGACGGTGCTGCTCGGCTGCGACCGGGCGCGTGCCGTCCACCTCGCCGCGAGCGGCTGCCCGGACGAGGCGGTGTCGCTGCTGACGGAGGTCGCCGAACGGTACGGCACGGCGGGCCTGCCGCTGGAGCGCGGCCGGGCGCTGATCACACTGGCCCGTGTCGAACGCCGCCGCCGCAGGCGGTCGGCGGCCGCGAGCGCGTTGCAGGCGGCGGCCGCGGTCTTCGAACGGGCGGGTGCCACACCGTGGCTGGCACTCGCAACGGAGAGCCCCACTCCCCCGGCGGAGCCGGTGCCCACCACGCGGGGCGGCGCCCTGTCGGCCCTCACGGACGCGGAGCTGCGACTGGCGCGGCTGGTGGGTCAGGGAGCGAGCAACCAGGAGGCGGCGGCGAAGCTGTACCTGAGTGTGAAGACGGTCGAGGCGAGGCTGACCCGCATCTACCAGAAACTGGACGTCCGCTCACGGGCCCAACTGGCGACGGCGCTGAACAGCTGACCACCGCGCGGCCGGGCGGGCAGACGCCCCACCTTCATCGCCCTCGCCGGCACCCGACTCCCCCTCACCGACCGCCGCGGGGGACGAACTGAACCCGGAACATCCTGGGCCACCACTTGCCCGTCAGCAGGAACTGCTCGGTCCCCGGAACCGCAGCGATGCCGTTCAGGACGTCCGCGTGCCGTCGCTCGCCTTCGCTGAGCAGTGACGGTACGGCGATGTCACCGGTCACCTCACCGGAGTCGGCGTCGATGCGCACGATCCGATCGGTGGGCCAGACGTTCGCGTACACGGCGTCGCCGACGCATTCCAGCTCGTTCAGCCGTCCCACGGGCTGTCCCTCGGCGGTGACGGCGACCTCGCCCCGTTTCTCAAGCGTTCGGATGTCCCGGAAGACGAGCCGGGAGGTGCCGTGGGTCGTCACGAGCCGACCGCGGTGTCGCTGGTGGCACACCCCCCAGCCTTCCCCCTCGTACGGCACCCGGCGCAGTTCCGCCAGCGTTCCGGCATCCCGCTCGATGGCGATGCCGTCCTGCCAGGTGAGCTGCCAGAGCGTCGGTCCCACGACGGTGATTCCCTCGGCGAACAAAGGCGGGGGCAGTTCGGCGCGCTGCGCCGGCGGGGCGCCGGGCCGGCCTGCCCTGAGCGTCGAGCGGCCGGCCAGGCCTGTACTCTCGTAGAGCCTGCCGTGGGCCATCTCCAGGCCCTGGGTGAAAGCCGTCGGATCATGAGGCAGGGTCTCGACGACCCGGACCGTCAACGGCTCGACTCGTGCCGCTGTCTGCCCGGGCATGCCGCGTCCGCGATCCACGGCTCCGTCGCCCGTGTCGCACGAGCCGACGAGCATCCCGCCGACCAGAGCGACGATCGCCACAGTGACCACGTACGCAAGCCGCATGGCTGCACACTGGCACACGGGTCCGGCGGGATCGGGCGTGCCCGCCCGACCGAATCGCGACGGTCGTCCCAATGGCGCAGCCGCCCGGGTGCCACCGCCGCGCGCGGCTCCCCGCCGCATGCCCAAAAGGGCAGGTGGCACCCCGGCCCAGCACCCCCGAAACGCCAAAGTCCGGCGACGCCCTGTCGGGGCATCGCCGGACCTGGCACGACGGCCGGCCGTGGCCGTCCGGTTCTACGACCGCGTCTTGGCCGGCGCCTCCGCCGTGTGACCGTTGGCGGACGATCCACGGCGGGGACCCACAGACGCCAGGCGCGTCGAGACGAGTGCCGAGAGGCGGCCTTTCGATTCCGGCTTCGGCTGGTACCGGTACACGTAGCCGTGCGCCTCACCGTCGCCTCGTGCCGGAGCCCCGTTCAGGACGGCTCCCAGTACAGGCACGTTGACGCGTTCGAGGATGCGCAGGGCGTCGAGGACCTGGCCCCTGCTCGTCCGTCCGGCACGTGCGACGAGCAGGTAACCGTCGACGGCCTGCGCCATCGCCGGGGTGTCGGCGAACGGAAGCACCGGAGCGGTGTCCACGACGATGTGGTCGAAGTCCTCGGCGAGGTCCTGCAGCACGGACGCGAATTGGGCACTGCCGAGGATCTGGGTCGGGTTCGGCGGAATCATCCCGCTGGTGAGCACCGAGAAGGACCCCGCCGACTGCAGCACCTCACGCACCCCGGCCTTGCCCACCAGAACAGTGGTCAGCCCGGCGTCCCTGACCAGGCCGAGGGCCGAGTGGACGGAAGGGCGGCGCAGGTCGCAGTCGATCAGGCATACCCTGGACCCTTCCTCCGCGAGTGTGGCGGCCAGGTTGACCGATACGCTGCTCTTGCCCTCACGCGGCAGCGGGCTCGTGACGGCAATGACCTTCGGCGGTTTGCCCACTTCGGCGAACTGGAGATTGACCCGCAGCTTCCGGAATCCCTCCGCACGGGTGCTGTGCGTGTCGTCGCGCAGGGAGACCGGGCGTCGTGAGGCTCGCGAGTCGTGCACGATGCTCGACAGCACAGGTGGCCCCCCAGCGGCCGCCAGGCACTCGGCCAGGGCCTTGGAGTCCCGCATCGACGTGTCCACCGTCTCCAGTGCGACGCCGATCGCCAGCCCGAGGACCAGGCCCACGGCCAGGCCGAGTGCGACGTTGAGCGTCGTCTTCGGTGACGAGGGGGAGGACGGCACGGTCGCGGGCTGGATGACGGTGAGCCGCACCGGTGACTCGGCCATGTCCCCGTCGGGGCTCTCCAGCTCCCTGATCACCCGGGCGAACCGGTCGGCGACGGCATTGCTGATCCGGGCGGCTCGTGCCGCGCGGGTGTCGGTGACGGTCAGACGGACCAGCACCGTGTTGACCGGAGCCTCGGCCGAGACCCTCTCGCCCAGTTCGCTCGGCGTCATGTTCAGCCTGAGGGCTTTCACGACCGGCCTGGTCACCTCTGGGCTGGCCACGATGTCGGCGTAGGACTGGACTCTTGCCTGGGTGAACGCGTTCCCCTGGTTGAGCTGGGACGTGTCGTCGCCACCTTGGAGGGAGGCGAAAAGTGTGCTCGTTGCCTGGTACTCGGGAGTGGCGACAACACTGGTGAAGACACCTGTCGCCGTCCCCAGCAACGCCACCAGGGCGATGACGCGCCATCGGCGGGAAAGGACTCGTAGGTATTGGTGCAAATCCAAGGTCTTCCCCGATCAGAGCGAGTAATTTGGACAGTCACCTTAGGGTCCACATCGAGAATTTCGGTCACACGGCATGCGTGTTCGGCCACTCGGTTTACCCTCAATACTCCTCGGCGGAGTGCATCGGCGCCTTCTCAGAGGCGCTCGGCGGCGCCTGAACGGCAACGATTGCAGGCGTCGAACACGTAGTCGGCGACACGCTCCACCATTGCGTAGTCGAAGGCGTCGTGATCGGTGGCTACGACCACTGCGTCGGCTGACGCGACCTGCTCCTCTGTGAGGTCGACACACAGAATGTCCTGGGGCAGCTGCGACGGGTCGACATACGGTTCCACCGCGAGGACGTGCGCGCCGAGTTTCTGGAGACCCTGGGCGACGGCGACGGAAGGGGATTCCCGGACGTCGCCGGTGTTCCTCTTGTAGGCGAGCCCGAGGACCAGGATCTGGCTGCCGTTGACCGGCTTGCGCCGCGCGTTGAGTCCTCTGGCCACCCGGAGAACCACATGGTCGGGCATATGGCTGTTGATGTCGTTGGCGAGCGACACGAAGCGGAATTCGTGCTGCAGCGCCTGTTTGACCTGCCACGAGAGATACGAAGGATCGATGGGCAGGCAGTGACCGCCGACGCCGGGCCCGGGCAGAAAGCGCATGAATCCGAAAGGCTTGGTCGACGCCGCGTCGATCACTTCCCAGATGTCGATGCCGAGCGGCCTGCAGAACATCGCCAGCTCATTGACCAGGGCGATGTTCACATGGCGGAACGTGTTTTCCAGGAGCTTCGTCAGCTCCGCGGTGCGCGGTGAACTCACCGGGACGGTACGGTCCACCACATCGTTGTAGAAGTCCTGGACATGCCGCAGGGAGGAGTCATCGATCCCGGAGACCACCTTGGGTGTGTTCTCCAGCCGCCAGGTCGGGTTTCCCGGGTCGATCCGTTCCGGACTGTATCCCAGGAAGAAGTCCTCGCCGGCCCGAAGTCCGCTGTGAGCCTCCAGAAGCGGGCGCACGACGTGTTCGGTCGTGCACGGGTACGTGGTGGACTCGAGGATCACCGTGGCATTCGCCCGGAGGTGGGGTGCGACTGCCTCTGCGGCGCTCTCCACGAAACTCAGGTCGGGCGCGCCGTTCTTCAGCGGTGTGGGCACCGTGATGACACACACGTCGAAGCCCGCGGCATCCGCATAGTCGGTACTGAGGAGGTAGCGGCCCGAGTTCAGGGCGGCCAGGAGGCGGGGGGACGTGACGTCCTCGGCGAACGATTCTCCGGCCGCCAGTCGCTTGACTCGCATCTCGTCCAGGTCGAGACCCACGACGTTGTGCCCGGCCTCGACCACACGAATGGCGAGTGGAAGACCTACGTACCCCTGGCCGACAACGACCACCCTTTTCACTGACAACGACACTTCTGACTCTCCTCTCGCCTGCCCTGCTGAATGCTGCGGTGGAATACGCGCCATGTATGCCAGGCTCACCCCACCATGTGTCGGCAGAGTGACACCGCTTCAGGCAAACAGAGTCATCTTGTCCTCTGAGCGGCGGGGCAAGTGGACTAACCGATCTATCAATTCAGGCTGTTCGTGCCGTTCCGGGCTATCGTTGCCCTGCGTCGCCGGTGGACATGACCCTGGCAATGCCCCACCCACAGACATGGAGTGACGGCGTGACGGACCATCCGAAGTACCTGGTTACTGGAGGAGCCGGATTCATCGGCTCCCATCTCGTCGATGCACTGCTGGCCCGTGGCGAGCCGGTCGTCGCACTCGACGATCTCAGCACTGGACGCCTGCAGAACCTTGCCGGAGCACGCAATCACGGACACTTCCAGTTCATCCACGGCTCCGTGCTGGACGCGCCGCTGGTCGAAAAGCTGGTAGGTGAATGCGACCGGGTCATTCACTTGGCTGCAGCAGTCGGGGTGAAGCTCATCATGGAGCAACCACTGAGGTCCTTCACCATCAATACCAAGGGAACCGAAACAGTCATCGAAGCGGCGTACCGCCACGGCAGGCCGGTCATTCTTGCCAGCACATCGGAGATCTACGGCAAGAACTCCTCGGGGCCACTGACCGAAATGTCCGACCGCATTCTGGGAAGTCCCTCCGTGCCGCGATGGTCCTACAGCACGGCCAAAGCGGTGGACGAGATCCTCGCCGAGCTGTATCGCCGCGAGTACGGACTGCGTTCGACGATCGTGCGCTTCTTCAACACCGTCGGCCCCCGGCAGAGCCCGGCCTACGGCATGGTGATTCCGAGATTCGCCCGACAGGCGGTACAGGGGAAGCCGCTCACCGTCTACGGCACCGGTCGGCAGAGTCGCTGCTTCCTCCATGTCACCGACGTGATCGCTGCACTCGTCTCGCTGATCGACCGTCCGGAGGCCGAGGGAGAGACGTTCAACATCGGAAGCAACGAGGAAATCAGCGTCCTCGATCTCGCCGCACGCGTCATCACGTGCGCGAAGAGCGCTTCGACCGTGGAGCGTGTCTCCTACAACGAGGCGTACGGACCGGGATTCGAGGACATGGACCGCCGGGTCCCGGACACGACGAAACTGAGGGCCCTCACCGCCTGGCAGCCACGGCGGAACCTCGACGACATCCTCGCGGATGCCGTGGCGGACGCCCGCGGCGAAATGCCGCAGCAGGAGCCCGGGGCGGCTTCCCGTCGCACGGACGAGGGACACACCGGCGACCCCACCGACGGCCGGCCGACGGCGGCGCGTCCATGTCCGGTCTGAGTCCGTGGATGGTGACGGCACTCGCGGGGCTGGTGGCTCTGGCCGTCGCCGCTCTGCTGACCGAGCCCCTGCGTCTCCTCGCCGTGCGGCGCGGATACACCGACCAGCCCGCGGCACGTAAGGTGCATGTCGCCCCCACGCCCTATCTAGGCGGCATGGCCGTCGCAGTGGCGACGGCGGGCTCCGCGAGTCTGGTGATGTACTTCGCGGGCGGAAGTGACTCCACCCTCGGCGTCGTGCTCGGATGTGCCGCTGTGATCGCCGTGCTCGGCCTCGCCGACGACCTGCGTCCGCTCAGTATCCGGGTGCGGCTCTCCGTCGAGGCGGCCGCAGCGCTCGTCGTCGTCGTGTGGTGCGGCCATCCCGTGCTCTTCGGCACGTGGGTCGACGCGGTCCTCGCGGTGATGTGGATCCTCTTCACCACCAATGCGTTCAATCTGCTGGACAACATGGATGGCGTGGTGTCCACCGTGACCGCGGTCATCGCGGCGTTCCTCTGCTGCGCCGCGCTGTCCGCCGGGCTGGTCGGCACCGCCGCGGTCACCGCCGCCCTCGCCGGGGCCTGCGCCGGGTTCCTCTTCCACAACTGGCACCCGGCGCGCATCTTCCTCGGTGACGCGGGCGCGCTCTTCGTGGGTTTCCTGGTGTCGTCCGCGAGCATGACCCTGCACAAGGACAGCACCGCTCTCTCCGGGTACGGCAGTCTGCTGCTCATCACGCTGGTGGTCACCGCGGACACCGGATTGGTCATGGTGGCGCGGCGCAGGGAGGGGCGGCCTGTGCTGCAGGGAGGCAAGGACCACATCGCACACCGGCTCCGGCAGCTCGGGCTGACGGTTCGGCAGGTGGCGGTCGCCATCGGAGGCTTCGCGGCGATGACGAGCCTGACAGCCGTCCTGGTCATGCTCAAGGCCGTCCCGCAACTGGTCGTGCTGATCACGGTTGTCGCGGTGACCGCCGTCGTATGGCTCCGGCTTCTGCGAGTCCCCGTGTACAGCGCGGTTCCGACGAACACCACTCAGAGCAGCCACAGCGAGGCGGCGTGACCGGCCTCGGTGGCGACCTGCGGCCCTCCGTGACCCGGCCACGACCCACGTTCGCGAGCACAAGGAGGGGTGAGCCGCGCAGGCCCGGCACCTCATCGCACTCGGTGGGCGGGGGCCGGGCCTGCCAGCCGACAGTGGCAGCCGGTCCCAGGCACTCGCCCCCGATGTAGAACCGCTCCCTGTCGAATCCCCACTCCTCCGGGTCACCGCACGCCCTGCCTCCCGTGTCCCGTCGGCCGCCCTGGTGCCGGCACCGAGCACCTGTCCGCCGCCGGTGTCGTCCATTGACAGGCAGCGTTCAGTCGGGCATCACCCGGCGATAGACGTCGGTGAAGGACTCCGCCAGTTCGGTCAGGGGTCGGCCGGGTTCACCACGGTCGGCCCGCTGCCGGACCGCAGCGCCTGCGCCGCCTCGGCCGCTCCCGCCACCGGCTCCACCGAGTGCGGCTCTGCCCGAAGACGACCGCCTCGAACTTCCAGCCGCATCCCGAGGCCTCGAACGTCCCCCATCGGCGTCGAGCACGTGCTGCCGCGCCAGGCCGGGCTACCGCGCGTCGGCGTCGACCCCCAGGGCCCTGCAGCGCCGATTCGAACTGCCGGGACGCGAGCCGGCCCCATGGCCGACCTCGAGAACGTCGGAGCCAGGGCCGGCGGCGACGACCCCGTCCACGCTCGTGCAGGGCATCGCCCCGAATCGACAACCGAGCCGCCGCCCTGCGCGAGCCCGCCGGGACCGGCAGCGTCGACGACACTCGCCGGTGCCCTGACGGACCTGTTCGGGTCGGTCGCCGTGGCGATCGTCGGTCTCGCCACCTCCCGGCACGACCCGCGCGCCCGGATCCACCGGACCCACGCCGACCGTCAGCCCACGTCCACCGAAACAGTCTCCGCGGGCTGCCGCACCGCATAGTCGGGGAGGGTGCGGAACCAGTTCACCGTCTTCGCGAGTCCCTCCTCCAAAGGCACCTGGACGACGTCGGGGAAGAGTTCGCGCAGCAGGTCGTCCGCCGCCTGGGAATCGCGGACGTCCCC
Organism: Streptomyces sp. NPDC002867; assembly: GCF_053591895.1. NCBI lineage: Bacteria > Bacillati > Actinomycetota > Actinomycetes > Kitasatosporales > Streptomycetaceae > Streptomyces > Streptomyces sp. NPDC002867. The sequence continues at coordinate 18,931 of NZ_JBSFUR010000001.1, read as the reverse complement.
CGCCCTCGGCTGTTCGTGCCGGATGTCGGCCGGCAGTCCGGTGATGGCCATGAGGTCCCGGGCGAGGTCGAGAACGGTGACCCGGGTGCCGAAGGCGAGGTTCACCGGACGGTCGCAGGAGACCTTGCGCATCACCGCGTCGGCCAGCACCCGGACGACGGTTCCGACATAGGTGAAGTCCCGGCTCTGCAGTCCGTCGCCGAAGATCCGCACCGGGGCGCCGCGCAGCATGGCGTCGATGAAGGCCGGGACCACGGCGGCGTACGCATGGCCGGCCGGCTGCAGCGGCCCGTAGACGTTGAAGAAACGGAACGCCAGGGTGGGCAGGCCGAACGAGGCGCCGTAGGCGAGGACATACGCCTCGGTGGCGAGCTTGCTCGCGGCGTAGGGGCTCAGTGGCCGAGTCGCCAGATCCTCGTGCTTCGGCAGGACGTCGGTGGCTCCGTAGACCGACGAGGACGAGGCCGCGACCACGGGGACGCCCGCGCGCCGGCATGCCTCGAGGACGGCGACCGTGCCCGTCGCGTTGACGTGATGACTGGCGACCGGGTCGGCCAGCGAGCGAGGTACGGACGGTCGCGCCGCGAGATGCACGACGGCGTCCATTCCGGGCACGAAATTGTCGAGGAGTCCGGCGTCGAGGATGCTGCCCTCGACCAGTTCCACGTCGGTTCCCGCGAGGTTGGCCGCAGAGCCCGTGCTCAGGTCGTCCAGGGCGATGACCTTGCCCACGTTCGGACGCGACACGAGCTCTCGGCACAGGTTGGCGCCGATGAACCCGGCACCTCCGGTAACTAGGACGTTCACTGTGCTCACCTTTCGGACGAGGGTGCGGTCCACCAGCCGCGGGCGACGGCGATGGAGGTGTAGAGGGCCTGCGTGTCGGCCACCAGGCGTTCCTCGCCGAAGCGCCGGGTGGCGAACGCTCGCGCCTGCGCCCCCATCTCCCCGCGCAGCTGCGGATTGCGCAGAAGGGTCACTGTGTGGCGTGCGAGGTCGGCGGTCCTCGGCGCGGCCAGGAATCCTGTCGTTCCGTCCCGCACGACCTCCGCGACACTGCCGACGTCGGTGGCCACGCTCGGCAGCCCGGCGAGGCCCGCTTCGATCAGACTCACCGGCATGCCTTCGTTGTCCGACGTCAGCAGCACCATGTCCGCGGCGGCGTACACGGTCTCGACGTCCGCGCGCCACCCCAGCTGATGCAGAGAGTCGCCGAGTTCGGCGACGGCTTCCGGGTCCGGGCGGAGGTCTCCTGCTCCGCACACCACGAAGTGGGCTTCCGGGACGGCTCGGTACACCTCGCGGGCGACTGCAAGGAGACGGTCGGGACGCTTGATCCCGGTGATGCGCCCCACGTACGCGACGACCGGGCCCCCCTGCGGGAGTCCCAGGATGCTCCTGGCCTTCGCGGGGTCGGGCGCGGGGGCGAGACTGGTGCCGGGCGGAACCACCGTGTACTGGCCGGCCTTTCCGATACCCGCGGCGACGAGATCGTCGCGTACCCGCCCGCCCACGGCGACCAGACGGTCCGTGAGGGCCGCGAGCCCACGTTCGGCGGTCACCACGACCTTGGTCTTCGCCGGGGAGAAATAGCCGTGCAGGAGATGGCCGTGAAAGGTGTGCACTCGTGAGGGCACCCGGGCCAGCACGGCCGCGGTCCGGCCGAGCGCGCCGGCCTTCGCCGTGTGCGTATGGACGATGTGGGGCCGGAACCGACGCATGGCCGCCACGAGTTCGGCGAGGCAGCGTGCGTCGTCCGAGGGCCGCACAGCACGCCCCAGGCCGTTGATCCGGTGCACCGGGAGGCCGGGCGCACGCTGATCCAGGTGGTCGGCCTCTCCCGGACTCACGAATCCGGTGACCAGACGATGCTCGAACCGCTCGGGATCCATACCACGCATGAGTGCCGAGACCTGGACGGCCGGACCACCGATGTTCATTCGCGCGATCACTCTCATCACGCGCAGGCGAGGAATTTCGGAACCGCTGATTCGCTGCATGGCGGTCGACATGTACCCGATATTAGGCGGAGCACGGCCCACTTTCTGTCAAGGGCATGAGAAGCCCGCGTGGCGGCCTCCGGCGCGCCCGGTCGTGCCGGATATAAACGGCACAGACCCAGCCGGGTCTCCTCGTTCAGGAGACGGACGGCAAATGCACTGCCATTTGCGTCGGAAGCAGGAGCCCATGCCGACTACCGTGCAGGAAATGCTCAGACTGATCTGGAACCACCCGGCCAACCGGGGCCACCGTCCCGGGGCTTACGCGCGCATGGCGCTGTGGCAGGCGTACAAACGCCTGGTGGGCAGGCCCTTCGACCTGAAGGTCTACGACGGCATGCGGTTCCGGGCCCATCCTGACAGCACTCAGGTGGGGCGCCTGCTCTATTTCGGCGGTCTGCCCGACTTCGAGGCCATGACCTTCATGAAGCGCTATCTGCGTCCCGGGGACGGTTTCATCGACGGAGGCGCCAACGAGGGAATTTTCACTCTTCTGGCGGCCAAACTCGTGTCGGACCGGGGAGAGGTGCACGCATTTGAGGCTCACCCGGTCTATGTGCAGAGGCTGCGCGAGAACCTGGAAAAGAATCGGCTGAGTTCCGTGTCGGTGCACGAGTTGGCGGTCGGAGAAAGTCCCGGCACGCTGCCCTTCGTGCTGCGCGGCACCGGTTCCCGGATCCGGACCCCGGAGGACGTCGGCGAGGTCGTGTCCGCGCGGGTCGTACGCCTCGGCGAAACGCTGCCCGACCGCTCCTGGGCCATGGGCAAGCTCGACATCGAGGGCGCGGAACACTGTGCGTTGCGCGGAGCGGAGAAGCTGCTGTCCCGTGCCGACCCGCCGGTGTGGTTCCTCGAACTCGTCGATCCCTTCCTCGCACGGTTCGGCTCGTCGGTCCACGAGGTACGCCGATGGCTCGGGGACCACGGATACGACTTCATGCACTACGAGCCCCAGCTGGACCGGTTGGTTCCCGGCCCGGGGGCCGTCGGGCCGGACGTCTTCGCGGTCTCGCGGGAACGCCTCGCGGAGGTCGAGGCCCGGCTGCGCGAGAGCCGCGAGCGGGAAACCGGCCCGTTCTCGTCCCGGGCGGGCAGACGCGGCGCACGGCGGGTTGCACGGTGACGACGGCCCGGATCTGCGAGGTCATCAAGTCACTCGACGTCGGTGGCGCCGAGGTCCTTCTGGTGGAACGGCTGCGTGGCGCACCTCGCGACAACCACGCCTACACCGTGGTGTTCCTCCGTGCCTCCACCGAGACGCTCGCCGATGAGCTGCGTGCCTGCGGGGTGAACGTCGTCGATCTGCGGTCCTGCCCGCGGTGGTTGCGCTACGCCGAGCTGGTCCGTGTCGTACGCAGGCAGTCGCCCGACGTCGTCAACGTCCACTCCCCCGCGCCGGCGGCTCTGCTGCGCCCGTTCCTGCGTCTGATGCGCCACCGTCCCCTGTTGGTGTCCACGGTCCACTCGGTGTGGTACCGCCCGCTCACCATGCTGCTCGACCGGTCGACTCGCTGGCTGGACGACGTCACGGTCGCCGTGTCACCCCAGGTGGCGCAGGCGCGTACGGTGCGGGGAGCGCGCCGGGTACGGACCCGGATCCACGGCGTGGACGTGGCCGCACAGCGCTCCTGGGCGCAGCGGGCAGAGCAGGTGCGGTCAGAGTTCGGAATCCCCCTGGACTCCTTCGTCTTCGCGTGCGTGGCGAACTTCCGTACGCCCAAGAACCACATGCTGCTGATCGAGGCAGCGGAACAGGTGCTCGCCCGGCACGCCGAGGCGCTCCTGGTCCTCGCCGGCGACGGCCCCCTGCGGCAGCAAGTGCTCGCCGAGGTCGACCGGCGGGGGCTGCAGAAGCAGGTGCGGTACCTGGGTGCGGTCGCGGGGGCCAACCGTCTGGTCGCCGCCTCGGACGCACTGGTGCTGTCCTCCTCGTACGAGGGCCTTCCCGTGGTCGTCATGGAAGCGATCGCGGCGGGCGTACCAGTGGTGTCCACCGCCGTCGGCGGAGTGCCCGACCTGGTGTGCGACGGCGAGAACGGCATTCTCGTGCCGCACGGTTCGTCGCGGCGGCTGGCCGAGGCCATGCTGCGGGCCATGCGACCCGATGTGCACGCGGCGCTCGCCGCCGGGGCACGCGCCGGCGCCGAGACAGTGGACGTGCGGGCCACGACAGCGTGGTTCGACGATTTGTACGCCGCCGCAGCCGGCGGGGTGCGCGATTAGTGGACGGTGATCTCATGGCAGAACGTGCGGGCGTGATGCTCGGCAGTGACTCTCCTTCCGGCACGCCGCGCGTGCCGGAATTCCGTGTGCTCACCGTGTGCACCGCCAATCTGTACCGCTCCCCGCTCGCCGAATGCCTGCTGAGGAAGCGGCTGGCCGCGGTGCGGGAGGCGATCCATCTCAGCAGCGCAGGCACACGGGCTGTCACCGGCACGCCGATGGAGGCCGCGGCCGCATCCGCGGTCGTCGCACGGGGCGGGAACCCGTCGGGGACGGGGGCCCGCCGGCTGACGGCCGGACTGGTCGAACGTGCGGATCTGGTGCTCGGGGCGGCGTTGGAGCATCGTGAGGCGGCCGTGCGCCTGGCGCCTGTCCGGGCCCTGTCCCGGGCCTTCAGCCTGCGCGAGTTCGCCCGGCTGGTGAGGGCGGAGGACGGCGCGGATGTGGCGGATCCGGCTGCCCGGTTCACCGCTCTCGTCGTGGGAGCCGCCGCGCGGCGCGGTGCGGCCCCGGCGGACGCGGCCGATGACGACGTGGCCGACCCGCTCGGGGGCAGTGAGGCAGTGGTGCGGGAGTGCGTGCGGCGTATCGAGGAGTCGGTGGAACGTATCGCCGTGGCGATGGGCGTCGGCTGAGAGGGGGCCGCTCAGGCACCGCAGTCCGGGTGGGGCTCCACATGGGTCCGCAACGGCGTGACCAGCGGCTGGCGCAGGAGCACCGGCGGGCGGTGGCTGACCGGCTCCACGAGCCGGAACGTCAGGGTGCGGCTGCTCTGCGCCGGCAGTTCCAGGTCGGCGGTGTAGACCGGGTGCCCCCGCTCGACACCGCTGTGCAGCATCGCGGGACGGCCGTCGACGGTCAGAGCGGTCAGTAGTGCGCCCTTGCTGGCGTAGTAGGAGACCAGCAGCCTGTTGTCACCGGGTTGCGTCGGGTAGGGCGGTTTGTCGCCGCGCTGGGTGACGTACGCGGGAAGCCCCGTGACGGGGGCACGGTTGGTGAGCGTGATCTGCGCGGTGACCAGCCGCCCTTCCCGGGTGCAGCGGCCGGGGATCCAGCGCAGCTCGCGGTCCAGGTAGTAGTCGAGCTTTCCACCTGCTGCGTTGTTGACCACCACGCCGGCGAAGGGGCCCGGCGTCGCCGGAAGCGCACCGCTCAAGGGGCTGGTCATCAGCAACCGTTGCTCGTCGGGCCGGGCACTCCACACCTTGAGGCGTTCCTCGGTCATGATGTCGTACGTGCCCCTGAGCAGTGCGGGAAGCCGCTGCGGGTCGCCAAGAGCCTCCAAGAGCGATGTGGCGGCCGTGCGCGCCACATTCAGGAGGAACGACTTGCGTTGAACGCTGTCCGGATAACGTGCGTAGCCGTCCCGCTCCGCGAGGTCCAGGGCGTTGTCGGCAGTGAGCACCGTACCGTCGGGCATCCGGGCGGGGCCGGTCGCCCGCAGCAGCCTCGCGAGTCCGCTGGGGTCGAGGGCGATCGCGCCGTCCACCCGTTCTCCGCTGTGGTCGTACCAGGCTGCAGCCCAGATGCGGGCGGCATGGGGAAAATGCGGGCTGATGTTGGAGTTGGCCCACGTGCCGACGGGGTCCATACGCGCGTACTGGGCCGTGTACTCGGCACCCAGATCGATCGAGGGGTCGGCCTCGGCCAGCATCGTGTCGGTGCCGAAGGTCTCGAAGCGCGGTTGCCCCTGCTCGACCGTGAGCACGGCGAACGCTCCCGGCAGCCCGCCCGTGCCGCGCGCCTCCGCGGTGTTCTGGAAGACCACGAGATAGCGCCGCGGACCGTCCGCGCCCAGCATGGGCGGCACCACACGTGCCGCCAAGGCGGCGTCGGTCATTGCCGGGGCGATCCGGTCCAGTTGGCGCACCAACTGGGCCCGTGCCTGGTCAGCCGCCCCCACCCATGTGCGGGAGGGCAGTTCATGAGTGTCGTTTCTCGTGTCGGCGGCCACCTGTGCCGCCCGCTCGAAGTCCGGGGCCTTCTCGTCCAGTCGGGACAGCATGCCCTGTAGGCCGCCGTCGCGAGCGTCCTTGCCTCCCGTCGCCATACTGACCACCGGCGGGAGTACATCGTGCGTCAAACGGTGGGCGGCATGCGTCACACCGCGCACCGTGGTGAGGGGCCGACCGAGGACAGGTACCTGCGCGGCGACGTACCAGGCGGGACCCGAAGTGAGGCGATGAGCGCGGGCGGCATGCCCTGCCGCGGATCGCATCGCCGCCTTCGGATCCGCCGACGCATGCGCACCGGTCGCCTGTGCGGCGCTCGGCGCAGCCCCGGAGACCGATTGCCGCAGCGCCTCCAGGGAGCGCTGCGCGGCGAGGAGTTCGGAACGGGCGATCAGGCCGGTGACCACGATCCATCCGACCCCGGCCAGACACACCAACGCGGCCACCCCGACGACGTAGGCGATCCGCCTCCGGAGCGACGGCTCTGCTGGATCCGCTTCGGCCGGCCGGCCGAAGCGGATCCAGCCCTTTCGCTCCACCCAGAAGCGCGGACGAAGAGTCCTCACCGGAGCGGCCGGGGCAGGTCCGACGACGCCTCGCAAAAAGTGAGCGAGGCGGAACGCCATCTCGACGGGGCCGTCATCTCTTCACGCTCCTCAGGTCAGTTCGGTCGTCCCTTGCGCATCGCAACCTTTTCGGGCCGACAGATGCATACATAACCCTCGTGAGGTGCCCGAGCGGTCCGCCTGCCCGAAACCACCGGATGGCGTAAGAGCCCACCTGCCGGGCGCTCCGATGTGAAGGCACCGCACCGGCGTGGTGTTGCTGCATCAGAGTGGTGAAGGACAGACACACACAAGCAGTCGGGATGAGAGCCCTGAGGGCATGCGTCAATGACCCGGCAGAGGCATTGAGGAGCGTTCGGAGTGCTGAAGGTGGGACGAGGCACATGCAGTGAATCGCGAACTGTGGTGGCCGTAGGGCTCGTCGCCGCCGGCCTGCTCACCGTTGGTCGCACGCTCGCCGTGAGCCCGTGAACCCGTCGCGGCCGGTCGGCAGGAGCCGCGCTTGGAAACGCCACCTGCGAACCTTCGGCTCGCTCACCGTCGCCGGCCAGGTGGAGGCGGCACTCTCGTTGGCGACCACCGCCGCGCTGGTGCGGCAGGTGGGCGGCGCCGAGGCGGGACAGGTGCTTTTCGTGCAGTCCCTGGCAACGGTCTGGTTCGTCGTGTGGGACCCGCGCCTGGAGGACGCGCAGCAGCGCTTTGTGCCGGCAGAGCAATTGCGCGGTGCGGGCCGCGGTACTCAGCTGTACCACCGGCTCGTCCGGCTGGACTTCGCCTCCGGGCTGCTGGCGACGATCGGGGGCGTGCTGGTGGCCTTCGCCGCCGCTGCCACCGGATGGCTCTCGTCCGAGTTGCTCTGGCTGCTCGTTCCCGCCGTGCTCGGAGCCGGTGTCGCGACACCCGCGGGAAGCGCCTCGGTCGGCTACGCGCTCACCGGCAAGTTGTTCCGGCTGGGCACTGTCCGGCTCGCGCTCGCCGTGTTCGGGTGTCTGGTCACGCTGACCGGGCTGCTGATGGCCGGCCCGGTGGGCTACCTGACGGCGACCGTGGTGACCGGTCTGGTCTCCACGGTCGTGCTCACCACCGGCGCTGTCCGGCAGGTGCGCGAAGCATGCGGTCCGCCTGCCGTCGAGCCCGTCCCCCTGCCACCGGGCCTCATGCCGTTCCTGGTGAAGACATCGGCGACCGGATCGGTCTCCGCTGCTTCGGAGAGTGGCGTTTCCGTGCTCGCCGGGGTGTTCGGGGGCCCCACACTGGTGACGTATCTGAAGGTGGCCACGTCGATGGCCCGTCTCTTCATCACTTTCGTCAGCCCTGTGGCAGCGCAGCTCTATCCGCGCCTGGCGCTGGCCGGAGCCCATGGATGCCGTACGGCGGTGATGAAGGACGCCCTCCGCTCCAGTGCGCTGACCGGAGCAGTCGGGGCGCTGGCGGTGGCGGTCGCGGCTCCCCTCACCGGACTGCTCCTGGGCCTGGTGTACGGCGCCGAGTACACGATGCTGTCGACGGCGGCGGTGGTACTTCTGGCCGGGGCCGCGCTGCGCGGCACGGTGATCTGGGGCAAGGTGCTGCCGACGGCCCTGGGGTTCCCCGGCGTCCGGCTGGCGTTCCTGACGGCCGAGGGTGTCTGCCAGCTGGCCGTGCTGGTCGCCGTGACCCAGCTCTGGGCGGGCCCGGAACGCATGGCACTGGCTTACGCCACGGGTTCGCTGTGCCTGCTGGCGTTGAGCACGGCGTGCTGGTTCCTCGTGTTGCGGGCGCTCGTCCGGTCGCTGCCTCATGCGGTTTCCACGGCAGAGCCGCTTCCGGAGCAAGCGGGAATCACCTCGCCGTAAGGCGGTCCGCTCGTGCGGCCGATGGCAATTGCCTAGAGACGGGGTTCGGGTGACACATGATCAGGCAGTCGCGGCTTCTGCACGCTCGACCAGGACGCCGTTCTCGAACTTGGCGCCCGCGCGGACCAGGGCGACGAAGTGGGGATCCAGTGACCGCGCGCCAGCGGGCCTGGGCGGACTCGACGAGCTTGAACACCCTCGCGAGGGCTGCGGCCGGGCTGCCGGTGCCGCGGGGGACCTTGGTGCGGAGCTTGAAGGTGGAGAAGGTCGACTCGATCAGCTTCTGGGTGCCGTCCAGGCGCACACCCATCAGCACCAGGACGCAGAAGCGCGCCGGTCCGAGCCGAACGTTGGGGTGCACACCCTCCGCCGACGCGTGCACGTTGTCGCCGCTGCGAGGTCGCGCTGCTGGAAGGCGGTGTGGTCGTCCTGCCACCGCTTCGTCAGCCGGGACACGGTGGCCGGCGACAGCCCGGCCGCCGAGCCGAGGAACTGCTCCAGCGCGGGCACAACGGGGCCTGCCGCGGTGGTCACGGTGCGAGGCAGGTGGCGGCCGTTGCGGACCACCAGGCAGCACCGGCCTGGTCCGTCTCGGCAGCCAACTCGGATACGTACCGGTTGCCATCGACCTCCAACACGGCGGCGAGCATCCGGCTGCCCTCGCCGACGATCTCGTCGATCAGGAAGCCGGACTCGGTCGAACGGTCGCCGTTCACTACGCCGAGCACGGGCCTGCCTCCCGTCCCACGCTGCGAACGCGGGCCCACTCGGTGACGTGTCGATCAATCACCCGCGAAGGTACGCCCCTCATGCGCTCCCCCAGAGCCGATCCACAAGTCCCGAGCACTGCTGGGTCTCCCGCCCCACCCGGCTTTCCGCCGCAGTACTCCCCTCCGAATGGGTACGCCGTCGGGGTGCACTGGCTTCCGCGGACGGCTCGTCGGGCCAGGTCATCGCGTTGTGCCGTGCCAGTCTGGCAAGCGGAGCCACAACTCGATCAGGAGACCCACGATGCACGGCACGGCGGGGACGGCCTCGGCCGGTCACCACAAACAAGTACTCTGTCGCCTGGGAGACTTGCCGGACGATGCCCTCGGTGCGCTCGTCGAACTGGAACGGCGGGTGCACCTGGCCAGCGCGCACTACGACGACGAACCGTGGGAGCTCGAGAACTTCACGCGCGCGCTTCCCGGCAAGGCAGAACTGAGCCTCGTGGCTATGGCGGCGGGGAAGCCGGTCGGCTTCCTCATTGCCTCCAGCCGGCCGACCGGTGTGCATGTGAACCGCGTCGCCGTTCATCCCGAGCACTGGGGCACCGGTATCGCGTCCTGGATGCTCGCCCGGCTTTTCGCGCAGTCGTGCGGTGTCGTCACGATCAACTGCGACCCGCAGAACGGGCCGGCCCTCGCGCTGTACACTCGCGCGGGCTTCCATGTCAGTGGGACCACTCCAGCCGGCAAGTTGCTGCTCTCGACCGACCCACTGCCCCCGATCGGGGAACTACGTATATGGTACGTCTTCACCACGGCGGGCATGCGGAGCGGACACGCCGCGCATGTGCCGGGCCTCGTGGACGCCCTGTCGCGTATGACCCGGGCAACCGCCGTACGGTACGGCGACCCCGCAGACCTGCCGGCCCTTCAGCTGAGCGTCGGTTGGACACGCGCGTTCGTCCGCCTTGTCGCACGGGCACGGCGAGAACGGGTCGACGTCATCTTCGTGCGTATCCACTGGAAGTTGGCCGCGCTCCTGGCACTGGCAGGTCGGCTGGGGGGCGGATGGCGCGTCGCATTGTGGTCGTCGGGCGGCACCGGCCTCCCGCCGGGCGTCCGCCGCCTCGGTCTTCGTGCGCGCGCGGGCCGGGTCCTTCATCGCTTCGTGCTGCGCCGGGTGGTAGACGCGGTCGTCACCGGCCCGCCACGCCTCCTCGGTGAGTACGCCGACCGGTACGGGATCGAGCAGGACCGGCTCCTGCTCGCCGCCAACGACGTCAACCAGGAGGCATGGCGCGCCCTCGCGGCCGTCGAGCCCGAGCTCTCTTCGCAGGAGGTCGTTCGGCGTTGGCTCACGTCTCCTCACCGGTTCGTCTATGTGCATGGTCTCGACATCATCCGCGGCGCAGACAGCCTGCCGCACCTGCTGACAGAGATCCGCAAGGAGCTGCCCGCGGCGGAGCTCTTGGTCCTGGGAGACGGGCCGCTGAGTGCGCAACTCACCACCGAGCCCCTGCTCATGGCCGGGCGAGTCCCGAACTCCGACGCCGCCTGGGCGATGGCGCAAGCGCACTGCGTGCTCGTTCCCTCACGTCAGGAGGGCTTCCCCCGAGTCGTACTCGAGGCCTTGGCGCTCGGGATCCCTTGGGTCTCGTTCGACGTCGGCGGCTGCTCGGACATCGCAGGCGAGTTGCGTGACCGCTACGTCGCACCCGACGGGGATCTCGAGCGGATGGCAGCTCTGGCCGTAGCCGCCGCGCGCCTGCCGGATGCCGGCACACCCCGATCCGAACTCGTGCAGCGAGCCGCGGATTTCGACACAGAACCTGTCGCCTTGGCCCTCGCCGCGACGCTGCGTTGTCTCAAGTTCCATGGTGCCGCTCCGGCTGCGTGGCTGTCGCGGTCGCTGTGGCGGCCGACGTTCTCCAGGAGGAAGACCTGATGTTGTGCAGCAATCCAATGTTTGAGCGCAGCCTGTTCGTCGGGGCCCACCTCGACGACATCGAACTCGCAGCCGGCGGCACCGCTGCCAGGCTGGTGCTGGCCGGAGCGCAAGTGCGCTTTCTCGTGATGAGCACCTCCGAGTACACCAGTTACAACGGCAGCCATTTCCGGGATGCCGGCGTCGCGACGGAGGAAGGGTACGAAGCCGCCGCGACGCTCGGGGTCAAGGACCTCGATATCCTGCAGTTCCCGGCGAAGGACGTGGAGAACCACTCGACCGTGGTGGAGGCGATCAACGAGATCGTCGACGACTTCCGTCCGACGATGGTGTTCACCCACTGGCCGTTCGACACCCATCGGTCCCATGCGAACACGGCCCTCGCGACCATCGCGGCGAGCCGGTACTACAACTCGGTGCTCATGTACGAACCGATCACACCATCCGGACGCAGCTACGTCGGCTTCCGCCCACAGCTCTACATGAACATCGACGACACCATCAAGCCGAAGCTGCAGGCTCTGCGCTGCCACCGTTCAGAACTCGAGAAGTACGGAGAGCAGTGGATCGAGGGCGTCGAGGCCCGCTCGCGGTACCGCGGCTACGAGATGCGCGCACAGTACGGCGAAGCGTTCGAGGTCTCGCGGCTGGAAGCAGTGCTCGCGTGAGGGTCACGATTCATCAGCCCGAGCACCTGCCGTGGCTGGGCCTGCTGGCCAAGGTCGCGGCGTCGGACTTGTGGATCGTCCTCGACTCGGTCCCGTACCGGAAGAACTACTTCCAGAACCGCAACCGGGTGCTGCTGGCCGGGCAGGAGACATGGCTCACCGTCCCGGTGCACGCCCCCTTCGGCACCCTGATCCGTGAGGTGCGAGTCTCCGACACGCCCCATTGGCGACGGCGCTACCGCGGGCGCCTGACCCAGGCCGTGTCCGGTACACCGGGCGCGAACCGCCTCGAAGCGCTGCTCACGGCGATCGACGACGCGTCACCTGGCTCCCTGCTGGCAGATCTCAACCTGGACCTCGCGGACTGGCTTCTCTCGCAGTTCGGCGTCACGGTGCCGCGGATCCGCGCGAGCGAGCTCGCTCCCACGGGGAGCAAGAGCGAACTGATCCTGGATCTGTGCAAGGCGGCGGGCGCCGACGAGTACATCGCCGGCCCTTCCGGACGCGACTACCTGAACCTGCCGGCCTTCGCCGACCATGACATCAAGGTCCGGTTCTTCGAATTCGACCATCCGACGTACCTTCAAGACGGACCCTTCGTGCCCTGCCTCTCCGCAGTCGATGCCTGGTCCCGGCTTGCACCGGCCGAACTCCCCGCGCTGCTCTCCAGCTACCGACTAGGAGACAACTGATGGACGCGCCGCACTCACCCGCAGCCGCCGTGGCGCCGTCTCGCATCACCGTCGTGACGATCTCCGGGCACCGGCAGACCGCCGTCGAGGATTCCGCGGACTTCCGCGCGTGGAACGCGCTGGCAGACAGACTCGGCCACGCCTGGTGCGTCTGGGCGGGACCACATCTTGAGACCGACCGGGGCTCGATGCACGTCGTGCGGCGCCCGCGCCATACGGGTCCGCGATCTCTGCTCTGGGCCGCCGGATCGGTCCGGATCGGGGTGCGCCTCGCCCGAGCGGCCGCGCGCAGGGGCGAGACCGTCCTCGTCAACGGAGCGGAGCCATGGGGCTGGCTGTCAGCCTCGATCGTATCGCTGATCGTCCGGCGTCCATGGCTCATGGACATCCACGCCGACTATCTCGCGCTGCCGGCCGCCTCGCTCGGCCGCTGGCGCAGGGCCGTGCTCGAGCGGGCCGTTGTCGCGTTCGCCCGTCGCGCCACTGCACGCAGAGTCGTCGCCCAGTCGATGGCCGACGCGCTGGCCCGTCGCGGCATCCTGTCCGATCTCGTGCCGCCGCGGCTCCTGCCGGTATGGGAGGAGCCACTGGAGCGCACCCGGGCTCCGCTGGCCGGGCCCACTGCGTCGCTCCTCACTGTCGGCCGGCTCGTTGCGTCCAAGGGCTACGACATGCTGCTGACAGCAATGGCCACGCTCGTCGAGACGGTGCCGACGACACGCCTGCGCATCGTGGGTGACGGTCCGGAGAAAGCGAAGCTCCTCCGCCAGGCCGATCGGCTGGGGCTGTCGGGGCATGTCGAATTCCTCGGAGCCCGCGGCCTGGATGAGGTGAGGAAAGAACTCGCACGTGCCGATCTCTTCGTCATCTCGTCGAGGGACGAGGGGCTGCCGAGGACGCTTCTGGAAGCAGCGGCCGCCGGCGTCCCCGTCGTGGCGACCTCCGTCGGTGGGATTCCGGCCGCCGCATCGGGCTGGCCCAGCGTCTCGCTGGTACCGGCTGACAGCGTCTCGCTCGCAACGGGTCTGCGCGAGGCTCTGGCGTCCTCGCCCGGACCCGGGCAACTTGCCGCAGTGCGGCGAAGGGTCCTCGCGACGTACGGCTTCTCCACCAACCTCGACGAACTCGGCGGCCTCTACCGCCGCATGCTGGTCAAGGATGCCGCAAGCAGACGGTAGAGCCGGCTGCGTGGTCCCCCGAGGAGTCTCGGTGGCGCACCACGCGCGCCGGATTGCCCGCAACAACGGTGTACTCCGGGACGTCGCGCGTAACGACCGACCCCGCCCCGATGACACTCCCCCGGCCGACGGTCACCCCGTCCAGCAAGATCGCGCGCGCCCCGATCCACACATCGGACTCGACGACGATTCCCCGAGCGGTGATCGGCTGGCGGTGAATGGGGCGTGTGAGGTCTCCGAACTCGTGATTGAAGGCGACGATGACGACACCGGTCGCGATACGGCACCCGTCATGCACGGTGATGCCACCGGCGCCGTACAGGACGACGTAGTTATTCAGGGTGCAATCGCTTCCAATCGTGATGAAGCCGCCCTGTGGGACCAGCTCCACATGGCGGCCGACCAGGGTTCGCTGCCCGACGGCGATGTGTGCATGCTCCTGGAGCACGGCGCGTGGCGAAATGTACGAGCGGGTTCCGATGCGCGCCCCGCGCAACCTCTGAGGCACGTTCACCCATGCCCGTAGCCACCTCATCGCTCTCGACACTCCCTTCGAATCGCCACAGTCGTCCCTCCCGGTGCGGATCAGCCTCTGTGTGCCTTGGAGCGCTGTCGCGCCTGGGTGCCGAGACGGCGCACGGCCTGCGTGTACATGGACCCCGGCAGGGCTGCCCTCTCAACTTGAGACCGCCCAGGCGTACGGGGGCCGGTGGAGGCTGAGACGGTAGCGCAACGCTCCAGGGCCAGCGTGGCAGAGGTTCATGTCCGGAGAGGACGCGAGGAGAAGCTCGACCATGTAGCCAACGGAGTCATGCTCCGGTCCACCGTGCGGCGTCGACGGACTACGCGCCACTCATCGCGGTTGTTCCTCCACACGGTTGCTTGCCATCGTGTTTGCTGTTGAGAGTCACTTTCCGCGATCGAAGGCCCCATTATTGCGGTCGCAGATGAAGTGCACATCTGGACACGCCAAGCCAACGCTCAGCCGGCTCGGTGGCCGGCTGTCGTTGGCCACCGAGCCGAGGAACTGCTCCAGCGCGGGCACGAAGTCGGACTCGGTCGAACCGTCGGTGTTCACTACGCTGAGCACGGGCGTATCTTCCCGACCCACGCTGAACGCGGCCCTACTTGGTGACTTGTCGGTCAATCACCCGGGAAGGCAGGCCCCTCGTGGGCTCCCAGGGATCCGAGCCGCACGTCCCGGGCATTGCTCGGTGGCCGAGCGGCTGTACGGAGGCCGAAGCCTGACATGCTGAGGCCGCCACGACCAGGCCGAGAATTCCCCAGCCCGCGCAAGGGTAGGCACCGGTGGTGTTGAACCACACGAGCGTTGTCACCAGAACCGCACGCGTCGCCATGTCGCGGGGGCGCCATGCGTGCCACAGAATCACGAGGAACAGACTCGCTCCCACGGCACCCAGATAGACAGCAATGTCCAAGTAGACGTTGTGGAGACCTTCGATGTGCGTACTTCGGTAGGCGTCCACGAGTGCGCTGGGGTCGACCTGTGACCAACCGCTGCCAAGTAGCGGGTTCGTCGCCTCGAAAGCTCCCCAGAAGGACTCGGCCTGTACGGTGTGAACCCAAAGAGTGACGTGCAGGTCCGGGCGGACCTGCGGGATGAGCACGACAGCGGATGCCGCCGCGACGAGAACGACCAGGATGTTGACGCCCCGGTGAGTGCCTGCGGCCCGATTCCACTGCCTCCGACCGAGAGCCAGCACGGCCAGCCCGGCCAGCGCGCCCGCCGAGGCGCCGATCCCTCGTGAGCCGAACAATCCGACCAACCCGCTCAGAACAAACAGGGCTCTCGCTGCTCTGCTCGAGTCCGCCGCACCGAGAACCACCAGTACCGCGGCGACCAGTGCCACCTCGTTGGGGCCGCCGGGGAGGCCGGACCAACGGCCCGTCGTATCGCCGAAGAGAGGTACCGTGACCAGAACTGCCAGGAGTCCCCAACGCACGAAGCGCCACAGGTCGAAGTCGCGGTGGAGCACGAGACCGACCACGGCCCCCGCGACAACCGGCTGCATCACCCGGACGAAACTCAATGTCGACTCAGCGCCGTTGTTCAAAACTGTTCGCGCCACTCCGAACAGGAGAAAGACCACCAGGAACTTCAGGACCGGTGTCCGAGGTGCCGATGAGCACCTCAGCAGCGCGGCGACGCACACGGCAACAAAGACAGCGTCCCCCGTGTGGAGGGTTCCTCCCAAGAACGTACCGAGCTGTGGCCACGCCGCCTGATGGATGACCGCAGCAATCGTCGTGACCACCACGATGAGTCCCCGGGGAGCAAGGCAGACGAACAGCACTGCCCCGGCAAGCAGGAGGACGCCGGGAGCCGGGTAGGGACCGGCGACCGCCGCCACCGCCAGAAGCCCCGAGCAAGCCATGGCGACGGCGACGACAAGGGGAGTCATCCCCAGTGGGTTTCGCATGGTTTTGCTTCGCCTCCGCGGTTGGTCGGCCGCCATCGGGCATGCGCGATCTGTCGTACGCGTCGGCAGATCGGATCTGTGGTGCCAGTCCGCGGCGTAGGGCGAGGGCTGTGCCCCTCGAGACTGCCTCAGGCGCCCAAGCTCCCTGACGGCCGCAGCAGCGCAAGGTACGTCGGGGAGAGAAGGTTGGGCCACCGGTGGACGGCAGAGCGAACGAGTTCGTTGCCGGGGCCCGCCAGCGCCCGCTCGTCCGCCACCTCCCAGCCCTGCTCACGGCTTGCCTCTCTCACGAAAACCCGCGCTTCGTCCAACGAGAAGAACCAGCGGTGCCGGTCCTTCGGCGCCACAGTAGGCAGCCCGTACTTCCCCGAGATGGGTTTGCCCCGCAGGTGCCGCACGCGGATACGCACTTCGTAGCAGTTGGGAAGAGTGATGACGATGTGCTCCCGAGCAACTCGGCAGAGCTCCGAGAAAGCATGATGGATGTCGTCAGTGTGTTCCAGCACATCGAACGCGGTGATGACGTTCGCGTAGTCGTCGTCGAAGGGGAGCTGCTTACCGAGATCAGCGACCACTTCGGCATCGGGGTCCACGTCCACCCCAATGTAGTGCACCTCGTGTCCCTTGAGTTTCAGTGCCTGCTCGAGATCGCGCGTTCTGCAGCCAATGTCGACCACGTTGCCGTGCCAGATACGGGGGTACGCCCCAACAACCCCGTACATCTTTGGTGCGACCGCCGCGCGGTCGAGCGTCATGACGTCCATCCACCGTCCGCCTTCGCATGACTAGTAGTTGATGGTCGGCCCATTCCTGAAAGACGATCGGTACGCGCCTGCGGGTAGGAGATGGACCGACGTGGCGGCCGGTGGCCCGCACGTGCTCGATGCGTTCCCGGCGCTCAGCCGCACGCCTCGTCCATGTGTAACCTCCGGGCTGGTTCTCGAAGTGGAGACACACCGCGCCGGACGAGTTCCAGGGAAAATGTCCCCATCGCCCGTGGAGCCACGCGCCGAGGTCCGCCGGAGGGTGGACCGGCCCCGGTGCCGCTCGTCGCCGCGCGGGCCGCCGGTCGTCGTGGTGAACGGAGCGGAACAGTGGGGGCCGTACGCCTGGATCGTCGCACGCGCCAGGAGGTGTCCGCTGCTGATCGACGTCCACGGGGACGTCCTGGCCATGGCTGGCAGAAGCAGGTCAAGGCCCTCGTGACGCTGGTGGCACCGGGCCCCTGCGCGATCGACGCCGGCTCCTCGCATCCCACCGAGCACTCAGCGACTGCCCGCGGCACGCGACGACGTTCTCGGCACGAGGAGACCCTCCTTCCGGTGGGACAACCGCTAGGACGGACAGCAGGACGAACTCGTGGTCCGCTCCCGGCTCCGGCCGTGTTCTCGCGCCCTGTGTGGCCGGTGAGGCGAACCGCTCGACATGCGCAGAGGCACTGCTCCTGAGCCTGGGGCGTGTCTGACCCACCTTCTCGGCCGCAGGCCGTAAGACTTGTCCTCTGGGATGGACAGAGGTTCCGTCCAGTCAGCATGAGATCCGTGGAGGGAAACCACCGTGCGAATCTTTCTCGACGTGGGCGGGCACTACGGGGAGTCGCTGGACATCGCCCTGGACCCGCGGTGGGGATTCGACACGCTCTACTCGTTCGAACCCTCCCGCACCTGCCAGCGCCTGCTCCGAAGCTTCCGGGACTCGCGGCTGACCGTTGTCCCTGCGGGGCTTTCCAACAAGCAGGCAACGACGACGCTCTACGGCAGTGGCCTCCTCGGAGCGAGTGTCTACGCGGACAAGACGCAGTCCGATGCGTGCCCCCAGCAGGAGACCGTCGAACTGCTACGGGCGACCGACTGGTTGCTGGCGAACACCTCGGCCGACGACGAGATCTTCGCGAAACTCAACTGTGAGGGAAGTGAGTGCGATGTGCTCGAGGACCTGCTCGACAGTGGCGCGATCAGCCGACTGACAAGCGTTTACGTCGACTTCGACGTAAGGAAGATCCCGAGTCAGAATCATCGTCAGGAGCTGGTCGAACAGCAACTGCGCGAGCAGCATGTTCACTTCGTCACCCCTGACACACTGGGCGCCCCAGGTGGGAGCGCCGCGATGCGCAAGTGGCTGACGATGGAGACCACTCCGAGGCGGACCGGTATGCAGGCAGCGTGGCGCTACCGGCTCGGGCTCCACCGGCCACCATACGTCTGGTCCACGACGGTCGCGAGAAGAGTCTTGCCAGTGTCCGTCTACGAGCAGGCCGCCCGGCGTCTGGGTACGCAAGCACGAAGGCGCCAAAAGGCGCACAGCGGCTGACACGGACTTCGACGTACAGGCCCGTCTACCGCCCACCTGCAAAGGCCGCTTCGAGCGGCAGGTCGACACTGTCCGCGGCCGCGCCCGGCCGGCCTGGCTTCTCCCTCCTCATGAGGACGGACGCCGCGTTCGCAACGACTGCCTCGTCGTCCTCACCCGAAGCATTCGACGCCGATCCCAGGGAGCGTTCCCCGGCACCTGACCGCGGGTCCAGGACCACGAAGTCTGGGACAACTACCACTGCCGCGGTCGGCAACGTGTCCACGGTACCGACCGGGCACCCGCGGCTCGAATCGGCAAAGGCCGGCGCGCGTCGACGACGACAAGCACTGGGACGGCCTGCGCGACGAACTGAGGCGGCTGTGAACAGCTCGGTGCCCCCAGCTGGGGGCACCGAGCTGTTCACAGCCG